>NC_020059.1:1098250-1406000 GCF_000330885.1 Rhizobium tropici CIAT 899
GGTGCGCTCGCCGCTCTGATCGGCAGTGCAGTCGGCCGTCATCCCGCCATTGCCGGTGGCGTTGCGCTCTTCTTCGGAGTTTTCGGTTTCGTTACCGCCAATGCGCTCTGGTATCAGACGGGCGCGCATCCATCGCCCATATTGCGGACCCGTGATCCGGCGTCTCCCTATCAGATCCCCGGCCGCAGATCCTTTTTGCACGCACAGCAGGCCGACGCCGGCAATGTCACCACCTTCCGGATCGAGCGGCAGGATTCGGCGTCCGATCTCGCCCCGCCGTCGTCAACCGGCCAGGTCGCAGCACAATCGCCCAGCACGCCGTCGAAACTCATTGCCGATATCCAGGGCGAACTTATCCGACACGGCCTCTATGACGGCGCGGTTGATGGAAAGCCGGGATCGCGCACGACATCGGCTATCCTTTTCTTCCAGGAGGCCTCGGGCCTCTCACAGACCGGCACGCCGACGCCGGAACTTCTCGCCGCCCTTAAGGCCAGCAATGCCGCCAACGCCCAGGCTGCAAGCTACAGAACGAATACGACAGCTATTGTTCCCGCCGCGCGCCCCGTCAATATTTCCGCTACGGCGGATGCGATCGACCCGGTTGCCGCCGCCATCCAGAATGCCGAAAAGAACATTAAGACCGGCGCCGTCGCGGCCAAGGCGACGCCGAGCGATGCGGTCAACACGGTCAATATGGTCATGCAGATCCAGAAGGGCCTGAGCAACATCGCCTACAGCAACGTCAGCATCGACGGTGTTGCCGGAGAGCAGACGAAGGCAGCTATCCGGCGGTTCCAGAAGCACTATCGCTTGCCGGAGACCGGGGAGCCGAACATGGCGGTCCTCAAGAAGCTGCAGGATATCGGCGCGCTTTGAGCGTATCGTCCTAACGCTTATCCCTCGAGTTGGTACAATCGGGTAGGGGATGGCTTCGATTGCCTTGGCGCCCCCCCGCCGCTATAGCTCCCCTATGAGATTGCGCAGCGACATCTTTGTTTCAGCTCTTGTCCGCCGCCTGTTCGCCAGGGGCGATTTTGCTGCCGTGGAGCGCAAGGGCGAGGAGCAGGCAGGCGCGATCTTCATCCGCCAGCGTTTCCGCGACGGATTAGAGACCCTTTACGCGCCGGCACCGCAGAGCCTCTTCGATGAGGAGGAGAGCGGTACGCGGCTTTTCGAAATCCGCGTCGACCGCAGGGAGCCGCAGGAAATCCGCGAAACCCTTGATCGCGAGCTGAAGTTCGATCCCGATTTATGGATCGTCGAGCTTGAGACGGACGATATCGGCGATATCGTCCCCTTGGCCGGTTTCTGCGCCAATCCGTTGGATTGAGCCGTCCTTATCGACGGTTCGCCACGCGTAACGCGCGCGTGGACGCCGAATTCGGCCCGAACAGCGGTGTTGCAGGACGCTGGGAAGGTTTTTCCTGTGGCAGGTAGGTGTAGCTGTCGGCGCGGCGCCAGGCCTCGACGCGCGCCTGACTTTCTTCCGCATCGATATCATCGAGCACCAGCCATGCCCGGCTGACGCTGCCGTGTCGTTCGGCCAAGTGCGGATAGAAGCGCTCGATCGAATAGACGGCATCGGCGATACCCATGCCGAGGCTGACGAGCGTGACAGCGAGTTGTTGCCCCGAAGTGTCGAGCAGGATGCGTTCGGCGAGCCAATAGCTCGAGGAGAGGGCGTCGGCGAGCGTCGTTGCGAATTGCACCGCATCGCGCTCGCGCGCGAAGCGGACGAGGAGTGCCTCCTGCGTCTCGCTGAGGCTGCGCAGACCGAGCCGGTCGCTGTCGTCGCGGGTCAGATGGCGCGCAGCCTGTTTGATCTGCTGCCGCAGGATTTCCTCACGCGATTGCCGTTCGGTTTCTGACGTCTGGGCCTGCGATGAAACCATATCAACTGGCTGCTCCGCCACTGCCATACCGCGTTCCGGCTCGGCCTGGTGCAGACCCACGAGCGCGTCTATGACTTTCGGGGACAGGGACGAGCGGCGGACGATCGCGCGCGCGTGGGCGGCCCCTTGCGTGCGGGCAATGGTGATAAGCGTTTCGTCATCGATCGCTTGCGAGCTTGTCAGGAAGGGAGCGGCGATCGCGATCGGCTGACAGCCGATGAACAGGGCAACGGCCTGCGGCACCGTTTCGCATTGGGAAAGGGCGGCAACGGCCTGTCGCTTCGCTTCATCGGAGGATGCCTGGAAAACGGGGGTGAAAAGCTCGGCGAACTGTCGAAGCTCCGATTTGGACGGATGGCCCATGCCCTCGAAGCTGGTGATCGTCGCCATCAGAACCACGTCCTTCTTGCGGACAGTCGCAGGCTCTTCAAGGTCTCGAAACCGATCACGCACGCCAACACCCATACTGATACGCCGAACAAAAAAGCAGGGAGCCCCAAGATCGACCATGGCTTCCGCTTCAATTCACTCCAGTCGAACCGGACGACTCTTTTGATAAAGAGGACATCCTCGGCGATGACTGTCGAAACGGGTATGGACACGGTCGTCCTTATCTGGCTTTCGCGAAAGACTAAGGCCGGCAGGGTTAATGGTTCGTGAAAACTTTATTAAAATCCGAATAAAAATTGCGCGTTAAGCTTGCGCGAGGGGTGCAGCGGCATTTTGTCCGTATGGACGGCAGTTTGGGGCGCAAGCGGGCCTGTGGAAAACCTTTCTCGGCGTAGGCGTCCATAGGTAGATTCAACCTATGGGTGCGTCCGTTGCGGAGATAGTCAAAAGCGACGTCACCCGCTGCAAAAGCGGAGATCCGGCCTCTTGATGCCGATGGGATTCTTTAGATGCCCTTATGCTCGCGCAAGGCCGCGAGCAGCTTCTCCGAGGTGTTGTAGCCGGATTGGAAAAGGCCGATTGCCGCCGTGGCCGCGAACTGGGCTTCCGTACTCTTAATATCGATCCGCTTTTCCAGGCACCACCCGTCCAGCGCATTACGCAGGACCGTGACATCCTCCGGTGAAAAGACGGAACTGCCCGTCGCAAACATTGATTGCCCTCGAATTTCAATTCTTACATTACGTTAATTTTTCGTGAGCGCAAATAATATTTGTGTGACGCTTTTCTGCAACGCGATGCCTCCCGCTCTGTTTGCGTGGAAGCTCATAATCGCAGTTAAGTATATAATATTATTAGATTTTATAGGAAAGCCGGCAGTTGGAATTTTTCCGATGGTGATGAAACCAAAGCTGCCGCCGGAGCGTTAATAGGGTATGACGAACGATATCGGAAATGCCACGCGACGAGAATTAGCATTCTGTTAACTGCGATATGTATGAATTCCGATTGGCAGCAGCCATTGGCAGAATGTGATCGAGTGTAAAGAAAGCATGGGAGCCAAAAATCGGTGCTCATGCCACGGTGTAAGGGAAATGCCGTGAGAAGGCGTAGATGCCTCTATCGAAGCCCCTAGCAGAGAGGCTGGATGGAGGGAAGCGCTAGCCCGCTTCAGCGGCGGGCAGGGTGAAATCCAGTCGCAGGTTCATCCGTCTCGAGACGTTAATGGAGACGAGAATGGCAAAGATCATATCTCTTTCGGATTGGCGTTTGCGTCTGCCGCCGCGCGCCCAGAAGGAACCGGTGGAGGCGAGAATACTTTTGTTCACCGGCGTGCGTTACGAACATCTTGATACGCCAACGCATCGTCCCGGCGCGGGACCGAAGCGGGCAAAAGGGAAATAATCACTTCAAGCGAGCAAGTGCGCAGCGCATTCGCGCGCACTTGTCGCCTGCGGCCGCAATCAGCTGTTCCGCGCTCATACCGCCAGCTATCCCGGATCAACCTAGCTCCAGCCGCTTAATTGGCGGCCTGCGGTTCCAGCAATATCTCAGCCCCAGGAATATCTCAGCCCCAGGAATATCTCAGCCCCAGGAATATCTCAGCCATTGTCGAATTCGTCGCACCCGGCCTGTGAGAGAAATTCCCGCGCCGCATCGTCGAAGCTTGCCTGCGGCGCCATCGTGCGCAGCACCGCATAACCCTGAGCGCGCGGCACTTCCACCAGGATCGATTGGGCAAGGGCGGGCGGTAGTGCCTTGCGTATGCCTGTCAGCTGAACGGGGGATGCAAGCAGCAGGTCGAGCGCTCCGCCGACCGATGTGCGGTCGCTCATGCTGAACACTTCATTGGATGCGGCGTCATAGATGGCAAGCGACCAGAACGGCACCTTGCCCTTCGCTGTCAAATGAACGGGCATGTCCTCAATGTCGAAGGCGCAGACGGCGGTGCGGATGTAGGGATCGGTATTGGAAAGTCCCGCGTCATCGTCCTTGTTGTCGAGCATATAGAAATGGTTCTCGTCGCCTTCGTCCGACACACGCGTATAGGCGTCACGATCGGAGAAGTGCGGCAGCGACAGAATGATGATGATATGCAGTAGTACCGCACCGAATAGGCCGGTCAGGATCGCGAAGACGAATCTAAACATTGCCGCACCCGATCTTCTCGAGTTTCGGCATGCCAAGATCGATCAGGCCGGAATTGCTGGCTGCCGGCGAATCCAGGAGCGTCCATACCAGACGGAAATTGCCAGACGGGGGCAAGGCGAGCCAATTGCCCGCCTGGGCTGAGGATGAAACGGTGATGTTGAAGGTCGAATCCGGCTTGCGCAGCACCACCCAGGAATTGATGGTGGAGGGGCGGCCGGCACCATCCTCGATCGGCCGGCCGTCATTGCCGGCGATGAAGAGGGTCCATAGTCTCGCCGGCGGCGTCTGGCCGCTGATGCGGTAGGTACAGTTCGCCGTCAATCTCGCGCCGCCATCGTCGTCGGAGGCGGTAAACACAAGCCCTTCGGCGGTGCCATAGAGCAGCCGCCCGGCACGCGCTCTATGGGATTTCGCATAAGGGTCCGCATCCGCTGTCTGCATTTCGGGGAAAGCCTGCCAGGCGCCAAGCTTGATCGCGCCGAAGCCGGAGGTGGCATCCAGCGCCAGAAGCGTGAACACGATCCCGCCGCCAAAGGCGATGACAAGCGAAAGCGCAACAAGAAGGGGAACTCGGAACACCCTGGGATCGTCCTCGTGACAAATCAGTGCCGATTTATTCCTGATTCTGGCGGTAGGGGGAAGGGCAAGCCACTATTTACGGCTGTCTTGAGAACAATGGCGAAGATCGGGAATAGCAGCGGACATGCAAAACACCGGCCGTCGTCCTTCGGTTCGACGGCGGGTTTGCCACTGTTATCTGCGTCGCGCCGCGGCGCATTTTCTGGGGAAACCGGTTATTCAGGCGCCGTCGTGTTGCGATGCTCCGCCGTCGCCACCTTCTGCGCGCCGAGTGGTGTTGCAGCTTTCAGCCTTTCGCCGATATCGCGCAGGATGTTCGTGGAGTCGACCGAAAGCGAGCGCGGACGCACCAATGGCGGCAGGCCGCCACTGGCGGGGTCGGCGGGCTTCTTGGCGGCAACGGTTTGCGGCTTCTGTACAGGGAACGGCGTGGCGATGCCCGGGATCGGCTTCAGCACGATGCCCTGATTAGCGTAATCCATGATCTTCTTGAAGGTCATAGCCGGCAGGGTGCCGCCCGTCATATTGTTGGTGGAGGTATAGTCGTCGTTGCCGAACCAGACCGCGCAGGTGTAATTGCCCGTAAAGCCGATGAACCAGGCGTCGCGATAGGCCTGCGTGGTACCGGTCTTGCCGCCAACCACGATGCCGTTGTCGAGAGCTGCCTTGCGGCCGGTGCCGATCACCGGAACCTGCGTCAGCATCTGGTTCATGTAGGACGTGGCTTTTTCGCTGAGAACCCGTTTTGCAGGGAACTCGTCGTGACTGAAATCGTAGAGCACCTTGCCGTCATAGCCGGTGATCTGCTCGATGCCGTGACGCCGCGACTGCATGCCGTTGGCCGGGAAGACGGCATAGGCGGTCGCCTGGTCGAGAACGGTCACTTCCGATGTGCCGATCGGAATGGTCTTGTCGTTGCGGATCGGCGTCTCGACCCCCATGGCCTTGGCCATGTTGCGGATCGGCTGAATGCCGAATTTCTCCTTGGCGAGCCGTACGGGGATGGTGTTGATCGACTGCGTCAGCGCCTGGGTGAGCGTCACCTTGCCTTCGTAGCGGTTCTCGTAATTGTGCGGGCTCCAGTTGCCCCAGCTGATCGGCGCATCGACGATGGTGGATGTCGGCGTCATGCCATTCTCCATCGCCACTGAGTAGGTATAGATCTTGAAGGATGAACCGGGCTGGCGCAGCGCCTTGGTCGCGCGGTTGAACTGGCTTTCGCCGTAATCGCTGCCGCCGACCATGGCGCGCAGCGCGCCGCCGTTTTCGATGACGACGGAAGCGCCCTGTTTGGCCTTATAGCGCTCGCCGAACTCCATCAGACTGGATTGAACCGAATCTTCTGCCGCCTTCTGTAGTCCCATATCGATGGTCGTACGCACGATCAGCGAGCGCTCGGGAAAGCGCGTAGCAAGCCGCTGCACCTCATCGAAGGCCCAATCGAGGAAATAATCCGGGGATTCGATCTGGGCGCGGTCGACCACCGAAGCCGGGTTGCGCCGCGCGGCGACGACCTGTCCCTCGGTCATCAGCCCGCTCTGCACGAGATTGGACAGCACGTCGTTGGCGCGGGCACGCGCTGCCGGTAGATTGACATGCGGCGCATATTTCGCCGGCGCCTTGAAGAGGCCGGCGAGCATCGCGGCTTCGGCCAGATTGACGTCGGTAATGCTCTTGCCGAAATAGAATTGCGCCGCCGCCGCTGCGCCGAAGGTGCCGCCGCCCATATAGGTGCGGTCGAGATAGAGGCTCAGGATCTCCTTCTTGGAGAGATTGGCCTCGAGCCAGATCGCCAGGAAGGCTTCCTTGACCTTGCGTTCGATGGAGCGCTCGTTGCTGAGGAAGATGTTCTTGGCAAGCTGCTGCGTCAGCGTCGAACCGCCTTGGACGACACCACCGGCTTGCGCATTGACGGTGACCGCGCGGAACAGGCCGATCACATCGATGCCGAAATGGTCGAAGAAGCGCCGGTCCTCGGTCGCCAGCACCGCCTTGATGAAATAATCCGGCAGCTGGTCGACCGGCACGGAATTCTCGTGAATGATGCCGCGATGGCCGATGACATTGCCGTAGCGGTCGAGGAAGGTGACGGCGAAATTGCCGCGGTTGCGCCAATCCCCCTGCGTCGCTTCGAAGGCCGGCATGGCGAGCATCAGCATGACGACGGAACCGGCTGTTCCCAGCGTCAAGCCCTCACCGAGCAATTCGAAAAAGATACGTTTCCAGCCGCGAACGCGGAAGCGGCGGAAGAAGATGGTGATCTCCTCCCATGCCTGGGCGAGACCGAAGCCGGCATTCCATAAAGTGGAATCGATCCATGAATCGAGGCGCAAGAAGAAATAGCGCTTTCGACGCCGTGGCTTTTCGGCCCCGTTATCCCTAGGCGTCTCGGGCTCCCTATTCGGCCCGTTTTCTGGATTGGATGGGTCTTCCACGCTCTACTTCCCGACCACATTACTGCCGCGTGTCTCCTTGTGGCACACGCAAAGCCCATTATCTCATAGAACGGCTAATTGAATAATTGGTTGATTTAGAGAAAAGAACAAGAGACATGCATGCCGCAGCCCGAATTCCTTTCGGGTGGCGAGGACGATGACGATGACAGACGAAGTGCCCTTCTGGAAAAGCAAGACCCTGGCGGAGATGACTTCGTCGGAATGGGAGAGCCTTTGCGACGGCTGTGGCCTCTGTTGTCTCAACAAGCTCGAGGAGTGGGATAGCGGCGACGTCTATTTCACCTCGATCCGCTGCAAGCTGATGGATGGCGAAAGCTGTCGTTGCACCAGCTATCCGAACCGCTGGGATTTCGTGCCGGATTGCGTGCAGCTGACGCCCGAGAAAGTGCCGGAGCTGCAATGGCTGCCGCCCACCTGCGCCTACCGCCTCGTCGACGAGAGCCGCGATCTCTATTGGTGGCATCCGCTGATCTCGGGCGATCCGGAAACGGTGCATATAGCGGGTGTCTCTGCCCAAGGGCGCACCATCAGCGAAAACGATGTCGCTCTCGATGATTTCGAGGATTATGTTGTCGACTGGCCGCTGACCGTCGAGGACGACATGATGCCTAATCCTCCGGCAAAGCCATAGATTTCGGCGCTGTATTCCGCCAGGCCTGGCGCACCAGCCTTCTGACTTCCTCGTTTCCGGCATCGCGATGGAAAAGTCGCGTCCACCCTTTCAGGCCCCAGCTGCCGGGCACGGCGGCGACATATTCAGGCATGATGGTCGAAGCCATCTGCTGCTGGTCCGGCGTCAACTTGACGACGCAGAAATCCGGTCCCCGAAGTGTCATGAAGATCTTGCCCCGCACGCGAAAGTCGCGGGTTCCGAAGTGTGAGCTCTCTGCTGCCTCCGGCAGGTCAAGGGCAAGGGATAGAAGGTCCTCGTCGGTCATGGCCGCGATGATAACACGCTGCGCCGCCATACCGTAAATAATGGGCGCCTGCGTGACCTGCGACGAAACGGTTCGCGAAGCGAAGGGGCCTGTTTATTGAATTGCACCCACACGCATGGTATCGCGCGATGCCCCCGCATATGCACAAGGAGCCGCCGCGTGATCCGCCATATCGTCTTCTTCACCGTTCCCGATCGCGCCAAGCTTGAGGAGGTCCGTTCCGGCCTCTCGATCCTCACGGCCATTCCGCATGCGCGGCTTTTGGAGATCGGCACCAACGTCAAGACCGATCAGCTCGGAACCGAAGTCGATCTGGTGGTTTACGGCGAATTTGACGACGAGGCGGCATTGGCGGCTTACAAGGCCCATCCGAATTACCAGCGCTCCATCGAGCGCGTTCGTCCACTGCGCGAAATGCGCATTGCAGCAGACTATGAGACGGTGACGGCCGCCCGTGAACCTTTCTGAACGTCTGGCTCCGCAGAACCATTTCCCGCCAGCCCTTTCAATGGATTGAGCACGCGAGCGGAATCGGATTGTCGGCAACCGGATTCTCGGCTTGAGGTTCTTGAATCAACTTTTGAAGCTCCGGATTCAACTTGAGAAGAATTCGCGGCAAGCGATTCAAAGGACTCAAGGAAATCGCCACGCCTTATGTCGATAAGACGCTTGCAGGCCGGTTGCATTGGCCACGAAAGGCGACGTTTCATCCCGCCTCTATGAACCGATGATAAGCAAGAATGATTAAAAATGGCTAAGCCTTCGGCTCAGGGCGTGTGGCGCCTGCGAACGCGGATACGTATCGAGTCACGCAGATCGCCGATAGATTGTACGGATGCGGCGCTTCGGAACGACAGCCGGTTGCCGTTGTCACGCTACGGCAGATTCGTATTCAATAATTTCAAATGGTTAGAGCATCAATCAGGTGGCCCCCACGCATGGCGGGCCGAAAAATTACAGCCCATTCATTTGCCATTCAGACGTGTTTGGGTAAATAATCGGCCAAGTTCATATCCCTGTGGGAAGTCCGAAGCATGGCCTCATTTTCAAGCATAGCAGCAGCGGCCCTCGTTCTGGCCGGCTCGTCTGTTCTGCCGGCGCCAGCGCCGACGTCGACCCTGGTCGCGCGCGCCAACAGCGATTGCAGTGAGGCCGCTGACGAGGTCGTCGCCAAGACCGGCGGCCAGCTTCTCTCGGTACAACCATCCGGCGACAGCTGCATCATCACCGTCCTTGTGCAGGGCAACGGCCAGCGTCCGCGCAAGGTGACGATGAAGGTGCCGATGTGATCCCCGCGCGTTTTGGTGCCAACCTAAAGCCTTGAATCTTACACGAAATCTTATTGTTTCCGTGATTCCACTGCACCACGATTTGCGGTACTGTTTCTCGAACCGGGGAAATTGGATTTAGAGATGCGCATTCTCATAGTCGAAGACGATATCAACTTGAACCGTCAGCTTGCCGAGGCCTTGAAGGAGGCAGGCTATGTGGTCGATACGGCCTTTGATGGCGAGGAAGGGCATTTCCTCGGCGATACCGAGCCTTACGATGCGATCATCCTCGATATCGGCTTGCCTGAAATGGATGGCATCACAGTGCTTGAGAAATGGCGCGGCGCCGGACGCACCGTACCGGTGCTCCTCTTGACTGCCCGCGACCGCTGGAGCGACAAGGTGGCAGGCATCGACGCCGGCGCCGACGACTACGTCGCCAAGCCTTTCCATGTCGAGGAAGTGCTCGCCCGCATCCGTGCTCTCATCCGCCGCGCCGCCGGCCATGCTTCTTCGGAAATCGTCTGCGGTCCGGTGCGGCTCGACACCAAGAGCTCGAAGGCAACTGTCGACGGCAAGCCGCTAAAGCTCACCTCGCACGAATATCGCCTGCTTGCCTATCTCATGCATCACAAGGGTGAGGTTGTCTCACGCACCGAGCTGGTCGAGCACATGTATGATCAGGATTTCGACCGGGATTCCAATACGATCGAGGTATTTGTCGGGCGCCTGCGCAAGAAGATGGGTGTCGACCTGATCGAAACGGTCCGCGGCCTTGGTTACCGAATCCAAGCTCCGACCAATGCGAATTAAGTCGCTCACCGCTCGCGTCCTGCTGCTGACCACGCTTTGGTCCGCCGTGGCGCTGGTGGTGATCGGCCTCGTCATCTCGAATATCTATCGCAAGAGCGCCGAGCGCGGTTTCCAGGACCTGTTACGCGCGCAGCTCTATAACGTCATCAACTCGGTGACGATCGGCGACCAGGGCACATTGTCAGGCAGCCCACAGCTCGGTGATTTGCGTTTTGCCCAGCCGAAGACCGGCTGGTACTGGATGGTCGAGCCGCTTGGCACCTATACGGCCACGCCCCTGGTCTCGCCGTCGCTCGGCGCATCGAACCTGCCTGTTCTCTCCGTGCTGGAAGCGCCCTTCGACAAGAATTACGAACGCTATTACATCGTCACCGATGCCTTCGGAAACCGCGTCCAGGTAGCCGAAACCGAAGTCGTGCTCGACACGGACGGCCGCGCCGCACGCTTCCGTGTGACCGGCAATGTCGCCGTGGTCGAGGACGACGTGCGCAATTTCTCCCACAGCCTCTACTTCGCACTCGTCGGCTTCGGCGTCGGAAGCTTGATCGTCAACGCGCTCGCCATTCTCTACGGCCTGAAACCGCTCGACAAGGCGCGCGCCGCGCTGGAGCGCATCCGCGCCGGTGAAAGCGAGCGCCTGCAAGGTGATTTTCCCCGTGAAATCCTGCCGCTTGCCAATGAGATCAACGCGCTGATCGATAGCAACCGGCGTATCGTCGAGCGCGCCCGCATGCAGGTCGGCAATCTCGCGCACTCGCTGAAAACGCCGATTGCGGTGCTGCTCAACGAATCCCGCGTCCTGGAGCGCTCGCATGGCGATCTGGTGAAGAACCAGGCCGAGGCGATGCAGGGGCAGGTGCAATCCTATCTCAACCGGGCCCGTATCGCCGCCCAGCGCGAATCCGTGCTGGCGCGCACCGAGGCCGAACCGGCGCTGGAGCGACTGGTCCGTGTCATGCGGCGGCTGAACGCCGACAAGGAATTCGAACTCTCCGTCTCGCCCAATCTGGCACTCGCTATGGAGCAGCAGGATCTCGAGGAGACGGTCGGCAATCTCCTCGAAAATGCCGCCCGCTTTGCCGAGCACAAGGTGCGTCTGGTTGCAAACGAGGCGCCGGCGGAGGTCAAGGGCATCGATCCGGCGCGGCGCCATTGGGTGGAACTGGTGGTTGAGGACGATGGCCCGGGACTGGAGCCGGATCAGATCCGCGAAGCCATGAAGCGCGGGCGCAGGCTGGATGAAAGCAAGCCCGGCACCGGTCTCGGCCTATCGATCGTCAGCGAGATCACCAACGAATATCAAGGCCGTTTCGAACTCTCCCGGGGTAGCTGGGGCGGGCTTCGGGCGAGCCTAATTTTGCCGGGCCTGATGAAGGATGTTGCGTGAGGAACGGCATGATGCCAAAAGACGTTGTGGGTCATGATGATGCCGCAGCGCAGTACCTATTGGTTTTGCTTTTTGATACTGGTTCGGTTGTATGAAGCTTCGTACCTTTTTCCTGGTCGTCCCCTCTCTTTTCGCCGCACTCGCGCTTTCTGGTTGCTCGACCACGAGCAGCTTGGGAGGCGGCAAGAGCCTGTTTTCGTCTGCGAAGCCTCCGGCCTCTGCGACCTTCATCAATGCTCTTGATGGTGGCATCGTCGAGCGCACCGGCATCAAGCTCAGCGACAGCGACAAGCAGCGCGCGCTGGAGGCTGAATATCGGGCGCTTGAGACCTCGCCTCTCGGCCAACCCGTGGCATGGAAGGGCAGGAATGCAAGCGGGGAGGTTGTTCCCGCCGCGCCCTATCAGGTCGGCTCGCAGAATTGCCGGCAATATACGCATACCGTCACCGTCGACGGTAAGCCGACGACGGCGAGGGGCGCGGCCTGCCGCAATGACGACGGCACCTGGACGCCGCTTGAATAGGCGTCTGCACTGAAAGGCGCGGCCAAACGCCTCAAATCTTCGTCAGATGGCCTTTCGCGGTTGGAATAAGCGCCCCGTTAAAGTATTGGGCGTCTATGCTGTTCTGGATTCTCGTGGCCGTTCTTACGGCGGTTGTCGGCGCTGTGCTGCTCTATCCTCTTCTGCGTGGTGCGAAGGAGGCGGAGGATCGTCGTTCCGGAGAGGCCGAGGTCTACCGCGATCAGCTTGGTGAACTGGAGCGCGATCTTGCCGGCGGCCTCATCTCCGCACAGGAGGCAGGTTATGCCCGCGCCGAAATAGGACGGCGCCTCATCGCTGCCGCCAAGGATGAGAAGACGGCCGCGAAATCGCCGGCACATGGCAGCTATCGTCTTGCTCAGGCATTCATCATCGTCCTTCTTCCGGCCGTTGGTCTCTGTCTTTATCTTGTCAACGGCGATCCCGGCCTGCCGGCGCAGCCGCTGGAAGCGCGGCTGGAGAAGCCAGGAAACGATCTCGCCATCTCGATCGTCAAGATCGAGCAGCATCTGGCCAAGAACCCAGATGACGCCAAGGGCTGGGAAGTCCTGGCACCCATCTATTTCAAGACCAATCGTGTCGGCGATGCGGAGCTTGCCTATCGCAATGTCATCCGTCTGTTGGGGCCGAATGCGGCCCGGCTTGGCGATCTGGGCGAGGTGCTGGTCGTCAAGGCCAATGGCATAGTAACGGCGGAGGCGCGGGGCGTGCTGCAGCAATCGCTTGCGCTCGATGCCGCCAATCCGCGCACGCTTTTCTATCTGGCGCTCGCGCTGGAGCAGGAGGGCAAGGCTGCCGATGCGAAGACCGCCTTCGAGGCTCTCGCCAAGCAATCGCCGCCTGACGCGCCCTGGCTTGCCGTCGTTGATCAACACATCGTCAAGAATGGCGGCCAGCCGATGGTATCGGCGAACGACAAGGCCCCTGGCAATCCGACGGCGGAGGACGTCGCTGCGGCCAATGCGCTGAGCAGCGGCGACCGCCAGCAGATGATCCGCGGCATGGTCGACAGCCTCGATGCCAAGCTCAAGGAAGATCCCAAGAATTTCGAGGGCTGGATGCGGCTGATCCGCTCCTATGCGGTGCTGAATGATCGGGAGCGCGCAGCGGATGCATTGAAGCGTGGTCTCGCGGCCTTTCCGGCCGATGGCGGGGAGGGCCAGCAGCTTCTGGCGCTGGCAAAGGAATTGGGACTGCCGACGGAGGTGAAGCAGCAATGACCCGCAAGCAAAAACGTCTTGCCGTGATCGCGGGCGGCATGGGTTTCATCGCCGTTGCCGTGCTGCTCGTGCTGTTCGCCTTCAGCCAGTCGGTCGCCTACTTCTATATGCCGGCGGATCTCGCCAAGACGCCGGTCAATGCCGGGACGCTGATCCGCCTCGGCGGGCTTGTCGGCGAGGGATCGATCGTGCGTGGCCAGGGTACGCAAGTGCAGTTCTCCGTCACGGACGGCACCGACACGATCAAGGTCAAGTATGACGGCATTCTGCCGGATCTCTTCCGCGAAGGGCAGGGTGTGGTGACCGAAGGCAGGTTCGAACCGGGCAGCGACGTTTTCATTGCCGACAGCGTGCTCGCCAAGCATGATGAGCGCTATATGCCGAAGCAGGTTGCCGATAAGCTGAAGGCCGATGGCGTGTGGAAGGGCGAGGAGGCCACCCGATGATCATCGAGCTTGGACATTATGCCCTCGTGCTGGCGCTCGCCACCGCGCTCATCGTCTCCATCCTTCCCGTGATCGGCGCCAGGCGCGGCGACGTGTCGATGATGGATATCGCCCCCGTCGGCGCGATCGTCATGTTCCTGCTGGTCGCCTTTTCTTTCGGCGTGCTGACCTATGCCTATGTCGCCTCCGATTTCTCTGTTCTCAACGTCTGGGCCAACTCCCATTCGCTGATGCCGCTGGTCTTCAAGATCTCCGGCGTATGGGGCAATCACGAGGGATCGATGATGCTCTGGTTGTTGATCCTCACGCTGTTCAGCGCGCTTGTCGCGCTGTTCGGGCGCAATCTGCCCGATGCGCTGCGCGCCAATGTGCTGGCCGTGCAATCGTGGATATCGTCGGCCTTCCTGGTCTTCATCCTGCTGACCTCCAACCCCTTCATCCGCCTCAATCCGGCGCCGGCGGAGGGCAAGGATCTTAATCCCGTGCTGCAGGATATCGGTCTGGCGATCCATCCGCCCTTGCTCTACCTCGGCTATGTCGGCTTTTCCGTCTGCTTCTCTTTCGCCGTCGCCGCATTGCTGGAAGGCCGCATTGATGCCGCCTGGGCGCGCTGGGTCCGTCCGTGGACGCTGGCGGCTTGGAGTTTCCTGACGCTCGGCATCGCCATGGGTTCCTATTGGGCCTACTACGAGCTCGGCTGGGGCGGCTGGTGGTTCTGGGATCCGGTGGAAAACGCCTCCTTCATGCCCTGGCTTGCGGGCACGGCGCTGCTGCATTCGGCTGTTGTCATGGAAAAGCGCGATACCCTGAAGATCTGGACGGTGCTGCTGGCAATCCTGACGTTTTCGCTGTCGCTGCTCGGTACCTTCCTCGTCCGTTCCGGCGTGCTGACCTCCGTCCATTCCTTCGCCAGCGATCCGACGCGCGGTATCTTCATTCTCTGTATTCTGCTGATCTTCATTGGCGGGGCTCTGTCGCTTTTCGCGCTGCGAGCACCGAAGCTTGCCGCCGGCGGACTGTTCGCACCGATCTCGCGCGAGGGCGCGCTGGTGTTGAATAACCTGATCCTCACGGTCGCCTGCGGCACGGTGTTGACCGGTACGCTCTATCCGCTGGCGCTTGAAACACTGACCGGTGACAAGATTTCCGTTGGCCCGCCCTTCTTCAACATGACGTTCGGGCTATTGATGACCCCGATCCTCGTTGCCGTGCCGTTCGGCCCGTTGCTCGCCTGGAAGCGTGGCGACCTGCTCGGCGCGCTGCAGAGGCTTTACGTCGTGGCAGGTCTGGCCTTCCTGGCCGGCCTTGTTCTGTTCTATATCAAGCACGGCGGACCGGTATTGGCCGCTCTCGGCCTTGCCGCCGGCTTTTTCCTGGTCTTCGGCGCTTTGGCCGATCTCTGGTATCGCGCCGGCGTCGGCAAGGTGGCAGCGGGTGTTGCCTGGCGTCGCCTGAGCGGGCTGCCGCGCTCGGCCTTCGGCACCGCACTTGCCCATGCGGGTCTCGGCATCACCGTACTCGGCATTGTCGCGGTGACGACCTTCGAGGCGGAACACATCACCAGCATGAAGCCGGGCGAGACGGCCGAGCTCGGCGGCTACAGCCTGCGCTTTGACGGCGTGCAGCCCGGCGTCGGCCCCAATTTCACCGAGGATCGCGCCCACTTCACGGTCAGCCGTGGCGGGGTTGCCTTTGCGGAAATGTCGTCCGCCAAGCGCGTCTTCACTGCAAGCCGCACGGCGACCACGGAATCCGGCATTCTCACGCTAGGTCTCAACCAACTCTATGTATCGGTCGGCGACACCAGCAAGGATAGCGGCATGGTCGTGCGCATCTGGTGGAAGCCGTTCATTCTCTGCATCTGGCTGGGCACGCTCATCATGGCGATCGGCGGTTTCGTGTCGCTCAGCGACCGTCGTCTGCGCGTCGGCGCCCCGAGCCGCAAGGCGAAAGCGGCTCGTCCGGCGATGGAGCCGGCCGAATGACCGGCCGTCGGCAGACATCGCGTTTTGCCGGAATCCGCAGTTTTTGCGGCGCAATACGGCTAGTTCTTTGCCTTGTTGCAGTTCTGGTGCCAATGAATGCCTTTGCGGTCAACCCGGATGAAGTTTTGCCCGATCCGGCCTTGGAGGCGCGGGCGCGGACGATCTCGGCCGAACTGCGCTGCATGGTCTGCCAGAATCAATCCATCGATGATTCCAATGCCGATCTCGCGCGGGACCTGCGCTTGCTGGTGCGCAAGCGCCTGACCGATGGCGACACTGATCAGCAGGTGCTCGATTACATCGTCTCCCGCTACGGCGAGTTTGTGCTGCTCAAGCCGCGCCTGAGCGAAAAAACGTACATTCTATGGGGAGCACCGATCGCGCTCCTCGTAACAGGCGGATTGGCCCTTGCCGTTTACGCGCGCCGCCGCGCGGGCAAACCCACCGGCAGCTCTCTGAACGCCGATGAAGAGGCGCAGTTGAAAGATATCCTCGGCAAGTGATGCGGCCGTCGTCTTTCGTCATAACGTTGCATCGATACCTTACATTACGAATTTTTCATGGGGCGGACAGTTCATTGTAAGGTGCCGTGTCCTATATCTTCATTATGATGCACTACAGCCGGTTCCGCCCGGCGCAAATCTGACGAGAAACGAAAAGGTAATTCGCATATGTTCAGGAATATCAAGGACACCTTGTCGCGCAGCACGGCTATGAAGGCTTCCGTCGTCGCAGGCCTCGCTGTCGCTGCCCTGGCAACGGGTGTTCCGGCCGTCGTCACCGGTGCCTATGCCGATGCCGTCAATGTTCAGGCGCCGCAGGTTCCGAGCTTCGCCAATGTTGTGGATGCCGTTTCGCCGGCCGTTGTGTCTGTTCGCGTCGAATCCCGTGTCAACCCGGTTGCCGACGAGGATGATTCTTTCGGTCTCGGCCGCGGCTTCGATGACCTTCCGGACGATCACCCGCTGAAGAAGTTCTTCCGCCAGTTCGAGCAGCAGCAGGGCCGCGGCCAGCAGCACGGCCAGAACCAGCAGAAGAATTCCGACGACAAGGGCCACCTGCGCCCGGTCGCTCAAGGGTCCGGCTTCTTCGTTTCGGAAGATGGCTACATCGTCACCAACAACCATGTCGTTTCCGATGGTGCAGCTTTCGTCGTCGTCCTCAACGACGGCACCGAACTCGACGCCAAGCTCGTCGGCAAGGATAGCCGTACCGATCTCGCTGTCCTCAAGGTCGATCCCAAAGGCAAGAAGTTCACCTATGTCGGCTGGGCCGATGACTCCAAGGTTCGCGTCGGTGACTGGGTCGTTGCCGTCGGTAACCCATTCGGCCTCGGTGGCACCGTGACCGCGGGTATCGTTTCGGCCCGGGGCCGCGATATCCATTCCGGTCCCTATGACGATTACATCCAAATCGATGCACCGGTGAACAAGGGCAACTCGGGTGGTCCGACCTTCAACCTCAACGGCCAGGTGGTCGGCATCAATACCGCCATCTTCTCGCAGTCCGGCGGCAGCGTCGGCATCGCCTTCGCGATCCCGGCAACGACGGCCAAGGATGTCGTTGCCGACCTGATCAAGACCGGCACGGTTTCGCGCGGCTGGCTCGGCGTACAGATCCAGCCCGTCACCAAGGACATTGCCGAATCCCTCGGTCTGTCCGAGGCGAGCGGTGCCCTCGTGGTTTCTCCGCAGGATGGTTCGCCGGGCCAGAAGGCCGGCATCAAGAACGGCGACGTCGTCACCGCCGTGAATGGCGATCCGGTCAAGGATCCGCGCGATCTCGCTCGCCGCATCGGCGCGATGCAGCCGGGCTCCAAGGTCGAGGTTTCTATCTGGCGCGCTGGCAAGTCGCAGTCGGTCACGGTTGAGCTCGGCACGCTTCCGGCCGATCAGAACCAGGCCTCGAATGACGACTCGCAGCCGAGCCAGCCGCAGCAGCCGTCCTCCGAGAAGGCGCTGGCTGACCTTGGCCTTACCGTCGGCCCTTCCGATGATGGCAAGGGCGTAGCGATCACGGCCGTCGATCCCGACTCCGATGCCGCCGATAAGGGCGTGAAGGAAGGCGAAAAGATCACGTCGGTCAACAATCAGCAGGTCTCCAACGCCGGCGATATTGCCAAGATCATCGAGCAGGCGAAGAAGGACGGTCGTACCCGCGCCCTCTTCCAGATTCAGTCCGGTGACGGCAGCCGCTTCGTTGCTTTGCCGATCAACGCCGGTTGATCCTTCAGACGGATGAAATGCATTGGGAAAGCCGCGCAGGCCACGGCTTGTGCGGCTTTCCCTTTTAGAACATGCCAAATGACTGGTTCCAAGGCAGGTGAAAGATGACAACCGCTAGCCAACATGCCGTGAGTTCTCCCGATTCTGGTTGTGCCGAGGCAGCGTCGGCAGGTAATGTCGCTCACATGAAGATTCTGATCATCGAAGACGATCTTGAAGCGGCGGCTTACCTTACCAAGGCGTTTCGCGAGGCCGGCATCGTTGCCGATCACGCGAGCGACGGCGAGAGCGGTCTCTTCATGGCCACCGAGAACACCTATGATGTCGCCATCATCGATCGCATGCTTCCGCGTCGGGACGGGCTGTCGGTCATCAGCGAATTGCGCCGCAAGGGCGTGCATACGCCGGTTTTGATCCTTTCCGCGCTCGGCCAGGTCGATGATCGTGTCACCGGCCTGCGCGCCGGCGGCGACGACTACCTGCCCAAGCCCTATGCCTTCAGCGAGCTTCTTGCCCGTGTCGAAGTACTCGGCCGCCGCAAGGGAACGCCGGAGCAGGACGTCCTCTATCGCGTCGGCGATCTGGAACTGGACCGCCTTTCGCATGAGGTGCGCCGTGGCGGCAAGGAAATCCTGCTGCAGCCGCGCGAGTTCCGCCTGCTGGAATATCTGATGAAGAATGCAGGCCAGGTCGTCACCCGCACCATGCTGCTCGAAAATGTCTGGGATTATCATTTCGACCCGCAGACGAACGTCATCGACGTCCACGTTTCGCGCCTGCGCTCCAAGATCGAGAAGGATTTCAGCCAGCCGTTGCTGAAGACCATTCGTGGCGCCGGATACATGATCAAGGACGAGGGATGAGTCGCTTCCGCGTCCTCTTCAAGTCCACCGCAGTCCGCCTTTCCGCCCTCTACATTCTTCTTTTTTCGCTTTGCGCCGCGACGCTGGTCTTCTACGTCACGGCCATGTCCGAACGGCTGTTGACGGGGCAGATCCGCGATGCCGTTCAACAGGAGGTCAGCCAGGTCAAGCGTGCCTATGACATTGGCGGCCTGAACCTGCTTCTGCGCACCATGGAGCGCCGCGCGCGCCAGCCGGGTGCCAATCTCTATGTCATTGCCGGTCCTTCCGGCGATATCCTGGCCGGCAACGTCGCTTCCGTACAGCCCGGTGTGCTAGGGCAGGCCGGCTGGACGGAGCTGCCCTTCTCCTACGAGCGCTACACCGACGCCTCCAACGATCCGGAGCGGCGTCATCTGGCAATTGCCAATATCTTCATTCTCGACAATGGCTTGCGCATTCTCATCGGCCGCGACCTCGGCGAGCCGGAGCGCTTCCGCGTGCTGGTGCGTCAGGCGCTGATGCTGGCACTGGCGATTATGGGGCTCGGCGCATTGGTTATCTGGTTCGGTATCGGCCGGAACGCGCTGAAGCGCATCGACCGGATGACGGACGCTGGCCGCAAGATCATGGCGGGCGATCTCTCGCAGCGCCTGCCGGTCGGCGGTTCCGGCGACGAGTTCGACCGGATGTCGGCATCGCTGAATGCCATGCTCGAGCGCATCGAAAAGCTGAACGAAGGGCTGCGGCAGGTCTCCGACAATATCGCCCATGACCTCAAGACCCCGTTGACGCGCCTGCGCAACAAGGCGGCCGATGCGCTCGATAATGCCGATAGCGAGGGCCGCCGCACGGCACTTGAGGGCATTATCGGCGAATCCGATCAGCTGATCCGCACCTTCAACGCGCTTTTGATGATTTCCCGCGTCGAGGCGGGTTCCGTGGCCGCCGAGATGACTGCGGTCGATCTTTCCTCCATCGTTGCCGATACGGCGGAACTTTACGAGCCGGTGGCGGAAGAGGCGGGTCTGGCGCTCACCGCCGAGATAGAGCCGGAAGTCGAGGTGCAAGGAAACCGCGAGCTGATCGGCCAGGCGCTGTTCAATCTCATCGACAATGCCCTTAAATACGCGTCGGGCTGCAACGGAAAACCGGCGATCACGTTTAAGCTGGCGCGCACGAGCGACGCGGTGACGCTCGCCGTTGCCGATCATGGGCCGGGGATACCTGCCCATCAGCGTGCCGATGTGGTCAAACGCTTCTTTCGGCTGGACGAAAGCCGCTCCAAGCCGGGAACCGGCCTTGGCCTGGCGCTGGTGGAAGCCGTAATGGAGCTGCATGGCGGCCGGCTGGAGCTTTCCGATACCGATCCCGAAAATCCAGACGCCAAGGGATTAACGGTCACCATGATCTTCCCCATGCAGAAACAATAGGTTAATCCTGCGCTAGAGCCGGATGATTTTAGGTCGAAACGACCTAAAATCTGAATCCGCTCCAGCGTCAAAGAAGTAGAGCATGATGCTGGCCGAAAACCGCTCACACTTTTCGGCATCATGTTCTATCCGCTTGCTGTTGGGGAGAACTGCATGACGACGACGCAAAGCGATTTGCTGCGGGAGGTTTCGGCCGGGCGGCTGCGGGCGTTCAACCAGACGGAGACGAAGTCTGTACTGGCGGATCTCAAGCAGATCGCCGGAGACGAGCCCGTCATTGCCGATCTGCTAGCGGGCGAAAGCGCGTTGCGGGATTTTGTCGTCGCTGCCCTTACTCTCTCTCCTCATCTGCGGGAAACTGCCAGTCTCGAACCGTCTCTTCTGGTTGCCGCCATCGAGAAGCCGCTGTCGCCGCAGATCGAAGCATTGGTTGGGGAAGCTCGGCAAGCCTGGCTGCCGGGGGAGGACGGGGGAGTTTCGCCTTCCGAATCCGAGGTGATGAGCCGCCTGCGCATCGCCAAGCGCCGCGCTGCCTTTCTCATCGCACTCGCCGATCTCGCTCGCATTTATGATGGCAAGCAGACCACCCGTTGGCTGAGCCGGCTGGCCGAGGCCTCTATTTCAGCGGCCATCGACCATCTGCTGCTGTCGTCGCATGAGGCCGGCAAGATCACGGTTCCCGATCCCGCCACTCCGAGCGAGAATTCCGGCCTAATCGTGCTCGGCATGGGTAAGCTCGGAGCGGAAGAACTGAACTATTCCTCCGATATCGATCTGGTCGTCTTCTTCGATGAGACCGCGGGCATCGTTCCCGATCCCGACGATGCCATCGACATCTTCCCGCGGCTGATGCGGCGGCTGGTGCGGATCCTGCAGGAGCGCACGGCGGATGGCTATGTCTTCCGCACCGATCTTCGCTTGCGCCCCGATCCCGGCTCGACGCCGCTCGCGATCCCTGTGGATGCGGCGATGATCTATTACGAGGGCAGGGGGCAGAACTGGGAACGCGCCGCCTTCATCAAGGCGCGGCCCGTCGGCGGCGATATCGCCGCCGGTCAGGCCTTCATCCGCGATCTCGTGCCCTTCGTCTTTCGTAAATATCTGGATTATGCCGCGATATCGGACATCCACTCCATCAAGCGGCAGATCCACGCGCATAAGGGACATGGCGCGATCGCGGTCAAAGGTCACAACGTCAAGCTCGGCCGCGGCGGCATTCGCGAGATCGAGTTCTTCGTGCAGACGCAGCAGCTGATCGCCGGCGGGAGAATGCCGGCCTTGCGCAGCCGATCGACGGAGCAGACGCTTGCCGAACTGACCGAGGCGAAGTGGATCGATGCGGAAACCCGCGACGAGCTGACCTCGGCCTACTGGTTCCTGCGCGATGTCGAGCATCGTATCCAGATGGTGCGGGACGAGCAGACGCATCTGCTGCCGGAAACCGATGCCGAGCTGAGGCGCATCGCCTATATGATGGGCTTTGCCGATGTGTCGGCTTTCTCCGAAGCACTGGTGACGACATTGAAGACGGTTGAGCGCCGCTATGCGCGCCTCTTCGAACAGGAAACGAAGCTGTCGAGCGAAACCGGCAACCTCGTTTTCACCGGCCAGGGCGACGATCCGGATACGCTGGAGACGCTGCGGCGCCTCGGCTTCGAGCGACCGTCCGACATCGCCAATGTCATCCGCACCTGGCACTACGGCCGGTATCGCGCCACGCAATCCGTGGAAGCGCGCGAGCGGCTGACGGAATTGACGCCGGAGCTGTTGCGCGTCTTTGGCGAAAGCAAGCGTGCCGACAAGGCTTTGCTGCGCTTTGACAGCTTTATTTCCGGCCTGCCGGCAGGCATCCAGCTCTTCTCGTTGCTCGGAACCAATCCGGCGCTTCTCTCGCTCATTGTCAACATCATGTCGTCGGCGCCGCGGCTTGCCGAAATCATCGCAGCCAAGCCGCATGTCTTTGACGGCATGCTGGATCCAAGGCTGATGGCCGAACTGCCGACGCGCGATTATCTCGCCGAACGCCTGAAAAGCTTCCTGGCCCCGGCGAGACATTATGAAGAGACGCTCGATCTGCTGCGCATCTTCGCATCCGAACAGCGCTTCCTGATCGGCATTCGCCTGCTGACGGGCGCAATTGGCGGAACGATGGCGGCCCGCGCCTTCACCTACCTTGCCGATCTCATCGTCGAGGCGGCACTGGATGCTGTCATGAAGGAAATCCGGGCAGCACACGGCGAATATCCCGGCGGCCGCGTCGCCGTTGTCGGCATGGGCAAGCTCGGCAGCTTCGAGCTCTCGGCCGGTTCCGACATCGATATCATCCTACTTTACGATTACGACGATACGGCCGGCGAGTCCGATGGCCCGAAACCGCTGGATGCGACGCGCTATTTCACGCGTATCACGCAGCGCTTGATCGCGGCCCTTTCGGCGCCGACGGCCGAGGGCGTACTCTACGAGGTCGACATGCGCCTCCGGCCCTCCGGCAACAAAGGTCCGGTCGCAACGCGCATCAACTCCTTCGAGAAGTACCAGCGCGAGGAAGCCTGGACCTGGGAACATATGGCGCTTTCGCGGGCGCGGTTGATCTGCGGCGACGAGGCACTGGTGAACGATGCGGAGCGCATCATCGGCGAGGTTCTCTCGGCGCAGAGAGATATAACCAAAATCGCCAAGGATGTTCGCGAGATGCGCGGCATGATCGAACAGGAAAAGCCGCCGGAGAGCATTTGGGATCTGAAGCTTATCTCTGGCGGGCTGATCGATATCGAATTCATCGCGCAATATCTCCGCCTGATCGCGCCTGCCCGTGGAGTCGGCATCGATGCAAACGGCCTTAGCACGGCCGAGGCGTTGAAATTGCTGGGCGGCAGCCTGATGGACCGCAACGATCTGGACGTCTGCCTCAAGGCTCTGCAGCTCTACACGGAAGTATCGCAGCTCATCCGGCTTTGCATCGACGGTACGTTCGATCCGAAAAACACGCCTTCCGGCCTGATCGAACTGGTCTGCCGCGCCGGAGATTGTCCGGATCTCCGCACGCTGGAAGCCGAGCTGAAGCGCCTGTCGAAAGCGGTGCGGAAGGTATTCCAGGCAACGGTCGGCAGCTGATCAGCTCTGATCCGGGATGCGGATTGCGATCATGGTGCCTATGCCCTCGCGGGAGCGGATGCGCATGCGGCCGTGATGTAAGGCGGTGAGCGATCTGGAAATGGCGAGTCCCAGGCCGGAGCCTCCCTTGCTCTTCGCATATTGGCTCTGCACCTGTTCGAAGGGCTGGCCGATCTTGCTCATCGCCGATTTCGGAATGCCGATGCCTGTATCGGCGATGACGAGCATGACGGCATCCCCGACCCTGCGCGTGCGAACCGAGATACGGCCACCGTCATTGGTGAATTTCACCGCGTTGGAAAGCAGGTTGAGCACGATCTGCTTCATCGCCCGACGGTCGGCGCTCAGCTTGATGTCGGAAGAGATGCGCTGTTCGACGAGAATGTTCTTCTGCGCCGCCGGAATGCGGGTGAACCGCAGGCATTCCTCGATGAGCGGCGCGAGATTGATCCGCTCGCAGCTGAGCTTCATATGCCCGGCTTCGATCTTCGACATGTCGAGGATGTCGTTGATGACGTTAAGCAGATGCTTGCCGCTGTCGTGAATGTCCTTGGCATATTCATTGTAGCGGGCCGAGCCGAGCGGACCGAACATCTGATCCTGCAGGATTTCCGAGAAGCCGAGAATGGCGTTGAGCGGCGTGCGCAGCTCATGCGACATGTTGGCGAGGAATTCTGATTTCGCCTTATTGGCGGCTTCGGCGCGTTCCTTCTCCGCAAGATAATTGGTGTTGGCAGTCGAAAGCTCCGCCTTCTGCTTTTCCAGAATCCGCCGCGATGCCGAGAGGTCGTTGATGGTCGCCATAAGCCGGCGTTCTGATTCGCGAAGCCGCTCCTGATTGCGCTTGAGTTGGGTAATATCGGTGCCGACCGAGACGAGGCCGCCGTCGCGGGTGCGGCGCTCGTTGATCTGCAGCCAGCGCTCGTCGGCAAGCTGCACTTCCGTCGTCTGCGAGTGATTGGAGCGACCGGGATCGACGATACGGCGCTCGATGACCGGCCGTGCGGCAGCGGCATTGACGACGGCGCGCTCGGTACCCGGCACGAGCACATTGTCCGGCAGGCCGTATGCCTGCTGGAAATGGGCGTTGCACATGACCAGGCGTTCGTTCTTGTCCCACAGCACGAAGGCTTCGGAAGTGCATTCGATGGCGTCGGCCAGGCGCTGATCGGCTTCTGCATAGCGCTGCGCCAGCCGATGCTGTTCGGTTACGTCCATGGCGATGCCGATCATGTGGACGCGGCCGGAATTGGTCCGGATCACCTGGGCGCGGGCGCGCATCCAGACATAATGTCCCTTGGCATGGCGGATGCGCAGGATCTGGTCCACCTGGCCGGCATTGCCGCGGGTGACGGTGCGGGCAAGCATATGCAGACTGCTATCATCCGGATGCATCAGCCGCGCCGCGTCCGTGAAGGCGAGCGGCTTGTCGGCGACCGGCAACCCGAGCATATCGTACATCGACCGCGACCAGAAGAACTGGCGACTGGTGAAATCGAAATCCCAGAGGCCGCAGCGGCCGCGCGACAGCGCCGTTTCGACACGCAGGTTGGATTCGAGAAAGATTTCGTCCGCATCCCGGGCGCGCTTTACCTGTGTGTAATAGGCGTAGAGAATGACGAGCAGGATGGAGGATATGCCGGCGAAGAGCGTGACGTTGAGGGTGAGCTCGTCGCGCCAAAGCTTTTCGATCTCATCCATCGAGGCTGCCGACAGAATGAAATCGCCCTTGTCGCCGATCAGAGAAATCGCGGCATAATAGGGCTCGCCGCCGATCATGGTTTCGATCACGCCGGCATGATCGCCGAAACTGCGGATGGCCGTTACTTCCGGAAAGAAATCGGAGATCAGCATGCCGATATAGCCGGAACCGGCGGCCGACGAACCGAATACACGGCCGCTCGACTGCACGAGCAGGACGAAGGCGCCGCTGTCCAGCCGATCCTGCGGCAGGTAGGAGGCGAGTTTTCGCTCCGCGCCACGACGGTCGCCAGCCTGGAATAGGCTGGCATCGTTCGAAAAGGCTGCTGCTGCTGCTGCGATGGAAAGCGAGGTCGTTCGGCGGGCGGAAGCCGCCATGCGGCTATGTTCCGTGATCATGCCGAAGAAATGCGAGGCGGCAACGACCATCAGGAAGGAAACGATGAGGACCGGGATGATGCGCTTGAGAATATGTTCCGTCTGCGGAAAACGACGCGAAATCGTCTCCATCCGCACTCCGGTTCGATCAGTAACGCCGCTATGCCAGGATTTCAGGCCGTCGAAATTAACACGCAGCCGTCCATCGGCCGCGGTTGCCCGCCGCACGTCCACCATCGCTTTAGCCTTGTCCCTCGTGTGATTCGCTGCGCCGCTCGCCCGAATCTGCCTTAATGAATCATTCGTGATTCGGCTTGTCCAGAGGGTGCGGTAAAACTTTCTTAACCATCTGCGATTTCAGCATATTTTACACACGCAGCGGTAAGTTGCACGCGTTCGGGACTCGTTGAAGCTGAAAAGGCCGATGCAAATCAGCCTTTGAAATCGGTGCGCCGGGTGATCGAAATCACTCCTTGAGGATACGTTCGACGATGTCACGCACGTCGGTCGAAAGACCGGCGGCGCGCTCGATCCGCGTCAGCGCCGAGCGAGCGTGATCTGCGCGCACGGGTTCGAGCAACCGCCATGAGCGCATCGAGGTCAGGATGCGGGCCGCAAGCTGCGGATTGCGCTGATCGATCTCGAGGATTTCGTCGGCGAGGAAATTGTATCCGGCGCCGTCGGCCCGGCCGAAACCAGTGGGGTTTGCAAAGACAAAGGTGCCGATAAGCGAGCGGACGCGATTGGGATTGGTGCGCTTGAAGAGCGGCGTTTCCATGAGCAGCCGGATGCGCTCCAGCGCCACAGCGCCTGGGATTGCCGCCTGAATGGCGAACCATTTGTCGATGACGAGCGCATTGTCCGCGAAGCGGTCACGGAAATGCGCAAGCGCCGCCGCCGTCTCCGCCGTGTCGGGGAACCGCTGGGCGAGAATGGTCAGCGCGGCGCTGAGATCGGTCATGTTGTTTGCCGCATCATAGGCGGCCTTAGTCCTCGCCGGCGTTTCATCCAGCTGCGACAGATAGCCCAGTGCCGCATTGCGCAGGGCGCGACGGCCGGCGCTTGCCGCGTCGGGGCTGAACGGTCCCGGCGTCTGCATGCCATCATAAAGCACGGTGAAGACGTCCTTTCCGGCCTCGGCGATGCGCTTGATGATCGTCTGGCGCGCTGCATGGATGGCATCAGGATCATTGTTGCCGCCAAGCTCGCGGGCAATGTCGGATTCACTCGGCAAGGCGAGCGCCTGGGCGCGGAAGGCCGGTTCCAGACTTTCGTCGGCTGCGGCAGCCAGCAAGGCGTCGGTGAAGGCCGAGCCGCATGTTATGTCGGCACCCTGGCGCGCATCGCGTGCCGCCTGCAACAGGTTGGGCAGGCCAAGATCGATCAGCGCCTGCCAGCGGGCGAAATGATCGGTCTCATAGCGAGCGATCAATGCGAGATCCTCAGTGCTCTGGCTGAACTGCAGATTGATCGGCGTCGAGAAGCTGCGATTGAGCGAGAGGACCGGCCGCGAGGGAATGCCGTGGAACGTCACCGTTTGCGCCTTCTTTGTCAGGTGCAGCACGTCGTCGGTCAGCTCTGCTCCGGTCACGGATGCCGGCGTGATGGGACCGCCGTCTTCGGCGAGCAAGCCCAGGCGGAGCGGAATGTGCATCGGCTTTTTGACGGTCTGGCCCGGCGTTGCCGGCACCATCTGTTCGAGCGACAGGGTGAATGTCTTGGCATTGGCATCATAAGCGCCCGATGCGGTGACGAGCGGCGTGCCGGCCTGATGGTACCACAGCGAAAACTGCGTGAGATCGCGGCCGCTGACATCCTCGAAACAACTGACGAAATCTTCGATCGTCACCGCCTGTCCGTCGTGCCGATCGAAATAGAGATCCATGCCTTTCTTGAACAGATCGCGGCCAAGCAGCGTTGCGATCATGCGAGTGACCTCGCTGCCCTTCTCATAGACTGTTGTCGTATAGAAGTTGTTGATTTCACGGTATGTCGTCGGGCGAACCGGATGGGCAAGCGGGCCACCGTCCTCCGGAAATTGCTCCGACTTCAGGTGACGGACTTCGGCAATCCGCTTGACGGGACGCGAGCGCTGATCGGCGGAAAATTCGTGATCGCGATAGACGGTCAGGCCTTCCTTGAGGCAGAGCTGGAACCAGTCGCGGCAGGTGATGCGATTGCCGGTCCAGTTGTGGAAGTATTCATGCGCGATGATGGCTTCGATATTGGCGTAGTCGGCATCGGTCGCCGTCTCGGGATCGGCCAGGACATACTTGTCGTTGAAGACGTTGAGGCCTTTGTTTTCCATCGCTCCCATGTTGAAGTCCGACACGGCGACGATCATGAAGATGTCGAGATCGTATTCGCGGCCGAACCGCTCTTCGTCCCACTTCATCGAACGCTTCAGCGCATCCATGGCATAAGTCGCGCGCGGTTCCTTGCCGTGTTCGACATAGATCTTCAGCGCCACCTCACGGCCGGATGACGTCGTGAACGTGTCCTCGACGACACCAAGATCGCCGGCAACAAGCGCAAAGAGATAGCTCGGCTTCGGATGCGGATCGAACCAGGCAGCAAAATGCTTGCCTTCGCCGTAGCCGGCGCCACCGAGGAAATTGCCGTTCGACAACAGCAGCGGGTTTGCTTCCTTTTCGGCAATGATATTGACCGTATAAGGGGCGAGCACATCCGGCCTGTCGGGGAAATAGGTGATGCGGCGAAAGCCCTCGGCTTCGCACTGCGTGCAATAGATGCCGCCTGTGCGGTAGAGGCCCATCAACTGGGTGTTGGCTTCCGGATTGATGACGGTCGTAATCGTCAATTCGAAAGGTGCGCTTTCCGGCAGGTTGCGAACGGTCAGGCCTTCTGGCGTCGCATCGTATTGCCCGGCCGGAAGTTCGCTCTGATCGAGCAGCAGGCCGGAGAGAACCAACTCGTCGCCATCAAGCACGAGCGGCGCATTCGCATCGACACCCTCGCGCCGATGGAAAATCAGCCGCGCCTCTACCTTCGTTTCTGTCGGATGGAGATCGAAGGTGAGATCCACGCGCTCCAGAACGAAGTCGGTGGGGCGATAGTCTGCCAGATTGATGATCTGGCCGGTGTCTGTGCGCATGGTCTATCCTGATCAGGCTATGCTTTGGCGGGCACGGTCCGAAGCTTTCCTCCGAACCGAAAGTGGCCGCATCATTACATCGAAATCTGAACCAAAGTTAAAGTCATATCGCAACATCAATTTGTTTTGTTATGGCACGGTAAGTATTTGCTCGATGTGCCGCTCCCGTTTCAGCTATTCGAATGAAAAAAAGAAAATCCGAAGCTGCATTTGCAGGTCAACAGTAGAATTGCTAACATAATGTTTAGGTTAAACACCATGGTTGCATTACCGTCAAATGTTGACCGTTACGGTAAGGAAACGATAATTTAAAGTAAATTATCGTTTAACCTCTTGCGATATCGGCAAGCTTGCATAACTATAGCATGCTATTAGATATCGGAATTATGATCGATTCCGGCAAGTTTGTTCATAAAAATGAAACATCAACTTTCTGCTGCTTTTAAGAAGGGCGCCCAGGGAGGCCCGATTGAGTTTTCCCATCGAGCAACTTGCTCGCCATCCCAAGTTCGTGGCGTCCTTGCGCTTTCTCTCCGAGACATTGCGTAACCGTTACGACAACGGTCCGAGGATTGCGCGTATGCTCGCCTCACATCAGCGCTGGCTGCTAAGCCAATCCGCCTATGCGCTCCATCTTGAACATGATCCAGATCGTCCCCGCTCCGGGCTGACTGTCGTCGCGCTGCGTAACCTCATCACTCATTATCGCATTGCCAGCCGCAATACGGTCTTGAGTTTTATCGAGGAGTTGTTGACCTATCGCTTTCTGGAGTTGGCACCTGGGCCGGCTCGCCGCCCGCGGCGTTACGTGCCGACTGAAACCGCCTATTCGGGAATGTTCGGTTGGTATCTCGCCAATTTGGCGGCGCTCGATCTGATCGACGACGGCAGCCGCGCAGCCGCGCTCGTTGCCTCACCCATGCTCCTGGACCTGGCGCAGCCGCGTATGGCGCGCATCTGCCTGGCAGCCGATCTTTGGCGCGAACCGCCGGAGAGTGTCGGTCTGTTTCTTTGGACGGAATCCGGAGGTCTGGTCGTTGATTACATCATGTCGAGGCTCGAACTCGATGGGAAGGTGGGCGATCGGATCGATATCGGTCACGTCGATGCGCGCGCTTTGGCGACCCATTTCATGATATCGCGAACGCATCTGCAGCGCATCTTGCGCAAGTCGGCTGCTCGCGGTGATGTCGGCTGGTATGAATCCAAGAAGACCGAGATGTGGATCTCGCGCAATTTTCTCGATCAGTATTGCGGCTGGCAAGCCATAAAATTGGCGGCGGTCGATGAGGCCTTTGCCTGGGCGCAATCAACCTCCCGAGGCTGATCCCGATCCTTAAAGCGGGATGCTGGCTGCCGCACTTCGTGCGTCAGGGGTGCCGTCTTTGCTGACGTTGCGCGCGCGCTCGAATTCTTCGGCGGCGCGAACCGCCGCGCCGATATGACCGACGGAATCGAACAGGGCGATGAATGGACGCAAACCCGAAGACATGGTGTCGTTCCTGATACTCAAACTTTTTTGCTGGATTGCTGGCCTGGTCGCGCCTGTCGGTTAGCAGGCGCGGAAATCGGCGAAGATCGTCGTCGGGCGGCTCACACGAGCCGACAGCCCGGTGCCTCGCGCGGTCATCTGCTCGTTGGCAGCGATGCCGAGGTTGCGATGTCCATTTGACGCGCGCACAGGCTCCAGCGCGCGGCGCAGGGTATCAAACCCGCAGTGGATAGGACGAAAACGTGCAGTCATGGCCTTGGTTCCTTTCGAGATTCCTCCCAAGACACCAGCATATATTGCAATGCAGCATTGATTCCGCAATGCACAACAGAGGAAGACTACCATGCGAAAAACGCATGGCTATAGTCATGTTTCGTTAGTAATTGGGAGAATCAGCCTAATATTTCAGCGGAGATATAATTCTTGAAGATAAGAAGATCGCTCCAGGCCAGCCGCTTGTTGACCGGCGCGGTCAGTAATTCCTGGGGATGAAGGCTGGCGATGGCCGGTATTGTTCGACCGAGAACGCTTATTTCCCGCCACTCCCCACGCAATCCATGGATGGTTTCAGTACTTCCGAAAAAGTGCCGAGCGGTGATATTGCCCAGCAGAAGCACTGCCTTGGGCTCGGCCAGCGCAATCTGCCTTTCTATGAACGGACGGCATATCTCGATTTCGGGTGGGGAAGGGGCTCGGTTGCCCGGCGGCCGCCACGGAATGACGTTGGTCAGCAGGATCTCATCGCGCTTCAGGCCGATGGCGGCAAGCATTCTGTCGAGCAACTGTCCCGCGCGGCCGGCAAACGGCGCCCCCTCACGATCGTCGTCGGCACTCGGCATCGGCCCGATTACCATGATGCGGCCCTCCGGCGTGCCACTGGCAAAGATCGTCGAGCGTGCGCTGTTCTTGAGATTGCAGCCGTTGAAGGCTTCGAGTGCAGTTTTCAACTCGCTGAGTGACCGCGCGCTTTCGGCGGCGAATCGGGCCTGCTCTACAGCTTGCTCGTCAGGAATGGCGGGCGTCGCACGCGGCGGCGCTGCTGCGGGAGATGCCGCCGGCTTGGCTGCCTGGCGACGCTCGGTTTGGGGCCGCGCCGCAGCTGCCGGAGCTTCGGTGCGAGGCTGCGCTGCCCGCGCGCCCCGTCTTGCCGCGCGCATGGCCTCGAATTCGGCAAACCGATCCACCGGCTCGTCTTCCAGGAGCCAGTCGATTCCGGCATCCGCATGGAAATGCAGAAGGGCAGCAAGTTCGGCCGGTGTGAGGTCGCTGGCGGAAATCATGCGCGAACTCTATCCAATGCGGCGCACGAACGAAAGGGCAGGGTGAGCGCTATGTCAGGCCGTCCACTGGGCGATATCGTCGCGCTCGCCGATCAAGGCCAGGCCATGGGCGATGGACAGCAGTTCGCCGCCCGTCTCGATCCGCTCCTGGCCGAAGCGCTCCGTGAAGATGCGCCGAACTGCCGGCACGAAGGAAGTGCCTCCCGTCAGAAACACTTTGTCGATCGCATCGGGTGATGTCTTCGTCGTTGTCAGCACGTCGTCCAGCGCCCCTTCGATGCGGGCGAGATCGTCGGCGATCCAGCTTTCGAAGTCGGCGCGGCGAACGTGCTTGCGGCCGGCCTTGCCGAGCGGCGGGAAGTTGAATTCGGCCTCTTCCTCGCTCGAAAGCGCCATCTTCGTCGCCGATACGGCCTGATAGAGCGGATAGCCTTCGTCGTGCTCGACGAGCTCGATGAAGGTCTCCAGCTTCTCCGGCTCCAGGCTGCTGCGCACCAGCGTCTTCAGGTCGGCATATTCGCGCGAGGTCTTGAAGATCGAAAGCTGGTTCCAGCGGCCGAAATTGGCGTAGTATGAAGTCGGCACTTCCAAAAGCTTGTCGAAGCTCTTGAAGAAGCTGCCCTTGCCGATCGCCGGCGAGACGACATTGTCGATCATCCGGAAATCGAAATGATCGCCGGCGATGCCGACGCCTGAATGGCCGATCGGCGTCGCCGTCAGCTTTCCGCCGTGGGTTTCGAAGCGGATCAGCGAATAGTCGGTCGTGCCGCCGCCGAAGTCGGCCACCAGTACGGTCGCATCCTTCTTCAGGTGTTGGGCGAAGTAGAAGGCTGCCGCTACCGGTTCGTAGACGTAGTGAATTTCCGGAAAGCCGAAACGCGCAAGAGCGGCGTTGTAGCGCTCCGTCGCAAGGGCAGGGTTCGGATTGGCGCCGGCAAAATGCACCGGCCGGCCGGTAACGATGCGCGAAACATTCTCCGGCCATCCCTCTCCGGCATAGGCGCGCAGACGGCGCACGAAGATCTCCATCAGGTCTTCGAAGCTGTGGCGCTTGGCGAAGATCAGTGTGCCCTGGAAGAGGGCGCTCGCCGCAAAGGTCTTGATCGACTGCAGGAAGCGACAGTCACCGGGATTGTCGATGAACTGTTGGATGGCCGCGTGCCCGGCTTCGACCTTGAGTGCGGCCGCGCCCAATCCCGGATCCTTCATGAAAGAGAGCGCGGTGCGCATGCTGTCCGCAGCGCCGGCAGCGCTGTTGAAGGCGATCGATTGTGTCGCGGGTCCATCGGCCATCGCCAGAACCGTATTCGTCGTGCCGAAGTCGAAACCAAGCGCCCGAGCCATGCCCGCACTCCCTTCCGTCCAAATTGTCTGGATTGGGGCCAAGCCCCTATGAGACGCTGACGCGCCCTGTCGCAAAGAGGGCGCGTCATGACATGGCTAAGCTTCAACTTCAAGCCGGGATGATGCTTTTATTTTTGCCCGCAGCGACGTCAGCCGGCAGCGTTTCCGCACCCGGTTGGCTGGCAAAGGAACGGACGCCTTTTGGCGCCCGCTGACCTTATTCCGCGGCGATGGCCGCTGGCGGATCCTTGTGATGCGGGTCCGCGTCCTTGCGCTTGGTGAGGCGGGCAAGGAAGTCGTTGAGGCGATTCATCTCGAGGAAGATGACGGGCGTGATGAACAGCGTCAGAAGCTGCGAGACCACCAGGCCGCCGACAACAGCGATGCCGAGCGGCTGACGCAGTTCGGAGCTCGCACCGCCGCCGACCGCGATCGGCAGGGCGCCGAGCAGGGCGCAGAAGGTCGTCATCATGATCGGGCGGAAACGTCGCACGCAGGCCTCATGGATGGCCTCTGCCGGCGATATGCCTGTTGTCGAACGCAGCGTTTCCAGTGCGACGTCGATCATCATGATCGCATTCTTCTTCACAATGCCGATCAGCATCAGCAAGCCGATGAGCGCGATGATCGAGAGGTCGAAGCCGAACACCTTCAAGGCGAGAAGGGCGCCGAGAGCGGCAGCCGGCAGGCCGGAAAGAATGGTCAGCGGATGGATGAAGCTTTCATAGAGAACGCCAAGGACCACGTAGATCGTCAGCACGGCAGCCAGGATCAGGTAAGGCGTGCTGCCCTGGGACTGCTGGAAGATCTGTGCTGTACCGCCGTAGGACGTGAAGATGTCCGCCGGCATGTTGATGTCCTTCTTGATCTGATCGATCTTCGCCGTGGCATCGCCAAGCGCTTCGCCGGCCGGCAGGTTGAAGGAAACCGTCGTCGACACGAGCTGGCCAGTCTGGTTGATGGTGACCGGACCGGTGGTGCGCTGGACATGAGCGAAAGCGGACAGGGGAACCAGCGCGCCTTTTGATGAAGCCACATGGATATCCTGGAGCCTTTGGTCATCCCAGGGCTTGCTGGTGTCGAATTCGACCATGACGTCATAGCTGTCGCCCGTGGTCTGGATTTGTGCGGCGTCGTAGCCGCCGAACGCTTCTTCCAGCGTGGTGCGCAGCTGATTGTTGTTGATCCCGTATTGTGCCGCCTTTTCGGTATCGATGACGATGTTGGCCTGCAGAGCATTGTTTTGCTCGTCCGAGGCGACGTCGGTAAAGCTTGGATCGCGGCGCATCGCATCCAGCATCTTGTTGGCCCAGAGGTTCGTCTGGTCGGCACTCAGCGCCTGGATAATGAGCTGATATTGGCTGGCGGTCTGCCGGCCGCCGAAGCGCAGGCTTTGCTGGGGCGTAATATAGGCCTTCAAGCCGGCAATGGTGCCGATGCTGGACCGCAATTCACGCAGCGTCTGATCGAGCGGTGCCCGCTGCTCCTTCGGCTTCAGCTGGACAAACATGGTGCCGTTGTTCAGCGGCTGGCGCACACTGCCACCGACGATGGACATGACGTGGTCGACGGCTGGGTTCTGCCTGACGAGTGCTGCGGCCTGGTTCTGTAGGTCGCGCATCGCCGGATAGGAGATGTCCTGACGCGCCTGGGTGGAAATCTGCAGGCGGCCGATATCCTCGGTCGGAAAGAAGCTCGCCGGCAGCACCATGAAGAGATAGATGGAAAGCGCGACCGAGCCGAGGAAACTCAGGAGAACGAAACCGCGATTGCGCAGGCACCAGGCGACGCCCTTGTCATAGCCGCGCTGCGTCCAGTCGAAGCCGCGATTGAACAGGCGTACCGGATAGGGGGGCTGGCTATGGCCCGCCGAAAGACGCGAGCTGAGCATCGGCGTGACCGTGAGCGACACGATCGCTGAAGACACGATGGCGATGGCGACCACCATGCCGAACTCGTTGAAGATACGGCCGACTACGCCGCCCATCAGCAGGATCGGGATGAACACTGCGATCAGCGAGATGGACATGGAAATGATGGTGTAGCTGACTTCGGCCGATCCCTTGATCGCCGCCTGCAGCACCGGCATGCCGTCTTCGACATGCCGCAATATGTTTTCCAGCATGACGATCGCGTCATCCACCACAAGGCCGACGGCGAGCGTCAATCCCAGCAGTGATATGTTGTCGATACTGTAGCCGAGCACATACATCATGCCGAAGGTCGAAATCAGCGACAACGGCACGGCAAGGCCGGGGATGATCGTGGCCGTGACGTGACCGGTGAACAGATAGATTACCAGCACGACGAGGCCGATGGTCAGCATCAAGGTAAACTTGACGTCCTTGATCGCGTCGCGGATCGGCTGAGCCGAGTCATTCATGATATGCGTCTGCACCGAAGCCGGAATTTCCGCATGGAGCTGCGGCAGCTTGGCGTTGATCGCATCGACCACATCGACCGTATTGGCGTCCGGCTGGCGCTGGATGGCGAGAATGATCGCCTGCTTGCCGTCGTACCACGAGCCCGCGTTGGTGTTCTGCACGCTGTCCTGCACGTTGGCGACATCGCTCAGATGGATCGGCGCGCCATTGGGATTGGCGATGACCAGCGACTTGAACTGCGCAGCATTGGTATTCTGCGTGTTGGCATTGAGCGTCATGCTCTGCTTGTTGTTCTGCAGAGTGCCGACCGGAACCTGGCTGTTGGCATTGACGATGGCGGTGTTGACGGTATCGATCCCGATACCGCGCGCCAAGAGCTTATCCGGATCCACTTCGACACGCACGGCATAGGTCTGGGCACCATAGACGGTCACTTCGGCAACGCCCGGAAGCGTCGACAGCGACGGTGAAATGATATCTTCGGCAATTTCGTCCAGCTTGCTGCGCGGCATGGTATCGCTCTGCACAGCAAGCAGCATGATCGGTGCGTCGGCCGGATTTGTCTTCCTGTAGCCCGGCGGCGTCGTCAGATTGTTGGGCAATTGACGCGTCGCATTCGAGATCGCGGCCTGAACGTCGGCCGCGGCGGCATCGATACTGCGGTTGAGATCGAACTGCAGCACGATGCTCGTATTGCCGAGCGAGTTCGTGGCCGAGATTTCACTGATGCCGGGGATGGTCTCGAACTGCTTGATCAGCGGCGTGGAGACTGAAGTCGCCATTGTCTGCGGCGAAGCGCCGGTCAGCTGCGCGGAAACGTTGATGGTGGGAAAATCCACCTGGGGCAGGGCGGCAACGGGCAGCAGCTGATAGCCGGCGAGGCCGGCCATGACTACACCCAACGCCAGAAGTGTGGTCGCGACCGGTCGCTGGATACAGAATTGCGGGATCATTGCTGTGCTCCAACGGAAATCGTTTCGCTCTTCTGGCTCGACTGATCGTTGGCGGCGGCCACCTTCTCAGGCTTTTCGTCATTGAACTGCTCGACGACCGTCTGTCCGTCGATCAGCTGCACCTGTCCTTCAGTGACGACATGATCGCCTTGCGAAAGTCCCTTGGCGACTGCGGTGAAGCTGCCGTTCTGCCGTTCCACGGTGACGGGCGTCAAATGAACCTTGTTGTCCTTGACGACATAGGCATAGAAGCCATCCGGACCGGGGCTGATCGCAACCGTCGGAGCGACGATCACCGGCTCGTTGTCGGTCAGATGAACGACGACGTTGACCGATCTGCCAGGCCAGATCGCGCCATTGGCATTGTCGAACTTTGCCTTGACGAGGATGGTGCCGGAGGCGGTATCTACGGAATTGTCGAAGAAGCTGACTGCGCCCTGGCGGGACTTGCCCTTGCTCGAATTCGGAACGGTGCTGACGGGCACGGTGCCGGCCTTCATCGCTTCTTCCAATTCCCGCAGCTGATTTTCCTGCATGTGGAATTGCACGTAGATCGGATTGTATTGCGTGATGGTCACGATTGCCGTTCCGGGCGTCACATAGGCGCCGGGGCTCGGAACGACGTTGCCGAGGCGTCCGTCATAAGGCGCACGGATCTGCGTGTTTTCCAGGAGAACCTGGTCGGATGCGAGCTGGGCCTTGTCGGCATTGACGTCGGCGGCCGCGGTATCGCGCGCCGCGACGGCCTGATCGACGGTCTGTTGCGTTCCGGCATTGTTGAGCAGGCTCTTGGCTCGAGTGAGGGCTGCCTCCGCGGCTACGAGCGTCGCCTGATCCTTGACTATGGTCGCCTGGTCTTTGTCGACGGCGGCCTGCGCGGTTCGCGCATCGAGCTTGGCGATCAGGTCGCCGGCCTTCACCATTGCGCCGTCCTGCGCTTCGATCGATGTGATGATGCCGGACTCCTGCGCGGCGATCGTCGTTGTATTCTGCGCAACGGCCGAACCCGTTGCTGTAATGTCGTTCGGCAGAATTCTCTTCTCAACCGCTGCCGTCTTGACGACGGAGGTTATAGCCTTGTGCTTTTGATTGCCGGCCGCCTTGCCGGCATCTTTCGTTTCTGCAGAGGCTTGATCGACAAAGGCGGAAAGGAAAGGAATACGGTCGCGATAGCTCCATGCTGCAAGGGCTGCGACGACAAGAAGGCCGAGGGGAAGCCAAAGTTTTTTCATATTTAAAGAACCGGTCGGGGCTTGTTGCAGGAAGCGCGGTGACGGTGAAGTGTATCTGCCGCGCCGCACAACAAAGACGCGCTTCGCCGCAGTTCATCACATAGCCGTCGCCGCTAACGTTCGGTAATTCTGTCCCATTTTACGCGAATTCATGAACGCTGATGCTGTGCAATTTATCACAGTTCCGGAGGGGGAAAAATTAAAGCTTGGAAAGCTTTGGAATAGGTTCTGCTTGTGCGGTGCAGCAAATAATCAAATGGCTATTTTTTGATTGCCATTGCGTAATATTCGGCAGGAAAAACAGCCTGAGGCAGCATTTATACTCCGGAGACGTGCTGCAGCGTGTAAAGAAGCGTCGCGCAGCTCACGGAATTGTGTTGTCAGGCCCTATTGCAAGGGCCTGCACTGTTTGCCGGTGGCGACCTCAAAGTGAGCGAGCAGCTCCCCCATCGCAGCGAACCATGGTGCCCGTGACGTAGCTTGCCGGTTGGCTGCAGAGGAATGCTGCTGTAGCGGCGAACTCCTCGACGCGTCCGTAGCGGCCGGCCGGGATGCGCTGCTGGCGTTCGGCGCTGACATCTTCCAGGCTTCTGCCTCCGCGCTTGGCCGTCGCGGTATCGAGCTCCGCCAACCGGTCGGTCGCAATGCTGCCCGGCAGCAGCATGTTGACCGTGACGCCATGCGCGGCCACTTCGCTGGCCAACGTCTTGCTCCAGCCGGCAAGCGCCGGGCGTAGCGTATTGGAAAGCGCGAGATTGGGAATGGGCTCGATGACGCCGGAGGAGGCGACGGTGAGAATACGTCCCCAGCCTTGTGTTTTCATGCCTGGTAAGAGCGCATTGGTCAGGGTGATGATCCGTGACACCATCGAGATGAAATAGGTTTCCAGCCGGTCGGTAGTCATATCCTCAGTCGTCCCCGGAGTCGGTCCGCCGCTGTTGTTGACGAGAATATCGATGCCGCCAAGCTTCTCGATGGCTGCCTTGGTAACGACATCCACGAAGTTCTCGTCGTTGAGGTCAGCCCAGATCCAGTCCGCCCGGCCCTTGCCTTCGGCATTGATGGCCTTGCAATTGTTGTCGAGCCTTTCGCCGCTTCGGCCACAGAGCAAGACATTCGCGCCCTCGCGGGCGAGCGCAACTGCGATGCCATGGCCCAGCCCCTTCGACGACGCGAGCACCAGCGCGCGCTTTCCGCCAATACCAAGATCCATCTTGATCACCCTTCATGCTATTCGGATTGTCTGATCGGCATTTATAGAGCCATCGGAGGACTATGGAAGGCGCACTTCGCAGGTGGTCGCAAATACTGTCGCAATATTGACGTTAACGTAAGAGTAACTTAACTTGTTTTACGTCTTGGGCAAATTGGGGGATTGCCTGTCGCTTCCCGGCTCGACAATCCCCTCCCATTTTGACAAGAGATAACGGAAATGGGGAAGACGCCCAAAGGGGATGAGGCCGTGGTCCAAGATCATCGGGCGCCGGCCAAGCGGAGAAGATGAATGACTGACGCCAGCGAGCTGCCGGAACGCGAGAGCATGGAATTCGACGTTGTGATTGTCGGCGCAGGTCCAGCGGGCCTGTCGGCGGCGATCCGGCTGAAGCAGATCAACCCGGATCTGACCGTCGTCGTGCTTGAGAAGGGAGCCGAAGTCGGCGCGCATATCCTGTCGGGCGCCGTCGTTGATCCGATCGGCATCGACCGGCTGCTGCCGGGTTGGCGCGAGGAGGAGGGGCATCCCTTCAAAACCGAGGTGACATCGGATCACTTCCTGTTCCTAGGCCCCGCCGGCTCCGTCCGTCTGCCGAACTTCCTGATGCCGCCGCTGATGAACAATCACGGCAATTACATCGTCTCGCTCGGCAACGTCTGTCGCTGGCTGGCCGAAAAGGCCGAAGCCCTCGGTGTCGAAATTTACCCCGGCTTTGCCGCGACCGAAGTGCTCTATAATGACGAGGGGGCCGCTATCGGCGTCGCCACCGGCGACATGGGCATCGAGAAGAATGGCGAACCCGGCCCGAACTATACGCGCGGTATGGCGCTCTTAGGCAAATATATGCTGATCGGCGAAGGCGTGCGCGGCTCGCTCGCCAAGCAGCTCATCGCCAAGTTCGATCTTGCGCGGAATAGCGACGTGCCGAAGTTCGGCATCGGCATCAAGGAGCTCTGGGAGGTTAAGCCGGAGAACCACAAACAAGGCCTCGTGCAGCATTCCTTCGGCTGGCCGCTCGGCATGAAAACTGGCGGCGGTTCCTTCCTCTATCATCTGGAGGACAATCTCGTCGCCGTCGGCTTCGTCGTGCATCTGAACTACAAGAACCCCTATCTCTATCCTTTCGAGGAATTCCAGCGCTTCAAGACGCATCCGGCGATCCGCGGCACCTTCGAAGGCGGCAAGCGCATCTCCTATGGCGCCCGCGCCATCACCGAGGGGGGCTGGCAGTCGGTGCCGAAGCTCACCTTCCCGGGCGGCGCGCTGATCGGCTGTTCGGCCGGCTTCGTCAACGTTCCCCGCATCAAGGGCAGCCACAATGCGGTGCTGTCCGGCATGCTGGCGGCCGACAGGATCGCCGAGGCGATCGCGGCCGGCCGCGGCAATGACGAGGTTATCGAGATCGAGAACGAATGGCGTTCTTCCGACATCGGCAAGGATCTGAAGCGCGTCCGGAACGTCAAGCCGTTGTGGTCGAAGTTCGGCACGGCGATCGGCGTGGCGCTCGGCGGCCTCGATATGTGGACGAACCAGCTCCTCGGTTTCTCCTTCTTCGGCACGCTGAAGCATGGCAAGACGGATGCCGCCTCGCTGGAGCCCGCCGCGCAGCACCAGAAGATCGACTATCCGAAGCCGGATGGCGTTTTGACCTTCGATCGCCTCTCCTCGGTGTTCCTGTCGAACACCAACCACGAGGAGGACCAGCCGGTGCATCTGCAGGTCAAGGACATGGCGTTGCAGGTGGCGTCGGAGCACGATGTCTTCGCCGGTCCGTCGACGCGCTACTGTCCGGCCGGCGTTTACGAATGGGTGGAGAAGGACGGCAAGGAAACCTTTGTCATCAACGCCCAGAACTGCGTCCACTGCAAGACTTGCGACATCAAGGACCCGAACCAGAACATCAACTGGGTTCCCCCGCAGGGCGGCGAAGGGCCGGTCTATCCGAATATGTGAGATACGATGACGGAGATCGAACAAGGCGCCTGGACGATCCGCTCGGCCAGGGCCGACGAACTGCATCTCCTCGCTGCCATCGAGATCGATGCCTTCTGGGCTCTGCATGAGACCGGCGCGGTCTCGTGCGAGCCCACATCCCTGCCTCTTGATGTCCTGCAACAGTCTTTGGCGGAGCAGTTGCTGTTCGTTGCCGTCGATGGCGAGGATAAGCCGTTCGGTTTCCTTGCGGGCATCCGTAAGGACGGCTCTGTGTATATCGCCGAAATCGATGTCGTCAGGTGCTGGCAGAAGCGAGGCGTCGGTCGCCGGCTGATGGAAGCGGCCATTGCCGCGGCGAGAACGCAAGGAGCCACAGGCGTCACACTGACGACGGACCGGCAGGTGGCTTTCAACGCGCCGTTCTACGCATCCTTGGGATTTCGCATCTTGGAGGGTAAGGACAAGCCGGCCGGTCTCACGGAGGTCCTGGAGAAAGAGGTTGCTTCCGGCGCGGATCCAGCCAGACGAGTGGCTATGGCACTCAGATTTTGATCTTGTCCCTGAGTTGCGTTGGAACGAATAGAAAGAGCGGCGCAGCACTTCGCTGAACCGCTCCATATCTCCGCAAGAGACGGATTAATGCTGGGCAGACTTCCGGGCGAGCAGCCCGGTCGAAAGTGCCACCCCAAGTCCCGTGACGATTGCGGCTGCAATGCCGGCCATTCCGATTTCTTCACCGAGCAGAAAGCCGCCGCCGATGGTGGCGAGAACCGGCGTAATTGCGGTGAAGGCTGCGGCCTGCGTGCCACCGAGAGCCTGGACAGCAAGACCATAGGCAAGCGTGGCGGCAAGACCTGACAGCAGCCCCTGGCTGACGATCTGCAGACCGATTTCCGGTAGCGGCACCGAGGCAAGCGAGCTGCCGAAGATGGCGGCCAGTGCGACATGGATCAGGAACGACCAGACGGCGATGATGGCGCTCGACTGCAGGGCGCTCAGCCCGGAGCGGCGGAAGGCGTGGGTATAGGTTGCCCAGAGCAGGGCGGCAAGCGGCAGCAGCGTAAAGCCCTCCCAGGAGATCTGCACGCCATAGAGGCTGCGGGCAAGCAGGATGACGACGCCAGCGACGATGCCGCCAAGGCCGAGCCAGCGGGTCACGTCGAGCCGCTCGCGAAACAGCAGCATGCCGATCAGCGCTGCCGCCAGCGGCATGGACCCGCCGAGCAGGATGCCGGCTGCTGAGGCCGGGGTGAATTGAATGGCGAAGGTGGTCAACTGGAAGAACAGGGCGCCGGAGCCGCAGACCATCAGCGCCAGCAGCTTCAAAGGCACGCCCTTCGGCAGCAGGCCTGTCCGCCACCAGACGGGAGCCAGCACCAAGGCCGGCACGCCGTAGCGGATCAGGCCGAGATCGATGGTGCCCATCTGCGTTTCGGCTGTATGACGGGTGGCAAGAATCCAGTTTGCCCAGATCAAGACGGTCACGATGGCACCTGCATAGCCGACCATGGTGGGGGTTGCCTTGCGGGTGGAGAGAGACAAAGCGGTCATCGACATATCCTTTCCAACGATCCGGTTATCTTTCGAATGAAGAAAAGATAGCGCCGAAGGCCGAGGCATGTCCTTGCTAGTTATGGCTCAAAAATCGTGCTATGAGCAATGATCTGCCAAAATTCAAGACTGAGTTTCCCGGAAATGCCAAAACTGGATAAATTCGATATTGCGATCCTCAACTGCCTGCAGGAGGATGCGCGCGCCACTAATGTCGAGATTGCCGAGCGCGTAAATCTCTCGCCGTCTCCCTGCCTCAGGCGCATCCGAAATCTGGAAAAATCCGGGCTCTTGCGCGGCTACCGCGCGGATATCGACCGCAAGCAGGCCGGCCTCGGCCTCACGGTCTTCGTGGAACTCAAGGTCGGCCAACATTCAAAGGAGAATTCTGAGACGCAGCAGGCCGCATTACTCGCCATTCCGGAAGTCGTCGCCTGCCATCTGATTTCGGGCACGGCCGATTTCCTGGCTGAAGTCGTGGTGGAGGATCTTGCGGCTTATGAAAAGGTGATGTCGGAAAAGCTGCTGGTTCTTCCCGGCGTGGTGGATCTGCGTTCGAACTTCGCCATTCGTACCATCAAGACCAATGGTGCTCTGAAACTGCCGCAGCCTGAATGAAACAGCCGGAGTGAAAACATAAAAGGGGCCATCGCTGGCCCCTTTTCGATGAGAATCTGATTGTTCTCAGAGCATCGTGCCGCTGAGGATCAGCAGCGCGACCGAGAAATAGATGACAAGGCCGGTGACATCGACCAGCGTCGCGACAAAGGGCGCCGAGGCGCTGGCGGGATCGAGCCGCAGCTTCTGCAAGACGAATGGCAGCATCGAGCCGGCGAGCGAGCCGAAGGTGACGATGCCGATGAGGGCAGCGAAAACCGTAAGGGCGACCAGCTGCCAATGCGGGCCGTAGTCGAAGAGGCCGATGTTCTGCCAGAGCACGATGCGGGCAAAGCCGACAAGGCCTAGGATCGCTCCGAGCACGATGCCGGTCGGCAGCTCGCGGAACGCCACGCGCCACCAGTCCGAGAGCTTGAGTTCGCCGAGCGCCAGCGCCCGGATGATGAGCGATGTCGCCTGCGAGCCGGAATTGCCGCCCGAGCTCATGATCAGCGGGATGAAGAGCGTCAGCACGACAGCCTTCTCCAGCTCTCCTTCAAAATGCTGCATGGCGCTTGCGGTCAGCATTTCGCCGAGGAAGAGGGCTGCAAGCCAGCCGGCACGCTTGCGGATCATGCCCGCAAAACTGATCTTCATATAGGGCTGGCCGAGGGCTTCCATACCGCCGAACTTCTGGGCGTCCTCGGTGGTATCGGCGATCATCGTGTCGATGACGTCGTCGACTGTGACGATGCCGAGCATGTGCCCTTTGTCGTCGACAACAGGAAGCGCCAGCAGATCGTGGCGGCGGATCAGGCGAGCGACATCCTCTTGCTTCATCAGCGGCGGTGCCGTGACGGGCACGCCCTTCTGGGCAACGGTCAGGATGCAGGCATCCGGTTCACCGGTGATGAGGCGGCGCAGCGTCACGACATGCAGCAGCACGTGCGTTTCGTCATCGAGCACGTAGATGGCGTAGACCGTTTCGCGGGAGCGCTCGACCTGGCGAACGTGGTCGAGCGTCTGGGCCACGGTCCAGCTCGCGAAAACGCTGACGAATTCCGTCGTCATGATGCCGCCGGCCGTGCGCGGCGGATAGCCCATCAGGCTCTGAATCGCCTGCCTTGCATGCTCGTCGAACGTTGCGAAGAGACGGGCGCGCGTGTCGACATCCATCTCGAGCAGCACGTCGGCGACGCGGTCGTTTGACATGCCGTGCAGCAGGCGCGCGGCATCCGCATTGCCCATGACTTCGAGAATGGCGGGTGCGTTGCGCAGTTCCGGCCGGTCGAGAATGCGCACGGCGCGCTCTTCCGGCATTTTGGCGAGAATGCGGGCAGCCTCTGCCACCTCTGTTGCGTTCAGAGCCTCGACGCGTTCCGCAATGGTGACGGCGCGATTATTATTGATGAATGCACGAGCGGCATTGCCGGCCCGCGCGGGAAAGCTGTTGATGTTCATTATAGCTCGCCTTTCCGGTCGATCCGCCGTCGTAGCGGATCGTGGCGAGCCGACAGGAGTCGGTTAGTGCACGAATGCTACTGACGGCAAAGGCAATCGACTACTACTGTCGCTAGGCATCGAAAGATGGCTCCGGTTAATCGGTATGGAAAACGCTGTTCCCCACGTGCGGAGAAGTCGCGCCGAAGGCATGAAAAGTCAAGAGGCGGACGTGCCTAAACGCTCGATCCTGCGATAAAAATCTGTTTAGGCGGCTGCAAATTTTTGCGATGCAACAAAACCTGGTGCCAATGCGTTAAAACAATGCGGCCGGACGACATTCGCCCGGCCTGATTTGCCAGGAATTTTGCTCGTTCAGAAACCGGCCAGAACGACCTTGCCCTTCATCTTGCCGGTCTCGACAAGGGCATGCGCCTTCTTCAGGTTTGCGGCATTGATCGCGCCCGCAGTCTCCGTCAGCGTCGAGCGAATCTTGCCGGCATCCACCAGCTCGGCAACCTTCGTCAGCAGCTTGTGCTGCTCGATCTGATCGGCTGTGTTGAACAGGGGACGGGTGAACATCAGCTCCCAGTGGATCGACACGGCCTTGCGCTTGAAGGGCACAACATCGAGTGTCTTCGGATCGTCGATGAGCGCAAACCGTCCCTGCGGGGCGATGGCTTCGACGATCGAGCCGATATGATCTGACGTATTTGTCGTTGAGAACACGAAAGCGGGAGCACCGATGCCGAGTGCCGCGATCTGCGGCGCAAGCGGCTTCGAATGATCGATGATGTGATGGGCGCCCAGCTCCTTGACCCAGGCCTGCGTTTCCGGACGGGACGCGGTTGCGATGATGGTGAGATCGGTCAGCGCGCGTGCGATCTGGATGGCGATCGATCCGACACCGCCCGCACCGCCGATGATGAGGATGGTATTGGCGACGCCGGGAACCGGGTCTTGTACTTTCAGGCGGTCGAACAGCGCCTCATAGGCTGTGATCGAGGTCAGCGGCAGTGCGGCGGCGGCCGGAAAATCGAGGCTCTTCGGCTTGGCGCCGACGATGCGCTCGTCGACGAGATGAAACTCGGCATTCGAACCATCGCGGTTGATGGCGCCTGCATAGAAGACCTCATCACCGGGCTTGAACATGGTGACGTCGGGGCCAACCGCCTTGACGATGCCGGCGGCATCCCAACCGAGGATCTTGTACTCGCCTTCGCTCGGAGCGACGTTGGCACGGATTTTGACATCGACGGGATTGACGGAAACGGCCTTCACTTCGACGAGCAGATCGTGGCCCTTTGCCTCGGGCGTCGGCAGCTCGATGTCGATCAGCGATGTCTCTGCGGAAATGGGTTGCGGTTGCTTGTAGGCGACTGCACGCATGGGAGAAGCTCCTGGTTTTGTTGCACAGAGGCTAGATGCGCATTATCCTCAAAAGGCGCAAGAATGCACAAATTCTGTACGTAGGTACAAAAAGGATACTGTCGATGTCGGTTCCCCGCTCCAAGCTTGTCAGGAATTTCCCGGGATGTCCGGTCGAGGCGACGCTGAGCCTGCTCGACGGCAAATGGAAGGGCGTGATCCTGTTTCATCTGTTGGGGGGAACGCTTCGTTTCAACGAAATCCGCCGCAAGCTGCCGTCGGTGACGCAGCGCATGCTGACCAAGCAATTGCGGGAACTGGAAGAATCCGGGCTGCTGTCACGCACCGTCTTTCCGGTCGTGCCGCCTCGCGTCGAATATGCGCTGACGCCACTTGGCGCCAGCCTGGGGCCGATCATCAAGGCGATGGCCGTTTGGGGCGAGGAGAACGTATTTTGCCGCGATGGGCGCCAGCAGATAGGCGCCCCTGGCATGTCATGCGCGCCCGGTGCGGCGCTCCAGGCCAACTGAAACGGCGAAGACGGCGAGGCCTCCAACGGAAAGCACCGCGCCGACATAGCCGGTGGCAGCCGCCGTAAAGCCCCAGGAAATCACCAGTCCGCCCAGCCAGGCGCCGAGCGCATTGGCGATGTTGAAGGCGGAGTGATTGGAGGCGGCGGCCAGCGTCTGCGCATCTGCGGCCACATCCATCAGGCGGGTCTGCACTGCCGGGCAGGCGGCAAAGCCGCAGCCGATCAGGAAGACGCAGATGCAGAGCATGATCGGGTTAGCCGCCGTCAGCGAAAAGAGCGTCATGATGACGATGTTGAAGATCATCATGCCGCCGATCGTTCCCTTGATGGAGATATCGCCAAGGCGCGAACCGACGATGTTGCCGACATTCATGCCGATGCCGAAGAGAGCCAGCACGACCGGCACCATGGCGGAGCCTAGGCCGGCGACCTCGGTCGTCGTCGTCGCGACATAGCTGAAGATCGAGAACATACCGCCGAAGCCGACGGCAGCGACGCCGAGCGAAAGCCAAACCTGGATGCGCTTCAGCGCACCGAGCTCACGGGCGATGCTGGCGCCTTCCTCGACCCTGTCCTTGGGAAGGAAGAGGGCGATCAGCAGCATGGTGGCGAGGCCGATGGCGCCGACCATCATGAAGGCTGCGCGCCAATTCAGAAGCTGTCCGAGGAAGGTGGCGATCGGCGTGCCGATCAGCGTCGCGATCGTGAGACCAAGCATGACCTGGCCGACGGCGCGCACGCGGCGGTGCACCGGCACCATCGAGGCGGCAACGAGTGCCGCGACGCCGAAATAGGCGCCATGCGGCAGGCCGGTGATGAAGCGAAGCGCCGTGAAGCTTTCGAAAGTCGGTGCGAAGGCGCTGGAAATATTGCCGGCGGCAAAGATCGCCATCATCAAGAGGAGCAGCGTGCGGCGCGCCATCTTGGCGGCAAGCACGGCAATGATGGGCGCACCGACGACGACGCCGAGCGCATAGGCGCTGATGACATGGCCCGCTTCCGGAGTGGTGACGCCAAACGTGTTGGCGACCTCGGGCAGAAGTCCCATGATGACGAATTCACCCGTGCCGATGCCGAAGCTACCGACGGCCAACGCCAAAGTCACCAGCGCGATCGCGGTGCGCGACGGCACTTCGACGATGGTCTGGCTATCGAGGGCCTCGACGGAAATATCGCTCACGGAAACTCCTTGGGCGGCACACGAAACTCAAGCGCCGCGAATCAGGCGGCAAATCCCGGCATTCGGCGCTCAGTGCATCAAAATGGAATAAGGGACAGGCGGGCATGGACACACCCATGTTGATACTATCAATGAGAGCGATGTTTCTGTCGCGTGCGTTTTTTGCAGTGCAGCATGTCGGATCGCGCATAAGTGTGCTGCAGTCGATATCGGCGAAACGGCTATAACGCTTGAAATCGTTCCATCCAAAACCATCTGAGAAGAAGCGCACGGGCCTCAGCCCCTGATACAATTTGCGGAAAGACCGAGAGCCCCCAATGAAGTTGATCGGCTTTTTCAATCGCGATGGCGGAACGTTCCGCACGACTGACATGGCTGCCTATGAAAAGAAAGCGGAACAGGTCTTCCGCGACGCCGGTCACGATTTCGAAGCTGTTGTCGTAGAGGGGCGCAACGTCGTTTCGGCGATGGAGCGTGCTGCACGCCGCGACGACATCGACGGGATCGTCGCGGGTGGCGGCGATGGCACCATTTCGGCGGCCGCCGCCATCGCCTGGAAAAACGGCGTCGCTCTCGGCGTCATCCCGGCCGGTACCATGAACCTCTTTGCTCGTTCTCTGCGCCTGCCGCTCGATATATGGCAGACGCTGAACGTTCTTGCGACGGGTGAGGTCGACAATGTCGATATCGGTAGCGCCAACGGTCGCGCTTTCATTCATCAGTTTTCAGCGGGCTTGCATGCGCGCATGGTCCGCTATCGCAATGGCTACACTTATCGCTCGCGCATCGGAAAGATGTCGGCCAGCACGCGCGCGGCTTTCGGCGTTATAGCCAATCCGCCGGAATTCGACGTCGACTTCGAGGCCGGCGGCATTCGCGAGCGCCGGCATGTCTCGGCGATCTCGGTTTCGAACAATCCCTTCGGCGCCAATGCGCTGCTTTATGCCGACAACCTGCGCAGCGGCGAGTTGGGCTTCTATACCGCAAAGCCCCTTCGGCCGCTTGGCGTTGCCCGCCTTGCCATCGATATGCTGCGCGGCAGGGTTCGTGAGAATGCCGATGTTATGGTCATGCATGCACCGGAGGTGCATCTGCACTTTCCGAAGCTGCGGCAGCTCGCCAACTGCGTCATGGATGGCGAACTCTTGCCGCTCGAGCGCGATGTGACGCTCAAGGTGCATCCGGGCGAACTCAAGGTGATGGTGCGAGAGGGGACGGCCGCTAGCGTTGCGCGCGAGGGCCCCGTCGACAGCGTCGCCATCTGAGAGAGTCAGAGGCGCGGCAGATAGGTGCGATAGTCAAAATCGGACACGGTGCGCAGATAGCGGATCGCTTCCTTGTGCTTCGTGTCGCAGTAAAGCCGCTGATATCGCTCGCCGAAGATATCAGCGATGAATGCCGAGGCGCGGAAGCGCTCGACGGCGGTCAGGAAATCATGTGTCAGCTCGCGCGCATCGGTCGGCACGTGAGCCGGCGTCGTCTCCTCACCGGGATCGAGGTCGTTCTCAAGGCCCAGCAACATACCGCCGAGAATTGCCGCCAGCATGAGATAGGGATTGGCATCCGCACCTGCGACACGGTGCTCGATGCGCGCGCCCGGCCCATCCTTTTCCGGGATGCGCACGGCCGTTCCGCGATGGCCGAAGCCCCAGGTGAGATCGAGCGGGGCAAACGAGCCCGGCTGGAAGCGGCGGTAGGAGTTGGCATAGGGCGCAAAGATCAGCTGCGCATCCTGCAAGGTCTGCAGGAGACCCGCGCAGATCGACTTCAGCCTCTTCGGCTCGCTGCCCGCAGCATCCAGCACATTGCGCCCTTGAACGTCGATGATACTCGCATGCACATGCAGCCCCGAGCCGGCATGGTCGGTATAGGGTTTGGCCATGCAAGTCGATTTCAGGCCAAACTTGCGCGCCGCCTGCTCGGCCACGCGCTTCAGCATGATGCAATCATCCGCAGCCGCCAGCGCATCCGGGCGATGCAGCAGGTTGACTTCGAACTGGCCGGGGCCGAATTCCGCCGTCGTCGCATCCGCCGGCAATCGCTGCGCTCGCGCGTAGGCGCGCAGCGTTTCAAGGTAGTCGCCAAGGAGATCGACGGCATCCATGTCGTAGAGCTGAAAGCCGTTTGGCTCGCCTTGATAGGTGAGGGCCGGCGGCGGCGAGGGGATGCCTCTGTCGCGCCAGTCTCCGGCGAGCAGATAGAATTCCAGCTCTGTCGCGATGACGGGCGTCAAGCCGAGCGCCTTGTAGCGATCGACCACCGCGGAAAGGATGGCACGCGGATCCTGAAAGCTCGGGCTGCCGTCGAGCTCGTGCATGGTGGCGAGCACCTGCTTCGATCCCGCCGGCGCCCAGGGCATATCGGCGAGCGTGCGCCGGTCGGCGACGCAGGTCCCATCGGGATCTCCGATCGTCAGCGACAGGCCGGTAATATCGTCATTGTCGTCGCCCCAGATATCGAGCGATTGCGTCGACGTCGGCAGCCGCACGGCGCCGGACCAGACCTTCTTTTCGGCAGAAATCGGGATCTGCTTGCCGCGCAGCCGGCCGTTCATGTCCGAGATCAGCACCTCGATGCGCGCGTTACCTTCGGTTGCGTTGTCGGCCGCCATGCTCTTGTAAATCCCCGATGCTCACGGCATGGTCGTAAACCAAGATAGCTTGCAGTCAAGTCCGGCCACGTTGCAGTCTGCAGCTTAGCCCCTCACCCTAGCCCTCTCCCCGCAAATGCGGGGAGAGGGGACCCGCCGGTGCTTGGCCGCACCTCAAGCGCACGGCTGGCGCGATAACTCCCTCTCCCCGTTTGACGGGGAGAGGGCTGGGGTGAGGGGCCTGGCACATAATCGCAGCGTCGTCGGACTTGCCTGACAAGCACCAATCGCAATGAGGTGAGTTTCAACCATGCCCGACACGCCAAGCCGCTCCAATCTCGCCGCCCTCGATGCCGCCCATCACCTCCATCCTTTCGCCGATATGCGCAAGCTCAATGCAGATGGCGCCCGCGTCATCCAGCGCGGCGAGGGCGTCTATATCTTCGATGCGGAAGGGCGGAAGTATCTGGATGGATTTGCCGGCCTCTGGTGCGTGAATATCGGCTATGGCCGCGCGGAGATTGCCGATGCTGTCGCCAGGCAGATGAACGAGCTGCCCTATTACAACACCTTCTTCGGTACCACGACCACGCCTGCGACACTTCTTGCCGAGAAGGTCTGTGCCCATGCCGGACCGCAGTTCAACCATGTCTTCTTCACCAATTCCGGCTCGGAGGCCAATGATACCTGGTTCCGCATGGCGAGGGTTTACTGGGGCGCTGTCGGCAAGCCCACCAAGAAAGCCGTCATTGCCCGCAGGAACGGCTATCACGGCTCGACGGTTGCCGGCGCCAGCATGGGCGGCATGAAATACATGCACGAGCAGGGCGACCTGCCGATCCCGGGCGTCGTCCATATCGGTCAGCCCTATTGGTATGCCGAGGGCGGCGATCTCTCGCCGGAGGAATTCGGTCTCAAGGTCGCTCGCGAACTCGAAGCCAAGATCGACGAGCTGGGTGAAGACAATGTCGCAGCCTTCGTCGCCGAGCCGGTGCAGGGCGCCGGCGGCGTCATCATTCCGCCATCCAGCTATTGGCCCGAGATCGCGCGCATCTGCAAGGCGAGGAACATTCTGCTCGTCTGCGATGAAGTGATCTGCGGCTTCGGCCGCCTCGGCGCATGGTTCGGCCATCAGCATTTCGGTGTCGAGCCGGATCTGGCCCCGATCGCCAAGGGACTGTCGTCGGGCTATCTTCCGATTGGCGGCGTGCTCGTCAGCGACCGCATCGCCGATGTACTCATCAATGAAGTCGGCGAATTCAATCACGGCTTCACCTATTCAGGCCATCCAGTCTGTGCGGCAGCGGCGCTGGAAAATCTGCGGATCATCGAGGAGGAAAGACTGGTCGAGCGCGTGCGTGACGATATCGGCCCTTACTTTGCCGAGGCTTGGGGCAGTCTTGCCGATCACGACATGGTCGGCGAAGCCGTCAGCATCGGCTTGATGGGCGGCCTGCAGCTCGCCGCCGATAAATCGACGCGTCGCCGTTTCGAAAAGCCTGACACTATAGGTTCCGCCGTCCGCAACCATGCCCTGGCGAACGGCCTGGTACTGCGGGCCACAGGCGACCGCATGCTGGCCTCGCCGCCGCTCGTCATCAGCCATGAGGAGGTGGATACCATGGTGCGGACCGCGCGTGGGGCGCTCGATGCCGTGTGGGCGGAGAAGAAATCGTAGTCAGGGCTTGGGTTTCGGCACGTCCCACTTGCCCGCCTTGTGAAGGGCAAGCGTCAGTGACGCAACGTGGATGACCTGGATCATCTTGCCTTCCAGCGCCAGGTCGATTGCCTGGCTGATCGGCATGCGGATCAGGCGGATGCGCTCGGTCGGGTCGTCTGCCGGCCTGCTTGCAAGCTCGACATTGCGGGCAATGACGATATGCGAGTGGTTGTTATGCGTGGCTGGGTTGGGCGCGAGCTTGCCGACATAGTCCCATTCGACGGATGACAGGCCGGTTTCCTCGCGCAGTTCGCGCACGGCCGCTTCGACCGGGCTTACATCATTCGCATCCACGGCTCCGCCGGGAAGCTCGAGCGCGACAACGCCGAGGCCATGACGATACTGCTGAACGAGATAGATATGATCCTCGGCATCGAGCGCAATGATCCCGACCCAATCGGGATATTCCAGCACGTAGTAGGGCGCGATCTCCACGCCCTCCGCCGTCACGCAGTTATCCGCACGAACCTTCAGCCAGCGATCATGAACAAGGCGCGTCGAGCTTGTTGTCCGCCATGGTGGCAGGTCTGCCGTGTCCGATAGCCGGCTGTTGATGTCGTCTTTCGAGCTCATGCGCGGCTCAGCTCCTGTTGCGGATAGGCGCGGACCTAAACGCGATAGGCCTAGGCGTCCTGATGATCTCGATCGAAGATCTTGCGCACGATATAGTTCGGCGAGAGATCGTCGCGATAATAGATGCGGGCGATCATTTCGGCGAGGATGCCAGTGGTGATCATCTGTACCGACGACAGGAGCAGCACGACGCCGACCATCAGCAGCGGGCGGCTGCCGATATCGTCGCCGAAGATGAACTTGTCGATGAAGAGCCAGAGCAGGATGACGCCGGCAAGCGCACCGAGGCCGAGGCCGAGCGAGCCGAAGAAGTGTCCTGGCCGCGCCTTGTAGCGCATGAAGAACATCACGGATAGCAGATCGAGGATGACGCGGAAGGTGCGTGAAATCCCGTATTTCGACGTGCCGTGCTGACGGGCATGGTGGGTGACCGGGACTTCGCCGATGCGCGAGCTCGGCACGACGCCGGCGACCCAGGCGGGAATGAAGCGGTGCATCTCGCCCATCAGCTTCACCTGCTTGATGATGGAAGCGCGATAGATCTTCAGGCTGCAGCCATAGTCGTGCAACTTGACGCCGGTGATGCGGCCGATCAGGTAATTGGCGCACCAGGAGGGAATCTTGCGCAGGAGGAGGCCGTCCTGGCGGTTCTTGCGCCAGCCGACGAGCAGGTCGAGCTGGCGCCGCTCCAGTTCGTCGACCATCGAAGGGATATCCTTCGGGTCATTCTGCAGATCGCCGTCCATGGTGGCGATCAGGCGGCCGTTGGCCGCATCGATACCGGCCTGCATGGCCGCGGTTTGCCCGAAATTACGCTGAAGCTCGACGATGCGCAGCGTGAGCCCTTCCTGCGAAAGCGACCGGCGGGCATTGACGAGCGTCGCGTCCGTGCTGCCGTCATCAACCAGGATCAGTTCCCAGGATTTGGCAAATCCGCTCATGGCGGCACATATGCGCTCGATGAGCGGTCCGACGCTTTCTTCCTCGTTGAAGACAGGCACGACCAGCGAAAGCTCGAGAGTGCTTGCCGGATCGGCCTGGGGGAGGGTCGACTCTGCCGTTGTCTGCAACACTTCTTTCTCCTAAAAGACCGGCAGTACTTGCCGGACGAAACGAGCGAAAAGTCCGGTTTCAGCCTTCCGCTCGCATTTGGGTGCCCTAACTACATGAAGACTCCGACGGTTGCCAGCCGACAGAATTGGTTTATTCGCAACCGAATGACGCTGCTGACGCTCGCGGTCGTCCTTGCCTATGCTGCCTTCATCGAATGGTTCTGGGGCTGGAGCTTGATCCTGGCGCAATGGGGCAAGGTCGGCGCCCTGCCGATCCTTCTGGCGCTGGCGCTCCTGACAAGCACCTATTTCCTGCGCACCTGGCGCATCTACGATTACTTCCCGAAGGAAACCTCGGGCCATTTTGCGGCGCTGTTCCGTGTGACGCAGGTCCATAATCTGCTGAATATCATGATGCCCTTCCGAACGGGGGAAACCAGCTTCCCAGTGCTGATGCGCTCCGAATTCGGCATTCCTCTGGCGCGGGGAACTTCGGCGCTGTTCGTCATGCGGCTGCTCGACCTGCATGCGCTGCTGGCCGCAGCCGGCGTCGGCCTTGCGCTTGCTTCGCCCTATCATGTCCTGGCCTGGATCGTATGGGCAGCCTTCCTGCTGCTGCCGGTCGCTGGCTTCGCCTCCCGCCTGCCGCTGATCCGCCTTGCTGCCCGCACCCTGCCGAAGAAGGCGCAAGGGCTGGTGCATGAGCTGGAGCGCGGCCTGCCGGTTGATGCCGGCGCCTTTGCGCGCGCCTGGCTGACGACGATCGTCAACTGGCTCGTCAAGGTCGTGGTGCTCGCTTGGGCGCTCGGCCTGATGAACGTCACGCCGCTTTCGGCAAGCTTCGGCGGCGCTCTCGGCGGCGAGCTGTCCTCAGTCTTGCCCGTGCATGCACCTGGAGGCGTCGGCACCTATCCGGCCGGCATCACTGCCGGCGCCATGGCCTTCGGCGCTTCGAGCGCCAAGGAGGCAATCGAAAATCTCGCACAGGCGAGCATCAATGCCCACCTCCTGATCGTGGTCTCGGCGCTGACGGGAACTGCGATCGGATTGCTGATCTCGCGCAAACGCGTACCCATGGCTTAAAAAATAGCAGCATTTTTAGTGCTGGATCTGATCGCCGAGCTCGGCCAATCGCCTGCGCAGGAATGCCTGCTCCGGCGCCTGCTGGCATAGCGAAAGCGCCGTTTGATAGGATTGCCGCGCCTCATCCGTCCGGCCGAGCTGGCGAAGAAAGTCGGCTTTTGCAGCGTGAGTGAGGTGATACCGCGCCATCCGTTCCTCTTGCAGCAGTCCATCGACGATGGAAAGCGCTGCGGCCGGACCATCGCACATGGAGACTGCCACCGCCCGATTAAGTTCGATCACGGGGGATGGGCTTGCGATCAGCAGCAGGTCATAGAGCATCACCAGCTGCCGCCAGTCGGTGTCGTCGGTGGTCGCGGCGCGCGCATGTTCCGTCGCGATCGCGGACTGCAGGGCGTAGCTGCCGACGCTCTCAGCGGACATAGCCCGCGCCGAGAGCGTTACGCCTTCGCGGATCTGGCTGCTATCCCATAGCGCACGATCCTGATCGGCAAGCAGTATCAGGTCACCCGATGCGTCGGTGCGGGCAAGCCGCCGCGAATCCTGCAGCAGCATGATTGCCAGCAGCCCCTCGACTTCCGAATCCGGCAATAGCTGCAGCAACAGCCTGCCGAGCCGGATGGCCTCGGCGGCAAGATCGGCGCGCACGATCGCAGCACCCGACGATGCCGAATAGCCCTCGTTGAAGACAAGGTAGATGACATGCAGCACCTGCGCTAGCCGTTCCGGCAGCTCGGTCTTGCCGGGTACTTCATAGGGGATATTGGCGGTGCGTATGCGGGTTTTGGCGCGGACGATGCGCTGCGCGACTGTCGGGGCCGGAATCAGAAAGGCATGGGCAATCTCTTCCGTCGTCAGGCCGCAGACCTCCCGCAGCGCCATCGCCATCCGCGCCTCTGCGGGAATAAGCGGGTGACAGCAGGTGAAGATCAGCCGCAGCATGTCGTCCTCGATCTCCTCGCTTTGCGATGTCTCCATTATCTCGCCCTCCGGATAGAGGCTGTCGGCAATGTCGGCCTGGGCAGCGTCGAAACGCGTGCGTCGCCTTATATTGTCGATGGCGCGAAAACGTCCGGCGGAGACGAGCCAGGCATAGGGATTGGCCGGGATGGTCTCCTCCGTCCATTGCTGCGACGCTGCTGCAAAGGCATCGTGAAGGGCTTCCTCCGCTCGGTCGAAATCGCCAAGCAGACGGATCAGCGTTGCAAGAACGCGGCGCGAGTGGCTACGATAGATGCCTTCGATGGTTCGGTTCAGCGACACGGCGTCAGCCTTCCTCTGCCAGGTCTCCCCGAAGGGTCAAGATACGAACCGGACGGATTTCGACGGCGCCATAGCGCGCCGAGGGAATGCGTTTGGCGATATCGACAGCGCCATCGAGGTCAGGGGCTTCGATGAGATAGAAGCCAGCCAGGTGCTCCTTGGTCTCCGCGAAGGGGCCGTCCGTGACTGAAAATCCGTCGCCGCCATTCGGCCGGATGACGACCGATTTGTCTCGGAGCGCCAGTGCATCGGAAACGATCATGGTGCCGTCCCGCCGCAAGCCCTCGTCGAAGACGAAGTGCTCGCCAATCAGATGGTTCATCTCGTTCGGCGTCAATCGTCCGTCGACATCGACTGTTGTGTAGATCAGGCCTAGAAACCGCATGTCTTCTCCTCTAGCTGCTATTCATTCGGAAAGCGGATGTCGAAAGCGGCGCGAACCTCGATCATGCCGTAGCGGGCAACGGGGAAGGTGGCGGCGATCGCGGTCGCTTCCTCCATATCTCGGGCTTCGATCAGCACGAAGCCGCCGAGATGTTCCTTGATCTCCGCGAACGGGCCGTCGGTAATGGCGGTTTCGCCCCGGCGCACCCGGACGGTTTTCGCAGTCTCCGGCTCGCGCAGGGCATTGGCGACGATGAGGTGGCCGCTCTCGCGCAGCCGGTTGTCATTGTCGACCGAATCCTGCGTCAGCTTTCGTCCTCCCTCTTCGGAAAGCTTGGCGATTTCTGCGCTCTCGAACCAGACCTGACAAAGAAATTTCATCGTAACCTCCTCAAACGTCCGGGCCGAAATTATAGATCGGCCGTACTTCGATCGCGCCGAGCTTGGCGAGCGGAATGCCGGCGGCAATCCGGATCGCATCGTTCAGATCCTTCGCCTCGATCAGGATGAAGCCGCCAAGATACTCCTTGGTCTCGATGAAAGGCCCATCTGTCACCGCCGTCTCGCCATTGCGGACCCGCACCGTCACCGCAGACTTCGGCGATTGCAGCGCTTCGGCGTGGATCATATTGCCGCTCTGCATCAGGTCGCGATCATAGCCGAGCGAATCCGAATCGAGCTTGTGCTTCTCCTCCTTGGTCATGAGGTCGAGCCTCGTGCCATCGAACCAGACCTGGCAGAGATATTTCATCGCAGCGTCTCCTCTTCAATTTGCTGACAGCCATAGACGAATGGTCGCCAAGCAAATCGACATCCCGATCCGCAGCATGACAAAAATTTTTGAGATTGTCGAAATGGCGCCGGCCCGCTCGACCAGTTCCGTCAACACCACAAGGAGAGATGGAAATGTACAGTCTGGAAGCCGCTATTGTCCATTTTTGGCAAAGGAAGACCCTGTCGGAAGAGGAATTGCTCGACGCAGGGGATGTCGGAAGGGTCGTTTTCCGCACATGGCTCGGATTTGCGGGTTTTGCGCTGCTGATCCTGTGCCTGAGCTGGGCCGGCGAGCCCTCGGGTCATCAGCAATTGACAGCGAGCCAAAACGCAGACCGCCTTATGTCGATATCTGAGAACTAGGAAATAGACGCTCGCGTTAAAAGCGTTCCACAAAATCCGAGATGGCATCATAAAATCTGGATGTTTGATCGGCCGGTGCATTGTTTTCCGGCCAAATCGCGATCAGCGCCTCAAGATTTGTCTTGATCGCATGGAAGGTGTCCAAAGCCTCCCGCTCACTGCCGATGAAAACAGTATGAGCCATGTTGCCGTAAAGGCCGCAGGTAATGGCAAACGGCACACGATCACACCTCTCAAGTGTGACGCGTGCGCCGTCACTATGTTCTTCGTCCAAAAGAATAATGCCGCTTTCTGAGCCCTGATGACCGATTGTCGAACCGCCATCAAAGCTTACCCATGCCACGTATTTTCTCCGGTCAAATGTGATAGCTGCCTATCTATATGTTATTGGAATGCCGTTTCGAAGAAGCTGCGCAGCTTGCGCGAATGCAGCGCTTCCGGCGGCATGGCGGCCAGTTTCTGGATCGCGCGGATGCCGATCTGCAGATGCTGGTTCACCTGGGTACGATAGAAGGCCGTCGCCATGCCCGGCAGCTTCAGCTCGCCGTGCAGCGGCTTGTCCGAAACGCAGAGCAGCGTGCCGTAGGGAACGCGGAAGCGGAAACCGTTGGCGGCGATGGTCGCCGATTCCATGTCGAGCGCGACCGCGCGGGCCTGGGACAGCCGCTTGACGGGGCCTGCCTGATCACGCAGTTCCCAGTTGCGGTTGTCGATGGTGCCGACGGTACCCGTGCGCATGATGCGCTTCAGCTCGAAGCCCTCATAGCCGGTGATCTCGGCAACGGCGGCCTCAAGTGCCACCTGCACTTCAGCGAGCGCCGGGATCGGCACCCAGACCGGCAGGTCGTCGTCGAGAACATGGTCCTCGCGCATATAGGCATGGGCGAGCACATAGTCGCCGAGCCGCTGACTGTTGCGCAGGCCGGCGCAATGGCCAAGCATTAGCCAGGCATGCGGACGCAGCACGGCAACGTGGTCGGTGATCGTCTTGGCGTTGGATGGGCCGACGCCGATATTGATCATGGTGATCCCGGCATGGCCCTTCTTCTTCAGATGGTAGGCCGGCATCTGCGGTAGCCGCGGCGCTGTCACATCGCCCTCGGGCTGGCTGGAACCAGCCTTGGTGATGATGTTGCCCGGTTCGACGAACTCGGTATAGCCGCCGCCGCCGCTCGCCATCAGGTCGCGCGCCCATTTGCAGAATTCGTCGATATAGAACTGATAGTTCGTGAACAGCACGAAATTCTGGAAATGCGCCGCGCTGGTCGCCGTGTAGTGGACGAGGCGGGCCAGCGAATAGTCGATGCGCTGCGCCGTAAACGGCGCAAGCGGCGAGGGCTCGCCCGGCGGCGGGATATATTCGCCGTTGGCGATTTCGTCGTCCGTGGTGCTCAAGTCCGGCGTGTCGAAGAGGTCTCGCAGCGGAATGTCTTCGAAAACGGTGGCGGTTGCTTCGACGTGAGCGCCTTCGCCGAAGGCGAAATGAATCGGGATAGGCGTCGTCGATTCCGACACGACCACCGGAACATTATGGCTGCGCATCAGGAGCGTCAGCTGCTCCTTGAGATAATGCTTGAAGAGCTGCGGGCGGGTGATCGTCGTCGTGTAGACGCCGGGTGCCGTGACATGGCCGTAGGAGAGGCGCGAATCGACATGGCCGAAGCTCGTCGTCTCGATGCTCACCTGCGGATAGAAAGCCCGGTAGCGCGCTGTGATCGGCGCGCCTTTGGCGAGCTTGGTGAAATTGTCGATCAGGAACGCGGTGTTGCGATCGTAAAGCTCCGTCAGCGCTTCCACGGCCTTGCCCGGATCATCGAAGGTACTCGGCTGGAACGGGCTGGGAGAGGAAATGTCGAGGGGTGAAAAGGGAGAGATTCTGTTGCTCATGCGCCATTATAGAGTGTCGTTGATTACAAGCAAACGACGTTGCAACAGGCGGCCCGGATTCTCGCAGCTATTTTTAGAGCCGCCCACTGGCCTGCGCGAGGATTACGCGCAGACGTTTGTTATTGTACCGTCGTGCAGTAAGGCGCGCCGGTCTGCACGCAGGTGAAGCTTGCTCCGAAATGCGATTGTGCGCCGCTGCGACCGGCGTGTTCGACCGCAACCGAGAAGCTGAATGCGAAGACGGCAGCAAACAGCATGATAACAACGAAGCGCCGTGCGATGATGATCGAGTCCATATTCCTGGCCTACCCGTGCCCTATACTGGACACTGTTTTGCCATGGTCAGGCTGAACAGGTGCTGAGATACCGGTTCATCCGGCGTTCAGAAATATTACCAGTTTCGAATGGTCGCCGGCCTCTCCTCGCAGGCAAATAACGAGAGCCCGCCGATGTCAGGCGGCAGGCATGTCGAGTGCTTTCTGGGACGGGCAGGTGCTGTTTTAGAGTTTCGTCCAGGTCTGCGACTTGCAGAATACCTTCAGCACGCAGCCCTGCATCTTGATCTTGTTGCCGCTGACCGTGCCGGAGCCGCTGTAGGTTTTGTCTTCGGAGGGGTCGGTAAGCTCGCCCGTATAGCTGTTACCTGTGCCCTGCATCCTGCCGATCTGCTTGCCGGCATATTTGCCAGTCTTCAGGGTCACGCAATAGCTGTCGCCGCAGGGAGCGATGGCAGCCGTGTCGCCGGCAACCGTTTTCCAATTGCCGACGATCGGCTCTTCGGCAAGAGCGGCGCTCGCACTCATCAGCAATGCGATCGCAAGAACGGTAGTACGGATCATGGTGTCATTCCTCCCCCAAGGCGCCATCCGGTTCTGTGACCGGGAATGCGGTGAGATTATCTAACGCGAACGTAAAGGTAAATATGGCTTTCGGAGCTCAAACACCCGTTTCGGCGGGTGTCCGCGCACCGTCGAAACACGACATCGAATTCAACTGCGCTCTTTTTGTGGTGAAGAAAGAGTTTAAATCCAAATCCTAACGGAAGGTTAAACTCGCCCGAAAATCCTTAATTTGCAAGGGAAGCCATGTTTAACAAAATCCCAAGTTTACCAAGCATTTGCACTTTGTTTGCATCGAATTAATCATGCATTTTAGGCGTTTTTTGAAAGCCGTCTGCGATAGTGAAGCCATCAAACGAGCGGGGCAAACCCGCCAGCCGGAAGAACCGGAAAGCCGCGTATGACGGCAAGGTTCGGACGGAAAACAGGGCAGATACGAACAGAAGTCAAACAGGGATAATAGCAATGGCACGCTTTGAAACGCCGATGTCTGGAAATGCCATGATGGGTGGTAACAGCGCCGATGCCCTTTGCGAACTGGGCGTGAACTACGCGACCGGCAGGGGCTGCAATGCGGACCTCGTTGCCGCCCACAAATGGTTGAATATCGCCGCCATCCGCGGCAGCGAGCGCGCCGCCGAGCTTCGCGCCGACGTTGCCGCGACCTTGACCAAGATGCAGCTCGCAGCAGCGCTGCGCGCCGCCCGCGAATGGATGACCACGCACTGAGGCGTGCCGTCGGCGATACCACTTCCTGACCTCGAAAGAGGGGATGTCGGCGGCCGACGGAGATGCCAGCCGAAATGATGAAAACCGCGACCGGCCGGAACAAGGCAGGCGCGGTTTCGTCGTTTTGGGCTTAACTGATCGCCTTCAGCACCTTCGGCAACGCCTCGGCGAAGAGATCGAGATCCTGCCTGGGTCCGACGCTGACACGGATGCACCGGTTGAGCGGGGCTACCCCCGGCATGCGGATGAAGACGCCGTGCTGGATCAACCCGTCGACGATGGCACGGGCATAGACGCCGTCCCGTCCGCAATCGATGGCGACGAAATTGGTGGCGGAGGCGAGAGGCAGCAGCCCATTGTCGCGGGCGATCGTACCGATCTCTTCGCGCGCGGCCCGGATCTTGCCGATTACTTCGGCAAGATAGGCCTGATCTTTCAGCGCGGCGAGGGCGGCAGCGGTCGCGAGCTTGTTCATGCCGAAATGATTGCGGATCTTGTCGAAGGCCAGCACGGTCTCTGGCGCGCCGATGACATAGCCGACGCGGGCGCCGGCAAGACCATAGGCCTTGGAGAAGGTGCGGGTGCGCAACACGTTTGGCAGGTCGATCAGGGCCGAGATATCAGGAAGCGAGCTGGCAGGCCCCGTTTCGCTATAGGCTTCGTCGAGGATCAGCATGCAGTTTTCCGGCAATGCACGGGCAAAGGCGACAATCTTGTCGGCATCCCACCAGCTACCCATCGGATTGTCGGGATTGGCGAAATAGACGAGCGGCGCATTCTCGCGCTTCACCGCTTCGAGCAATCCATCGAGATCCTCGCGATCATCGACATAGGGCACGGTGACGAGGCGACCGCCGAAGCCGGCGACATGGAAATTGAAGGTGGGATAGCCGCCGAGCGAGGTGACGACGGGCGTACCCGGTTCGATCACCATACGCGCGATCAGGCCAAGCAGGCTGTCGATGCCTTCGCCGACGGCGATATTGGCGGATTGAACACCGAGATGGGCCGCAAGCGCCTGCTTCAATTCGTAATTTTCCGGATCGTTATACATCCAGATATCGCCGGCCCGCTCGCGCATGGCCGCGATGACGGAGGGCGCTGGCCCAAAACCGTTCTCATTGGCGCCGATACGGGCCTTGACCGTCAGCCCGCGCTGACGCTCCAACGCTTCTGGGCCGACGAAAGGAACGGTGGAGGGAAGGGCGCTGATCAGCGGCGTGAAGCGCGAGAAGGCGGACATGCTGGCTTTGTTTCCCGAATTCGGTTGCTGGGTGAGGCAGAATAGGCGCTTGGCAGGTGGTTGCAAGAGCGGAAAGACGCGGCCTTCGGATTGCCTCGTCGCACTCATTGAAAATTCGTATCAGTTACCATTAAAGGGAGTCTCGGTCATCGCGATAGCATCGATCAACGAGGCCCTCATGAATAAGCTCGCAATAGCGTTCCTTGCATCAAACAATGGAACCTCATTTCGGACGGTCAACGAAGCCATCCGAGCGAACACAGTGAATGCTGCCGCTGTCGTGCTGGTTAGCAATAGGGCTTCGTCCGCAGCACTAGCCTATGCTGACGCCAACGGTATTCCCTCGTTTCACATTCCGACCAAGGACCGGGAAGCTGATGCGGACAAACAGCTTCGCGACACACTAATCGCTTATGGAGCTGAACTCGTTATCTTATCCGGCTATCTCAAGAAACTTGGCCCGCTTACGCTAGCCGCGTTTGATGGGCGAATATTGAATGTTCATCCGGGGCTGCTACCCAAATACGGCGGATTGGGGATGTACGGGCGAAGAGTTCACCAAGCCGTGCTCGATAATCGCGAGACCGAAACAGGCGCAACGATCCACCTCGTAGATGGAGAGTACGACCACGGCAGAACTGTGGCCACAACCACCGTTCAGATCCATCCCGACGATAGCGTACTTTCGCTGGAACAACGGGTCATGGTTGCAGAATGCGATCTTTTCACCGATCTCATACGCCGCATATCAATAGGCAGATTGCGCCTGCCGTTATGAAATGAGACGTTCGCAAAAGGCCGAACGCAGCCGCCGGACGCACTCCCGGGATCGATGGCTGCGTGTTCCCTCTAATGCACGGTCGAAGTCGGAACGGCCGCAGCTTTTGGGCTGCCACCGATTCCGGTTACAAACCTGCCTCAGCCATCCAGAGTTCAGCATCCGCACCGCCCGGAATTCGCAGCGGGGCGGATGGATCGGTGGCAGCCCGCCAAACCGCTTCCGCGACATCGGGTGCGTGAGTCACTGGACCAGTATCGTCCTGCACATTCTTGATGAATTGCTGAATGAGCGGAGCATAATCCGGATCGTCCAGACCACGCAAATGTGGACGCGCATTCTCCCCAAAGCGAGTTTCCGGCGACCGGCCTGGCAGGACAATATGCACACGCACGCCAAATGGCTCCATCTCCACCGATAAGGACTCGGTGAAGGCGTTCACCGCTGCCTTGCTCGCCCGGTAGATCCCAATCACCGGCATAGTCTTGACCGTCACCGTAGAGGTGACGTTGACGATGACTCCGGCCCGACGTTGACGCATCTGGGGCAATACGGCCTGGACCATCGCCAATGTGCCGATCGTATTTGTCTGGAACAGCGACTGCACCGTCTCCGGCGCGGTCAGCTCGATTGGTGAGGGCGCTCCGAAACCGGCATTGTTGACCAATACGTCTATCGGACTGGCAGCCTTCACGGCGTCCACGATGCTTGCCGGATTGGTGACGTCGAGCGCGAGAACACGCAAGCGTTCGGAAACCGGTAGCAGCTCGGGTTGGGGCGTGCGCATTGTCGCGATGACATCCCACCCTCGTTCAAAAAACAGTTTCGCAGTCTCCAGGCCGAAGCCAGACGAGCAACCAGTAATCAATATCGTGGACATGAGCCTCTCCAAACAAAAGGAATGATGCCATGGTAGTGACCGGGCGAGAGACTTTATATATGCTATAGTCTCCATTTCTTTAGCGTTAGTCCTGATTATGACCGTCGATCCGCTTGCCGAAATCGTCACGCTGCTGCAGCCTGCCGCTCGCTTTTCGAAGCTGGTGGAATGCGCCGGCGCCTGGCGAATTCACCGCGAGGCCACAGGCGAGCCATTCTACTGCGCAATCCTTGAGGGGCGTTGCCGCGTAACGTTTGGAGGACATCGGCCTTTCATCCTCCGGGCCGGTGATTTCGTGCTCGTGCCGGCCATGCGCGACCTTGTCAATGAGAGCGTCGACGCACCGGCCGGTCTGTCCGCCATGGTTCCAGCGCAGTTGAGTGGCGGCCATTTCCGTGTCGGCCGCCTCGAAGGGCCGGCGGATCTGCGCATGCGCATAGGGCATTGCAGCTTCGGCGCGCCGGATGCTGCCTTGCTCGTTTCCCTCTTGCCTGATGTCGTTATCGTTCGTGACGAGCCCCGACTCGCGACTCTGATGCAATTGGTCGGTGAGGAAACGCGCGAGCGCCGGCCGGCGCGCGAACTCGTGCTGGAACGGCTGCTGGAGGTGTTGTTGATCGAGGCATTGCGATCCGGCACGGAAACAACCGTCACGTCGAGCTTGAGTCGCGGCCTTGCCGATGAACGCCTGGCTGCAGCACTTCACGCAATGCATGCGCGTCCTGCCCATCCTTGGACTGTCGCGGATCTTGCGACCGAAGCGGCCCTGTCCCGATCGGCTTTCTTCGCGCGTTTCAGCCGTGTCGTTGGCCTGCCACCAATGGAATATCTATTGGCTTGGCGCATGGCTCTTGCAAAGCAGCTATTGCGCAGCCGCGAATTGGGGGTGGATCAGGTAGCTGAACGCGTTGGCTACGGATCGGCAAGCACTTTCAGCGTCGCCTTTGCGCGATACGCAGGCATGCCGCCTGGACGATATGCCCGCGGCGACGTGCGAAGCGATTGAGGACGTGAAGCCGAATTTATACCGGCCGCCTTTTGCCGCGTGCAGCCAGGGCTTCGACATTGCCGATCATGAAATCGGCGCGCACGACGCGGCGAAGCGTCTCCGGTTCGATCAGGTTGATGAAGCGGACATGGACGCGATTGTCGATGCGGCTGACTTCGGCGCAGGCTATGCGGTAGACGAGACCGAGGATGTTCAGATAGTAGTGGGTCGGCAGGCCGACGGTGGTGGCGACGGTGAAGCTGGCACCGCCGCGCGAGATGTCGGTAATCTCGGCGCTACGCACAGAAATGCCTGTCAGGCAGGGACGGACAGCCACGAGACGCGCCGGCCGCTGGACGTAGAAACGTTCCCAGCTGCGTTCGTAGACTTCGGATTTGACTTTCGCCAGATGGGTTGCGCGAAGCATTGTCATTCCCTGTTGCAAAACAGACCGAATTCATCTCGGTTACAGCATGAATCTTGCACGGAGATTTTGCGGAAGCGTCAATTGCATTGGTAGAATTTTAACGGGTTCGTCTTTTGTGCCGATTTGGGCGCATCTTGACAGGAGCATCGGCTTCGATCATACGAACGAGCGGTTCGAGGCGCCTGCCGCTCGCGGATGAAAATCCAAGGTGAAGTCCTCGCAGTTTTAGGTCACGGCCACTCAGGGCATGCTGACTGACGGTAACGCGAGCTCCGTTTCACAGTCGTAATTGCGTGCCTTAGCAAAGGCTGATCCTATGACGACGTATCCGTCCATAGATGAATTGAAGGCTCAGGCCCGGCGTCTGCGTCAGGCCATGGCCGAGCGCGGCGACGACATGAGCCACTCGGCGGCGCTGGAGCTCATCGCCAAGCAACACGGGCAGCGCGACTGGAACACGCTGTCGGCGCTTGCCGCAAAACCGAATGACGGGCCGGATGCGCCCTTCGATGTCGGCTCCGCCGTGCGCGGGCGTTATCTGAACAAACCGTTCACGGGTAAGGTTCTGGCGATGTCGGCGAAGTCGGGCGGGCTCTACAAGATAACGATCCATTTCGACGAACCGGTCGATGTGGTGGAGTTCGAGAGCTTCTCGGCATTCCGCCAGCGCATCAACGCCCAGGTCGACGCCGACGGCATTTCGCCGCGCCGGACATCGAACGGCATACCGCATCTGGTTCTCGACCTTTAATCTTCATCCCTGCTTGTTACGCCGCTATCTTTGCCGCTCGCGAGCGATTCCGTCCGGATACACCATGACGCACACCCTCGAAAACAATATGTTTCTCACCGGCTGGCTGCCTGGCGTCTTTGCCAAGACAGCCGCGCCGATCGTCATCATCACGACAGTCAGCGGCCTCTTTGCCGTCGTCGACGCCTATTTCCTCGGCGTCTATGTCGGCGCCGAGGCGCTCTCCGCCGTCAGCCTCATCTTTCCCGCGCTGATGCTGCTTATCGCGCTGCAGACGCTGGTTTCAAACGGCATGGCGAGCATTCTCGCCCGCCGCCTCGGGGCCGGAAATCGCGACGCCGCGAAGTCCGTGTTTACCGGCGCCCATACGCTGGCGCTTGCCGTCGTGGTGGCGATCAACCTCGTCTACTGGCTCGCAGGCAGGCAGTTCATTGCCGTGGCCGCGGCGGGAAATGCCGATGTTGCCAGGAGCGCCGAGGCCTTCATGGGCGTCATGGTCGCCTTCGCGCCGGTCAGCTTCTTTCTTTCGATCCATCTGGACGGGCTGCGCTGCGAAGGAAAGCTCGGCTTCATGACGCTGGTGACGCTTGCCTCGACGCTGCTCAACATCCTGGCAAACTGGTTGCTGATGGCCGTTGCGCACTGGGGCGTGGTCGGCTCCGCCGGCGGCTCGGTCCTGGCGCAATTCATCTGCCTGATGATCGTCATCATCTATCGCCTGCGTCGGCCGAATGGCCTTCGGGTCGACATGGCGCTGCATGTTCGCGAGTGGCGCGGCGTCGTCGCCTTCGGCGCTCCGATGAGCCTCGGTTTCATCGGCATTTCGCTAAGCTCGGCGGCGATCCTCTTCAACGTGTCGATCTGGCATGAGGGGGATTATGTCGCGACCGTCGGCGCCTACGGAATCGTCACAAGAGTCATGACCTTCGCCTATCTGCCGCTGCTGGGCTTGAGCATCGCGCTGCAGACCATATCAGGCCATAATCATGGCGCCGCCCTTCCAGCCCGCGTGGGTCATAGCGTCCTGATCGCCCTGATTTCGGCTTTGGTCTATTGCGGCGCCGTCGAACTCATCGTCGAGCTGCTGGCGGGGCATATGGGTTCGATTTTCGTAGGCGATCCGGTGATCGTCACGGAAGTCGGCCGCATCCTGCCCTGGACAATCGGGGCCTACTTCCTCTTCGGCCAGGCGATCATCCTGTCGTCCTATTTCCAGTCGATCGGCGATGCGAAGCGTGGTGCGATTTTCGGTCTGTCGCGGTCCTATCTGTTCACCTTGCCGCTGACATTCCTCCTGCCGCTCGTCTTCGGCGAACGCGGGATCTGGATGACGCCGATCTTCGCTGAGATGGGCATGATCCTGCTCACCTGGCTGGTATTGTCGCGCAATGCCAGGGATAGCAAATGGCGCTACGGCTTGTTGCCGGCGTAAGAATGGAAAAGGCCGCGCTTTCGAGCACGGCCTTTTCAACTATGAATCGATGTCAGGCGTTATTCAGGACTTGAGCAGCCATTCATGCTCGACGGCATTGTGGAATTTCCAGATCCGCTTCGGGCCGGCCATGACGTTGAGGTAATAGAGGTCGTAGCCGTGGCAGGCGGCGCAGGGGTGATATCCCCTAGGCACCAGCGTCACGTCGCCATCCTCCAGCACCATGACTTCGTCCAGCGACCGGTCGTCGGTATAGACACGCTGGAAGCCGAAGCCCTGCGGCGGGTTTAGGCGATGGTAATAGGTCTCCTCCAGGAAGCTTTCGTTCGGGAGATTGTCCTGATCGTGTTTGTGCGGAGGGTAGGACGAGGTGTGTCCGCCCGGCGTGATCACTTCCACGACCAGCAGCGAATGCGCCGCGCCATCGTCTTCCGGCATGATGTTGTTGACGTGGCGGACATTGGTGCCCTTGCCGCGCGTTAGCGCCGGATGCGTGCCCGGCGGAATGGCGCGGGCTTCATAGGAGCCGCCGCCTGGTGCCGAGCAGACGGCCAGTTCCAGATCGGTCTCGGCGGTCACCGACCAGCTCGAGCCTGCTGGAATATAGAGCGCGTGGGGCGCTCCCTCGAAGGGGCTCATGCGGCCGCCGAGCGAGCCGAAATCCTTTGTACCCGCCTTGGCGCTTCCCTTGCCGCTAACCCATACGAGGCAGACCTCGCGATCGCCGGTCTCGGCCGAAGCGGTTTCGCCCGGCTTCAAGCGATGCAGGTCGAAGCCGACATAGGTCCAGCCGGCGCTTTCGGGCGTGACATGGGTGACGCGGCCATGCGAGCCGCTAGGTTTGACCTTCAGATTGGGCATGGTCTTGCTCCATTGCTTGGAGAGTGCCCCTCTCCAACCTGTGACGGAGGAGAGGGGTTCTCGTCTTCCGTTATCCCTTGGGAAAGCCTTCGGTTTCCACTGTGTAGCCCGCGGCCGTCATCACGCGCATCAGCTCGGCATGGCCGATCTCGGCCATCTTTTGCGGCGGCGCCTTGCGCGGATCCTGCTCGGCTTCGACGACGAACCAGCCTTCATAACCGTAATCGGCGAAGCGCTTGACGATAGCGCCGAAATCGAGCGATCCATCGCCCGGCACCGTGAATGCGCCGAGCGCGACGGCGTCGAGGAAAGACTGCCGGCTACGATCCAGCCCATCGACGACGGACTTGCGGATATCCTTGACGTGAACGTGGTTGATGCGGGCGTGGTGGTTGTCGATGGCGCGCAGCACGTCGCCGCCGGCAAAGGCGAGATGACCGGCATCGAGCAGCAGCGGAATGCCTTCGCCGGAATTGCGCATGAAGGCGTCGAGTTCCGGCTCGGTTTCGACGACCGCTGCCATGTGATGATGGTAGGAAAGCGGCATGCCCTGGTCGGCACACCATTCGCCGAACTCGGTGACGCGGCGGGCATAGGCCTTCATCTCGTCATCCGAAAGGCGCGGCTTGGTGGCAAGCGGCTTGGAGCGGTCCCCCTGGATCGAGCGGCCGACTTCGCCATAGACGATGCAAGGCGCGCTGACGGCCTTGAATAGCTCGATCATCGGCGCGATGCGGTCCTTGTTGGCGGCAAGCTCCTCGTTGACGAGCGTACCCGAGAACCAGCCGCCACAAAGCGTCACGTCGGCGGCGCGCAGGATCGGCAGCATCTCATCGGGATTGCTCGGGAAGCGCCGGCCCTGTTCCATACCGGTGAAGCCCGCGCCGCGCGACTGGCGTAGGCATTCTTCCAGAGATACGTCGTCGCTGAGCTCCGGAAGATCGTCGTTCCACCAGGCGATGGGCGACATGCCGAGTTTGGCCTTCATCAATGGTCTCCTTGAAAATAGCGTTGGAGGAGCGTCTCAGCTCCTCCGGAAAAATAAAAGAAATCGATCAGCCGATGCGCTGGGCGGCACGGGCTTGTTCGTAGGCGGCGCGGGCCTTGTTGACCTCGGCACGCGGGCTGACTTCGGGAACGGCGACGTCCCACCAATGGCCGCCTTCGTCCGTCGTGATCAGCGGATCGGTATCGATGACGATGACGGAGCTGCGGTCGTTCTTCTTCGAGACTTCGATCGCCTGTTCCAGCTCGGCGATGGAAGCGACCTTCACGGCAACCGCACCCATGCTGGCGGCATGCGCTCGGAAGTCGATCTCCGGCATCACTTCGAACCGCGAGTCCTTCAAGAGGTTGTTGAAGTTCGCACCACCGGTCGCCATCTGCAGGCGGTTGATGCAGCCATAGCCGCGGTTGTCGAGCAGCACGACGGTGATCTTCAGGCCGAGCATGACGGAGGTCGCCAGTTCCGAATTCATCATCATGTAGGAGCCGTCGCCGACCATGACGACGACTTCCTTTTCCGGACGGGCCATCTTCGCGCCGAGCCCGCCGGCGATCTCGTAGCCCATGCAGGAGAAGCCGTATTCCATGTGGTAGCTGCCGGGCGCGGTTGCCGGCCAGAGCTTGTGCAGTTCGCCGGGCAGGCCGCCCGCTGCGCACACCAGAATGCTGTCCTTGCCGCCGAGCGTACGCGTAACAGCGCCGATGACCTGGGCGTCCGAGGGCAGGGCGGCGTTCGTGGTCGCCATCGCCTTTGCGGCGGCCTCCATCCAGATCTTCTTTTCCTGCGTCGCTTTTTCGGCCAGCGATGCCGGGGCGCGCCAGCCCGTGAGGCCGGCGGAAAGCGCCTTCAGCCCTTCGCGCGCATCCGTCACTAGGGGGTAACTGTTGTGCTTGAGAGCGTCGTAGGCCGCGATATTGAGGCCGATCATGGCCAGCTTTTCATTCTTGAATAGAGCCCAGGAGCCGGTGGTGAAATCCTGGCAGCGGGTTCCCACAGCGATCACCAGATCGGTGTCTTCGGCAATGGCATTGGCAGCCGATGTGCCCGTCACGCCGACGGAGCCGAGCGCCAGGGGATGCGTCTCGTCGATGGCCGATTTACCGGCCTGTGTGACGACAACGGGAATACCATGAGCTTCGGCAAAAGCGGCCAGTTCCTTCGTCGCCTGCGAATAGAGCACGCCGCCGCCGGCAAGAATGACCGGCTTTTCGGAGCGGCGGATCAATGCAATGGCATTGGCAAGTTCGTCTGCATCCGGCTGCGGACGGCGCGGCACCCAGACATGCTCCTCGAAGAAGCTTTCCGGATAATCGAAGGCTTCGGCCTGCACGTCCTGACACAGCGACAGCGTCACAGGACCGCAATCGAGGGGATCGGTCAGCACCTGCATGGCGCGTTTCAGCGCGGAGATGATCTGCTCGGGGCGGGTGATGCGGTCGAAATAGCGGGACACCGGGCGGAAGGCGTCATTGGCCGACACGGTGCCGTCGCCGAAATCCTCGATCTGCTGCAGCACCGGATCGGGCGCGCGGTTGGCAAAGACGTCGCCGGGAAGGAAGAGAACGGGGATGCGGTTGACGTGTGCAACGCCAGCGGCCGTCACCATATTCAGTGCGCCGGGGCCGATGGAGGTCGTGCAGGCCATGAAGCGCTGGCGGAAGCTCGCCTTGGCATAGGCAATGGCGGCATGGGCCATGCCCTGCTCGTTATGGGCGCGGAAGGTCGGCAATTCCTCGCGCACCTGATAGAGCGCCTCGCCGATGCCGGCGACGTTGCCGTGACCGAAGATCGCCCAGACGCCGCCGAAAATCGGCTGCTTCTGCCCGTCGATGATGGTCATCTGCTTCTTGAGGAAATGCGCGACGGCCTGTGCCATCGTCAATCGGATCGTCTTGCCCATCGGGCGCCTCCCAAATGCTCTAATTTTACAGATCGCGGGTCTTAAGCCACGCATCCGTCAATTGCTGGAAACGGCCGGCCATGTCGGCAATCGCTTCCTCGTCGTTCATGCCGCCCGAGAGCCATGCGCGGGCCGCATCGGAGAAGATGGTCCGCCCCACGGCGAAACCCTTGACCGAAGGGGCCGCCAGCGTCGCCTCGAAACTGCGGATCAGTTCCTCTGCCGGTGCCTCAAGGCCGAGCAGCACGATACCGCGGCACAATGGATCATTTTTGGCGATCACGGCATCGATTTTTTTCCAGGCAGCCGTCGATTCCTGCGGCTCCAGCTTCCACCAGTCCGGCTTGATGCCGAGCGCATAGAGTTCTTCCATGGCCGTCGGGATCGTGTCGTCGCTCAGGGGACCGTTCTTGCTGGCGATGATTTCGACCAGAAGCTCGCGGCCAACCTTGCGCGCGGCCTCGAACAGTGTCCGCAGCTTCTCCTGCTGCTCCGCCTTCAGCTCCTTCGGATCGTCTGGATGGTAGAAGCAAAGGCATTTGATGCAATGGTTGAGCGGCCATTCGACGAGCTGCGAGCCGATATCCTGGCTGAACTCGAATTTCAGCGGCTTCGATCCCGGCAGCTCGACGGGGCGGCCGATCCAGGAGAAATTCTTGGTTGCCGCATCGAAGAAGGCGTCGCGCCCGAAGCGTTCATCGATCAGCATGCCATAGCCCTGGCGGCCGTCGGCCACACGCGCCGCAGCCTCGACCGCGAGCCGCTTGAAGGCGACGATCCTGTCGTAACCGACGCTTAGCTCATCGCAGACGCTGACGAGCTGCGAACGATGGTCGATCGCAAGCGCCATCAGCAGCGGGATTTCGTCGCCGCGACGGGTCGTCGCCCAATGAATGTGATTGATCGCCTCGTCCTTGCGCAGCGCCCTGTGTTTGCTGCCCGTCTTCAGGAAGAAATCGAGCTCCGTCCAGGTGGGATATTCCGGTGAGCAGAGCAGGCGGGAAACGGCGAAGGCGCCGCAGGCATTCGCCCAAGTGGCGCAGGTCTTCAGCGGCTCGCCGCGCAGATAGCCGCGCAGAAATCCGGACATGAAGGCATCGCCCGCGCCGAGAACATTGAAGACCTCGATCGGGAAACCCTGGCCAACGATGCCGGCTTCGAGATCGTCGGAGATCGGGCCGTCATAGACGATGCAGCCCATGGCGCCGCGCTTGAGCACGATGGTCGCTGGAGAGAGGCGACGGATTTCCTTGAGCGCGCCGAGCACGTTGTCGACGCCCGAGCCGATCATGATCTCTTCTTCCGTGCCGACGATCAGGTCGCAATCCGGCAGCGTTTCCCTCATCTTCGAGGAAACGCGATCCGATTTCACATAGCGCTCGAAGCCCTCGGCATGGCCGGCAAGACCCCAGAGGTTCGGCCGGTAGTCGATGTCGAAGATCACCTTACGGCCGTTCGCCTTGGCGATGCGGATCGCCTTGCGCTGTGCTGCTTCGGTGTTCGGCTTGGAGAAATGCGTGCCGGAGACCAGAACGGCGCCCGAAGACTTGATGAAGCCTTCGTCGATATCGTCTTCGTTCAGCGCCATGTCGGCGCAGTCTGAGCGATAGAAGATCATCGGCGAGACGCCTTCGGCCTCGACCGCCAACAGCACCAGCGCTGTCAGCCGCTCCTCGTCTGTCGCGATCCCATCGACCGCCACACCCTCGCGCGCCGCCTGTTCGCGGATGAAGCGGCCCATCTGCTCGTCGCCGACACGGGTGATGAGGCCGGATTTCAGGCCGAGCCGCGCGGTGCCGATGGCGATATTGGCCGGGCAGCCGCCAACCGACTTGGCAAAAGAGGCTATGTCTTCCAGGCGCGAACCGATCTGCTGACCATAAAGGTCGACGGAGGAGCGGCCGATAGTGATCACATCGAGTTTTGCTTCCGGCTCGGCGCCAGGATTGCCGTGTGCCATGATGTCCTCCCGTCGGGGCATGACCTCTTCTGCTTTTCAGCCTGCGCCGAGATCATGCGTTATTGAAAGTGCCGGTGCTCGTTTCGTCCCGGCTGCTATGGATCTGGCGACCATCTCCCGCGGCCGTGATCTTGGTTGTAGTGAAACATTGGTTCCGAGATTTTGTCAATTCGGAATATTTATTCCATTTTCGTTTTATCGGCTTTTGTCGCAGCTTTTCGCCGACGCTCGGCAATGGCAACCGGAAAGGCCATGATCAGCGCCATCGACGCCGACAGCGAGCGGAAACCGGCAAAATCGGCTTCCGCCACTTCAAACCAATAATCCGCGCAGGCGGTAAGCGGCGAGAAGGCCGAATCGGTAATGGCGATGACCGGCACGTTGCGCGCAGCAAGATCCTGTGCCTGCGCTAGGCTATCGGCTGCATAGGGCGAAAAGCTCGCGGCGATCGCAGCGTCCTTCTCCGTGGCGAAGCGGGTGATCTCGCCGTCTATACCATTGGGCGAGGCGACGATCTGATGACGTATGTTGAGCTTGGAAAAGGCATAGGTCATATGTGCCGTCAGCGGATAGGAGCGGCGCTTGGCGATCAGATAGATCGTCTCGGCCGCTGCAAGCACGTCGATGGCTTTGGCGAAGGTGTCGGTCTCGATGGTTGCGGCGAGCTTGTTGACGGATTGGCTCGCCGCAGAGAGGAAGCCCGAGAGAATACTGGCCTCTTCGTTCTCTACGCCGGAGCGTTCGAGCGTCACCAGCCGCTCCTCATAACTGAGCGTCCGGTCGCGCAGCCGTTCGCGAAAGATGCTCTGAAGATCGGAAAAGCCCTCATAGCCGAGGTGATGGGCAAGGCGCACCAGCGTGGAGGGTTGAACTTCGGCGGCAGTGGCGATGCTGGCCGTCGTGCCGAAGGCGATCTCATCGGGATTGCCGAGCGCGAAGGCGGCAACCTGCGCGAGGCGCTTTGGCATGGCGCTCTTGCGCTCGATGATGATGCTTCGAAGGCTTTCGAAGTCGCGCGGCACCCTGGTTTGCGTCTCGACATTGTTGTCCATGCGCCGTCCTTCAGCTCCCCACATGCCCGCAATGAAACAGATATTCCATATTTGGCAACGATACCGGATTTTGAATCGTTCGGCACGAATAATTTTAACATAATGAATTTACACATATAAATACGGGTTTTCATCATTTCGGATTGAGGTCGATACCATGAGTGCGCTTGTCAAAACGGTCTAAATATTCCAAAAATCGTCCACTTCGGGAGAAGATGTGAGGAGGAAAGGCAAATGAAGCCATTGGGCGTTGGATTGATCGGCACCGGTTATATGGGCAAATGCCATGCGCTAGCCTGGAATGCGGTCAAAACAGTATTCGGTGATGTCGCGCGGCCGCGCCTGGTGCATCTCGCCGAAGCCAATGCCGATCTGGCAAAGGCGCGTGGTGACGAATTCGGCTTCGAAAAGGCAACGGCCGACTGGCGCGAGCTCATAGCAGATCCCGATGTCGACGTCGTCTCGGTCACGACCCCCAATCAGTTCCACCCGGAAATGGCGATCGCAGCCCTTGAAGCTGGCAAGCACGTCTGGTGCGAAAAGCCGATGGCGCCGTCCTATGGCGATGCCGAGCGCATGCTCGCCGCAGCCAAGGCCTCCGGCAAGGTCGCCATCCTCGGTTACAATTATATCCAGAACCCGGTGATGCGTCACATCAAGGCGCTGATCGCAGAAGGGGCGATCGGCGCGGTCAATCACGTCCGTGTCGAGATGGATGAGGATTTCATGGCCGATCCGAACGGTCTCTTCTATTGGAAGAGCGAACTTGCTTCCGGTTACGGCGCTTTGGATGATTTCGCCGTGCATCCGCTTTCGCTTCTCTGGTTCTTGTTCGGCCATGTTGAGGCTGTCATCACCGATATGGTGAAGCCCTATGCCGAACGTCCCCTAAAGGACGGCGGCACCCGCGCCGTCGAAAACCACGATCTCGCCAATGTGCTGATGCGGCTTGGCGGCGGCATTTCCGCCGCGCTGATGGCCAACCGTTCTGCCTGGGGCCGCAAGGGCCGGATCGCCCTGCAGATCTTCGGCTCCAAGGGCTCGATCTCCTACGACCAGGAGCGCATGAACGAATTCGAGCTCTATCAGGCCGAGGGCAGGGACAGCGAGCAGGGCTTCCGCAAGGTGCTGGCCGCACCCGCGCACAAGCCCTATGACCGTTTCATCCCGGCGCCCGGTCATGGTCTCGGCTTCAACGATCTGAAGATCATCGAGTGCCGGGAGCTGATCCGCGCCATATCAGGCGAGGCTGCGTCAGTCGTGGCTTTCAAAGACGGCCTGCGCATCGAAAAATCGGTACACGCCATGGCCCAATCCTTCCACGAACGCCGCTGGGTCGAAATATCAAGCTGAGCGTTTGGCCTAATTTTCTCCCGATCCGGGGCGCAGGGTCAGCCGTGATTGACGCTTGCGGATGCAGGCGTTACCCCTGAAGTCCTAGGCAGCCTTCCGTGCAACGCGGAAGGAGCGCCATAATAACATGGAGTACGGATCGTGACGGGCAGATTGGTCATTGTCGGGGCCGGGCAGGCGGGTTTCGCGCTCGCAGCCAAATTGCGCGGGCTGGGTGATTCCAGGCCGATCACCATCGTCGGTGCCGAGGAAAACCTTCCCTACCAGCGCCCACCTTTGACCAAGAAGTACCTGCTCGGCGAGATGGCTTTCGATCGCCTGCTCTTCCGGCCTGAACATTGGTACTCGGACAACAATGTCGAGATTCGCGTGTCCACCTGGGTCGAGCAGATCGATCGCGCCGCAAAGCAGATCGTCATGCAGGACGGCTCCAGGCTGGATTACGAGACGCTGGCGCTTGCGACGGGCTCGACGCCGCGCCGCCTGCCGCCCTCCGTCGGCGGCGCGCTCGAAGGTGTCTATCTCGCCCGTGACAAGCGAGACGCCGATCTTCTTGCCGGCGAAATGCGCCCCGGACGCCGGGTGCTCATCATCGGCGGCGGCTATATCGGGCTTGAGGCCGCTGCTGTTGCGCGCCATCGCGGCCTGGAGGTCACGCTCATCGAGATGGGCGACCGGATATTGCAGCGCGTGGCGGCCAAGGAAACCGCCGATATTTTTAGGGCCATCCATCAAAAGCACGATGTGGTCATTCGCGAGAAGACCGGCCTGAAGCAGCTCATCGGGCGCAACGATCATGTCACCGCCGCCGAATTGTCCGACGGGTCTACCATCGACGTCGATTTCGTCGTTGTCGGCATCGGCGTCGCCCCCAATGACAGGCTCGCCAAGGAGGCCGGCCTCGAGGTCGGCAACGGTATCGTCGTCGATTCGTTTGCCCGCACCTCCGATCCCACCATCTTCGCCATGGGTGATTGCGTGGAATTGCCCTGGGAGGGCGGGCGCATCCGGCTCGAATCGGTGCAGAACGCCGTCGATCAGGCTGAGGCCGCGGCGGGAATCATAGCCGGCGGCGAAAAAGCCTATGATCCGAAGCCGTGGTTCTGGTCGGATCAATATGACGTCAAGCTGCAGATTGCCGGCTTCAACCTGGGTTACGACGAGACGCTGCTGCGTCCGGGCCTCCGCGAGGGCGCAGCTTCCGTCTGGTATTTCAAGCAGGGCCGTTTCATCGCCGTCGACGCGATAAACGACGCAAAGGCCTATGTGACCGGTAAGAAGCTGCTGGAAACCGGCGCCAATCCATCCAGGGAGATCCTTGCCGACCCGGCCGCGGATTTGAAGCAGCTACTGGCTTGATGTGAATTTTCGAGCCGGCCGGAGCATAGTTCGGTCGACAATCGCCTGTTGCTGAATCATGGAAAGAACGTACACAAGCGCGAAAAAGCGCTTGCGTCGATAAATGAATGGCCCTATCAGGGCCGCACCGGAGAGGTGGCCGAGTGGTCGAAGGCGCTCCCCTGCTAAGGGAGTATACCAGAAATGGTATCGTGGGTTCGAATCCCATCTTCTCCGCCATTTTCCTGATTGTCCTACCCTGCAGGCGACGGCCCGCGATCTTGGCGCTGCGCCAAGCCGATCAAGGTCAGTTATTATAGAGAATTTCGGCCTGCAAAGCCTTCGGAGCGCTTCAGATATGCTACGAGCGCGCGCAACTTGGGAGCCATGTTCCGTCGATTGGGATAGTAGAGGTAGAAGCCCGGAAAATAAGGGCAATATTCCTCAAGGATCGGCACCAGCTCGTTTCTGCCGATGAAGTTGCGGAAGCTTTCTTCCATCCCGAATGTGATCCCCGCTCCGGCGACAGCCAGCTTGATCATCACGCCCATGTCATTCGTCGTCACCTCCGGCGCGACCTCCACCCGGAATTCCTTGCCTTCCTCGGCAAATTCCCAACGGTAGGGGACAGCCTTCGGTGAGGATCGCCAGCCTATGCATCGATGCATCGAGAGTTCTTTCGGATGCGGGGGGATGCCGAATCGGTCGCGATAGGCCGGGGAACAGACGGCCAATTGCCGCTCGTTGCCGGCGACGGGTACGGCAATCATGTCCTGTTCGATGACTTCGCCAAGCCGGACGCCCGCGTCATAGCCTTCCGATACGATGTCGAATTCCTCGTCCGTGACGGTGATGTCGAGCTGAATCTCGGGATTGGCGTCCGCAAAGCCTGCGAGAAAGTCGCCGGCGAGAAAACGCTCCGCGATCGACGAGACGGCGAGCCGTAATTGACCGCGAGGTCGGGTGCGCAAAGTTTCCGTCTTTTCCATAGCTGTGCGTATGTCCGAGACTGCCGGCTCTACGTCCGCATAAAGCCGTTCGCCAGCCTCGGTCAGGCTGACGCTGCGGGTTGTGCGCTGCAGCAACGCAATGCCCATGCTCTCCTCCAATCGCCGGATCGTCTGGCTGACTGCCGAGCGGGTAACGCCGAGCCTATCGGCAGCGGCGCGAAAATTGCGCTCCTGAGCGACCAGGATGAAGACGGAGAGAGCATTGAGATCGGGCCACATTGGTAATTATTGCTTTCCAAGCTGTCACTAAATGGATGTCTTATCACGACAATGAAGCTCTGTATCCTCCTCATGTTCGGTTCCGGGAAAGAGCCGCTCACACAAGAAGGAGTGATCGCATGCCTATCGATAAAGTCATTCTCATCACCGGCGCCTCCAGTGGCATCGGTGCGGGCATCGCCCGCGAACTCGCGTCTGCCGGCGCAAGGGTCATGCTGGGTGCCAGGCGCATCGACAGATTGGAAGCATTGGCGGCCGAGATACGAGAAAAGGGCGGCACGGTCATGACCCGCCGGCTCGATGTCACCGACAGGGCTGACGTAGCTGCCTTTGCAGAGGCGGCACGCCTGGCCTGGGGAGGTGTCGATGTGATCGTCAATAATGCCGGCATCATGCCGCTTTCCCCGATGGCCTCGATGAAGGTCGAGGAATGGGACAGAATGGTCGACGTTAACATCAAGGGCGTGCTTCATGGCATTGCGGCGGTCCTGCCGGAAATGACGGCGCATGGTTCCGGCCACATCATCAATATCGCCTCGATCGGGGCGCTGGCCGTCTCTCCGACCGCCGCCGTCTATTGCGCGACCAAGTATGCCGTTCGGGCGATCTCCGATGGGCTGCGGCAGGAATGCCGCGACATCCGGATCACCTGCATCCATCCGGGCGTCGTCGAGAGTGAGCTCGCCGATACGATCACCGATCCGGTGGCGGCCGAAGCGATGAAATCCTATCGAGCCGTTGCGCTGACTCCCGATGCCATCGGTCGGGCGGTGCGCTTCGCCGTCGAGCAGCCAGATGATGTCGATGTCAATGAGATCGTCGTTCGCCCGACGCGGGCGGCGCATTGATCCGCTCCCTTGCTCTCATCCTGGCAGGCATCCTGTTCGCTTCGCCGGCACTTTCCGAGGATCGAATCCAAATGAAGAAACCGACTCACGCTTACGCCGGCATGTGGGTGACCGCAGACGGTCATATCCGCCATGAGCTCCTGCCGAACGGCCGCTATATCGAGGCGCGGGGCAGTCGTGAGCGTGCCTATCAGGGGCGCTACGTGTTGACTGGGGATCATATCGACTACTGGGACGACACCGGTTTCACCGCCGATGGTGACTTTATCGATGGCGTGCTCCATCACGCCGGGATGATCCTCTATCGAAGGAAATGATGGTTCGGAGCGGCGTTTGGTACTCAGCGGCCCTTCCTTTTCCAATGGCTGCTCGCGCCTGTCCGAATCGCTCATCCTGGAATCATCCGCGTCCCTGCTTCGTTTTGGGACGCGGGTGGAAGTCACCAGTGGCTATTTGTCCGGCGACGAAGCGAGGCCAGTGCCGCAAAGAGCTCGCCGGACCGCGCAAAAATCGGCCGGCTAGCCATGGAATGGCCATTTCCTCGCCTTTTTCCAGCTGACTGAAGCTATTCTAGCCGTTGGCGTAAGTACCCGTAGATTAAGACGTTTCTTAACGAAGTCTAAATAAATGCGGCCACCGTGTCGCCGACTTGTGTCCTTTCAGCAACAGGAATTGCGGAAGGCTTACGCAAATCCCCTTTTCGGAGAAGATGTCGATTGCGTGACAGGCCGCGTCTTGTATTTTCACTCTCGGAAGCGAGGGCGATTGATCGTCCACTTCTTGAAACACGAGGATGGGACAGGGAATGCCTTCGGGTAGTTCTCATTCTTGAGATAAAACTTTGACTGGAGGTCAATATGAACATCAAGAGCCTTCTTCTCGGCTCCGCTGCTGCGCTGGCAGCAGTATCCGGTGCTCACGCGGCTGACGCGATCGTCGCTGCTGAGCCCGAGCCGCTGGAATACGTTCGCATCTGCGACGCATACGGTGCTGGTTACTTCTTCATCCCGGGCACGGAAACCTGCCTCAAGATCGGCGGTAAGGTTCGTACCGAAGGCAAGTGGTACGATGCTTACGACGCAGACAGCCACAATGGCACTCTCTGGCACACGCGTGCTGAGCTGCAGCTGCAGACGGCAACCGACACCGAATACGGCCCGCTGAAGACCAACACCGAGCTGCGTTGGGACTGGAATGACGGCAATGCGACGTCGACCAACCTGCTGCACGCCAGCATCAGCCTCGGTGGCTTCACCGTTGGTAAGGAAGACTCGCAGTTCAACGTCTTCACCGGCTACGCCGGCGACGTCATCAACGACGACGTGGTCTATGACGGCCCGTACGAACTGAACCAGATCACCTACAACTACGACGCCGGCAACGGCTTCACGGCTGTGATCTCGGTTGAAGACAGCAACTCGGGCGCTGGCGCCACGGGTGCAAACGGCGAAGACAGCACCAACCACTACCTGCCTGACGTTGTTGCCGGTGTTGGCTACAAGGCCGGCGCATGGGCCTTCAAGGTCGTTGGCGGTTACGACTCGATCGTCGAAGAAGGCGCCATCAAGGCTCGCGTAGACGCTGACTTTGGCGTATTCTCGGCCTTCTTGATGGGCGGCTGGAACACCGACGGCGACAAGCTCAACAAGTACGCTGGTGCTGGCAGTGAAGGCATCGGCTGGGGTGACTGGGCTGTCTGGGGCGGCGTTGGCGTACCGGTCAACGAAAAGCTGAAGTGGAACCTCCAGCTCGCTTACACCGACTCCAAGGTCTTCGCCGCTACCACGAACGTCAAGTGGAATCCGGTCAAGAACCTGCTCATCGAGCCGGAAGTTTCCTACACCAACTGGGACTCCATCAACAAGGACCAGTGGGCTGGTATCCTCCGCTTCGAGCGCTCGTTCTAATCTGATCTGACTTCGGTCACATGAGATTTCTCACCCCGGTGAGGAAAAGCCCGGTCTAAAGGCCGGGCTTTTTGCGTTGCCTGAAGCAGCATTTCTTTCTGATCTTGAAGATAGACGCGACCATCTTGGTATGGCGCATTTTTCTCTGCGGATATTGCCTGACGCGCGAAAGTTTTTTCCATGTAATTTTAAGTAGAATTTGCTCCGGGTGCTTCGGAAGTATGACAGATTTGCGACGTGATTTTTGTGCAACGCACTCGTTTGAAACCGCCGTCACAATTGTTCATAGTTTGCCTCTGATATTGCTCTGAAAAAAACGATCTGTAGGTTCCCAATCGGAAGCAAGACTTACTGTCTTGGTTCTCCCAGATCAGGGGTCAACTTTTAAAACTAGGTGGGGTAGGGCGCGTCGATTTTTTCGATGTGATTTCTCATACCTAATTGATATTGAAACTGGAGTTACTATGAACATCAAGAGCCTTCTTCTCGGCTCCGCTGCTGCGCTGGCAGCAGTATCCGGTGCTCACGCGGCTGACGCGATCGTCGCTGCTGAGCCCGAGCCGCTGGAATACGTCCGCATCTGCGACGCATACGGTGCCGGTTACTTCTTTATCCCGGGCACGGAAACCTGCCTCAAGATCGGCGGCCGCGTCCGTACCGAAGGCGGCTGGTACAACGCCTATAAGGCTGGCCAGGACGCTGGTGGCCGCGGCACCTATTGGCATACCCGCGCTGAACTCTCGCTCGACACCGCGACCGACACCGAATACGGCCCGCTGAAGACCAATACCGTTGTTCGTTGGGACTGGAATGACGGCAACGCGACCACGACCAAGCTGCTTTGGGCCAACATCAGCCTCGGCGGCTTCCTCGTCGGTAAGGCTGATTCGGTCTACTCGACCTTCACCGGCTACGCCGGCGACGTCATCAACGACGACGTGATCGAATACGGCATCAACGGCACCGACGAACTGAATCAGATCACCTACAAGTACGACGCCGGCAACGGCTTCACCGCTGTGATCTCGCTGGAAGATTCCAATTCCGGCACGGGCGCGACCGGTGCAAACGGCGAAGACAGCACGAACCACTACCTGCCTGACGTCGTTGCCGGTGTTGGCTACAAGGCCGGCGCCTGGCAGTTCCGCGTCGTCGGCGGCTACGACTCGATCGTCGAAGAAGGCGCTGTCAAGGCTCGCGTCGATGCCGACTTTGGCGTTCTCACCGCTTTCGTTATGGGCGGCTGGAACACCGATGGCGACAAGCTCAACAAGTATGCCGGTGCTGGCGGTGCTGGCCTCGGCTGGGGTGACTGGGCCGTATGGGGCGGCGTTGGCGTTCCGGTCAACGACAAGCTGAAGTGGAACCTGCAGCTTTCCTATGACGATCTGAAGACTTTCGCCGCAACGACGAACGTCAAGTGGAACCCCGTCAAGGACCTGCTGATCGAGCCGGAAGTGACCTACGTCAACTACGACGCCGTCAACAAGGACACCTGGGCTGGTATCCTGCGCTTCCAGCGCACCTTCTAATTCGGTCGCCGAATCGAATTTGACAGATCTTCCGATCAGACCTCCGATCGGAAGAGGGAAGGCCCGGTTTCCCACCGGGCCTTCTTGTTTCATGAGGACTGAACGATTTCAGGCTTCGTTCTCAAAGCCCCGAGATGAAAGCGCCGATTGCCTTTGGAATGTCGCCGAGATGCAGGATCGGAGCGTGTCCTTGTCCGTCGGCGATCTTAACGACGATGCCTGGGTGGCGTCTTGCCATTTCATCTGTCGTGGATTGCGTCAGCAGCTTCGAATTCTCGCCGCGAATCACCATCAGCGGAATATCCTGAAATCCTTGGAACTGCGCCCATAAATCGGGAATCGGCGCGTCCAGATCGAGTGCCTGCATCTGCAGCGCGATGGCGGGATCGTAGTCAGCGACAGGTTTCTCGTCGACAACCGCGTAGATCGCACGGGCCATGTCCTGCCAATCGTCTTCGGCAAGCGCGGCAAAGGCATTCCCATGGTTTTCGCGCAGGATCTCGACCGCCTCGCTCCAGTTGGCGGGCTTCTTGTCACGATTTAGATAATCGCGGATATCCGCTAGCCCATTCCGCTCCAGGAGGGGGCCAATATCGTTGAGAATGACCGCTTTCAGGATGTCCGGCCGACTGGCCGCGATCATATGCAAAACCAGCCCGCCGCGCGAGGTGCCTATGAAGATGGCTTGCGAGATATCGAGAGCGGCGCAAACGGTCAGGACGTCCTGCGCTTCGACGGCGAGATTGTAGTGGGACTTATCGGGATCCCGTTCGGATAGGCCACGTCCGCGGGCGTCGAGTGTAATCACCCTGTGTGGGTCCAAGGAATCCTGCGATAGAAGCAGCGCCAACTGGTGAAAATCGCGCGAGTTGCGTGTGAGCCCCGGCAGGCAGAAGACGGGCGGCCGGTTGTGCGCCGTCGCTTCGCTGCAGGCATAATCCCGCACATAAAGCTTCAACCCGTCCCCGGCCGCGATCGTTCTGGCAAGGAAGCCGCTTTCATCGTCGCTGCGCATGCATCACTCCCTCGGATTTTGGATATCGCGAGGGATGTAACGGCATTTCCGCAGCACGCACAACTGGGGTCACCGGCTAGCCGCGACCGCTTATCAGATCGTGTACGATGTCGGCTTTCTGCCCCAGTCGCGCCTTGTACACCTGATAGTTTTCCATCACGCGCTGCACGTAGTTGCGGGTCTCCGGGAAGGGGATGCGCTCGATCCAGTCGATCACGTCGTCGAGCGACTTGCCGCGCGGATCGCCATAGCGGCTGATCCATTCCGGCACCTTGTTCGGCCCGGCATTGTAGGCGATGAAGGTCAGGATGTAAGATCCGCCGAAGGTGTCGATCTGCTCGCCGAGATAATGGGCGCCGAGTGTGGCGTTGTAGCCGGCATCCTGCGTCAGCTTGTCGGCGGAATAGGTTATGCCGTGCCGGCCGGCAACGGCCTTTGCCGTCTTCGGCAGCAACTGCAGCAGGCCACGGGCATTGGCAGAGGAAACGGCGGCCGGATTAAAGGCGCTTTCCTGCCGGGCGATGGCATAGGCGAGTGCCTTGCCCGAGCCCGAAATATTGGCGTTGTCCGGAATGACGCCGATCGGGAAGGCGAGGGCTGCGACGTCGATGCCGCGCCCATAGGCGATCTTGCCGATCTGCAGCGAAAGCTGGTGATTGCCGGAACGCTCGGCGCGGGCGGTCAGCATGGCGACTTCGCCGGGGCTATCCAGCTGCTTGGCGAGAGCGCGATAGAGCGCGTCGGCACGCCATCCGTGCCCGGCCGCCTCAAGCCGCGAAATCGCCTGTACCGCCTCGCGCGCCTGAAAGCGCTGGCGATCCGTAGCCGCGGGCGAGGGATAGGTGACATCAAGGGTGCGACGGCCAAGTTTCTCAGCGGCAAGCTGGCCGTAGAAAGTGCTCGGATAGGAGGCGGCCTTCGCATAGAAATCGGCAGCCTTGCCCGGTCCGCCTGCCTCTGCTGCCCGGCCGAGCCAATACCAGCCGCGCGATTGCGAGATCGGACCGTTCGAGACCTGCAGGATCTTGCGGAAATGGGCTGCCGCGTTTGCACCGTCCTGCAAGCCGCGCAGAGCGTACCAACCGGCATGGAATTCGGCCTCGCCGATATCCTGCGGGCTTTCCGCGACGCTGGCGTCGACGATGCGATAGGCAGCCTTGAATTCACCCTGATCCACCAGTCCGCGGCTGACGATGCGCTGCTCGGCCCACCATGCGCCGGGGCTGACAAGCAAGCTGCGGTCTTTGGGCATCTGCGCCAGAAGACTGGCGGCATCGTCATATTTGTTCTGGCGGCGCAGGTTCTCGATGCGCATGAAGAGGTAGGCAGGATCCTTGCGCAATTGCGCATCCACGCCTGCAATCATCGCATCGGCTTTCGGCGAGCGGTCATTGACGGCCGCCCACGCCTTGTAGAGCGATTGCGCCCTGCCGAGATCGCCGAAGCGCTTGGCCTGTGCGGTTCGGTCGCGGTAAAGCAGATAGTCCATGCGGGCCTTGTGATCGGCAGGCGAAAGCAGGCTGGCGAATTCCGCAAGGATCTTGTCTTCGAGAGGCTTGTCCAATGGCTCATCGCGCCAGATCTTGCGGATCAGCTTTCCGGCCTGCGTCGACGCGCCGCGCGCCATAAGAGCACGTGAGAGGATGATACTGCCCTCCACGGTCTCCGGCTGCGAGTTGCCGAAGGCGGCGAGGACCTGTTCCGTCGCCGGATTTTCCGTGTAAAGCGCCCGCTCGGAATTGGCGCGCAGGCTGCCAAGCCCCGGCCAGCCGACAAGCTCACGGGCGGCGGCGGCAATCTCGCCGGAGGGGATGCCCGGCTGGCCCGAAGTGGCGATTGCCCAGGTGAGGATATGGCGGTCGAGCGTGCCTTCCCCCATGCCATTGCGAATGGCGAGCGCCTGCATAGGGTTCTTGTTGGAGAGCGCGTCGAGTCCTGCCTTCAGGTCGCCGCTGATGGGGGCGATAGCGCCGCTGCGCGGGATCGCGGCCGTGCTCATGGGATCCGGCGCCATGGCGACATAGGCATTGGCGCTCGTCGGTATCTGCTGGCCAGGAATTTGCGAGGCAACGGCGCCCCAGGCGACCGCCAAGCCCACGGCGGTCCAGATCATGACAGGTCTCTTCATCCGGCTACTCACAAAACAAAAGGCCCCTTCCATTTGCCAAATGCAATATTAACGAAACCTTACCGGTGGTCCGAATTTCAATCAATTATGATATCAGAAACTGCCCTTTACCATTCAAAGCGTGCTTGTCGCGGTCAAGCCTGCGCTTTATGGTGCGCGGATTCATAACCATGGATTGCGGCTGAAGCATGAATGCCGCACCGCTAGGGAGACTTGCATGTTCCAGGGATCCATTCCCGCTCTCGTTACGCCCTTTACTGACGCCGGCAAGGTGGATGAGGCTTCCTTCGCCTCGCATGTCGACTGGCAGATAAAAGAGGGCAGCAAGGGACTGGTGCCCGTGGGTACGACGGGTGAATCGCCGACCCTGTCGCATGACGAGCACAAGCGCGTCGTCGAGCTCTGCATCGAGATCGCCAATAAGCGGGTCCCTGTCATGGCGGGCGCGGGTTCGAACAATACCCGCGAGGCGATCGAGCTGGCGCAGCATGCCGAAAAGGTTGGCGCCAATGCGGTTCTGGTCGTCACGCCCTACTACAACAAGCCGACCCAGAAGGGGCTTTACGCGCATTTCGCCGCGATCGCGGAGGCGGTGAAGCTGCCGATCTATATCTATAACATTCCCGGCCGTTCGGTTGTCGACATGACGCCGGAGACGATGGGTGCGCTTGCCAAGTCCTATTCCAATATTGTCGGTGTCAAGGATGCGACCGGCAAGATCGAACGTGTCTCCGAGCAGCGTATCAGCTGCGGCCGCGATTTCCGCCAGCTTTCCGGCGAGGATGCCACGGCGCTCGGCTTCAACGCCCATGGCGGCGTCGGCTGCATCTCGGTCACGGCCAACGTCGCACCGCGTCTTTGCGCCGAATTCCAGGCGGCGACGCTCGCCGGTGACTATGCCAAGGCTCTGGACTATCAGGATCGATTGATGCCGCTGCACAAGGCGATCTTCCTCGAGCCTGGCCTTTGCGGTGCCAAATACGGTCTCTCCCGGCTGGGCCGCATGAGCCGCAATGTGCGCTCGCCGCTGCTGTCGACCCTGGAGCCGGGCACGGAGGCGGCGATCGATGCGGCCCTGCGCCACGCCGGCCTCTTGAACTGACGCTATTCGAGGCCATTACCAAACTCTGCCGGACCGCTCTCTTCACAAGGAGGGCGGTCTCGCTTATTTAGGGACTAGGATGTGGCGCACCTCTGGTTGCTGCCGGAACGACGCAGGAAAAGAAGAAGAATCATGGCACCCAAAGGCAGCCAGCGCGTGGTGAACAAGGTCGTGGCGGAAAACCGCAAGGCCCGCTTTAACTACGAGATCATCGATACCTATGAGGCTGGTCTCGTGCTGATGGGCACCGAGGTCAAGTCGCTGCGTGAAGGCAAGGCCAATATCGCCGAATCCTACGCTTCGGACGAAGGCGACGAAATCTGGCTGATCAACTCGTATCTGCCGGAATACCTGCAGGCGAACCGCTTCAATCACGAGCCGCGCCGTCGCCGCAAGCTGCTGCTTTCCAGCCGCGAAATTGGCCGGCTGCGTTCGGCGATCAACCGTGAAGGCATGACCTTGGTGCCGTTGAAAATCTATTTCAACGACCGGGGCCGCGCCAAGCTGGAATTGGCTCTCGCCAAGGGCAAGAAGCTGCATGACAAGCGCGAATCCGAGAAGGAACGCGATTGGAACAGGCAGAAGAGCCGCCTGCTCAAGGACAATGGGTGAGGGTGAGGAGCGATCGGGCAACGCCCGAGCAATCGATCCAGTGAATCGATTGCAGCGACGAACGCCCTGAGCCTAGCGAAGGGCCGGCTGTCGCGGCAAACGCAAAATGCTTCCACCGCGCGCAACTATCCCTGAGCAAAGACAGCTGCGCATGAATCGATTGCAGCGGCGAACGCCCCTTCGGCAGGCTCAGGATGCCCTAGCGAAGGGCCGGCTGTCGCGGCAAACGCGAAACGCTTTCTGCCGCGTGCAGCGAACCCGTCTAATGCAGTCCCTAACTATTCCTCGGATTCCGCAGCGGTGTGACCTCCCTCGGGTGCACGTGCGGGCCGTTCCGAGGCTTCGCGGCCGATCTCGGCCTTCAGCGAGACAAGGTCGATGAAATGGTCGGCCTGGCGGCGCAGATCGTCGGCGATCATCGGCGGCTGGGTCGACATGGTCGAGATCACCGAAACCTTGCGTCCGCGGCGCTGGAGGGCTTCCACGAGGGTCGTGAAGTCGCCGTCGCCGGAAAAGATCACCAGATGGTCGACGGTCTCGGATTGCTCCATGGCGTCGATCGCCAGCTCGATGTCCATGTTGCCCTTGATCTTGCGGCGTCCCATGGAATCCGTGAATTCCTTGGCCGGCTTGGTGACGACCTTGTAGCCGTTATAGTCGAGCCAATCGATCAGCGGGCGGATGGAGGAATATTCCTGATCCTCGATGAGAGCGGTGTAATAATAGGCCCGCAGCAGATAGCCGCGTTTCTGAAATGCCTTCAGCAGCTTGCGGTAATCGATATCGAAGCCAAGGCTCTTGGACGCAGCGTAGAGATTGGCGCCATCTATAAAGAGTGCAATTTTTTCGCGTGGGTCAAACATTGCTTACTTATCCACTGTTATAAAAACGTAATCACTTCATTCAAACGCTAGCTAAAACAATGCCTTGTAAGGCGTTGCAGAATAATTCGTATTACTTTATGAATTATTCATATAACCGAGATTTAGGGCACGCAATGGGATATTCCAAGCAACTTCCGGTGGAAATCACCGTTTGTCTAGGGGAATTTTAGCACTTTCCCGGGGCCTGCAAAGGCGCTGAAACAGGAAAAACTTGAATTTGCCATCGTTTGCTTGTATCGGCGTGCTACTCCGAGACATGATGACGACATCACGACCGCAAAGGACAGGCAATGGCCCGTGTCACAGTAGAAGATTGCATTGATAAAGTAGAGAACCGGTTCGAGCTCGTGCTGCTCGCCAGCCACCGCGCCCGTCTGATTTCGCAGGGCTCGTCGATCACCATCGACCGCGATAACGACAAGAACCCGGTCGTCGCGCTGCGCGAAATCGCCGACGAGACCCTGTCGCCTGATGATCTCAAGGAAGACCTGATCCATTCGCTGCAGAAGCATGTCGAAGTGGATGAGCCTGAGCCCGATCCGGCAAGCCTCCTGGCAGCAGGTGCTTCCACCACCAGCGAAGAGGAAGAAGACGCTCCTGAAGCCGTTACTTTCGACCAGATGTCGGAAGAAGAACTTCTGGCCGGCATCGAAGGCCTGGTTCCGCCGGAAAAAAGCGACGATTACTGATCGTCGATCTTGATGCTCCGGGCAGGAGCGATATGATGGCAAGATGCGTGCGCCGGTCAGATGACTGGCGCGCTTTTGTTTTTGCGGGAGTAGCTTCGGAATGATGCGGCAATACGAGCTTGTTGAGCGCGTGCAGAAATACAAGCCCGATGCCAACGAAGCTCTTCTCAACAAAGCCTATGTTTATGCGATGCAGAAGCATGGCCAGCAGAAACGTGCCAGCGGCGATCCCTATATTTCCCATCCTCTCGAAGTTGCTGCGATCCTGACGGATATGCGTCTGGATGAATCGACCATCGCAGTCGCTCTTCTCCACGATACGATCGAGGATACGACGGCGACGCGCGCCGAAATCGACGAGATGTTCGGCGAGGACATCGGTCGCCTGGTCGAGGGCCTGACGAAGATCAAGAAGCTGGATCTCGTCACCAAGAAGGCCAAGCAGGCCGAAAACCTGCGCAAGCTGCTGCTTGCCATTTCCGACGACGTACGCGTGCTTCTGGTCAAGCTTGCCGACCGCCTGCACAATATGCGCACGCTCGATCACATGTCGCCGGAAAAGCGCGCGCGCATTTCCGAGGAGACGATGGAAATTTATGCGCCGCTCGCCGGCCGCATGGGTATGCAGGACATGCGCGAGGAGCTGGAGGAGCTGTCCTTCCGCCATATCAATCCGGAAGCGCATGAGACCGTCACCAAGCGCCTGGAGGAGCTGTCGCGCCGTAACGAAGGGCTGGTCAAGAAGATCGAGACCGAACTGCGCGATCTTCTTGTTGCCAACGGCTTGGCCAATGCCATGGTCAAGGGCCGGCTGAAGAAGCCCTATTCGGTCTTCCGCAAGATGCAGTCGAAGTCGCTGTCTTTCGAGCAGCTTTCCGATATCTACGGCTTCCGTCTTCTCGTCGACGATATTCCGTCCTGCTATCGGGCACTCGGCATCGTCCACACCCGCTGGCGTGTCGTTCCCGGCCGCTTCAAGGATTATATCTCGACGCCGAAGCAGAACGATTATCGCTCGCTGCACACAACGATCGTCGGCCCTTCCAGCCAGCGCATCGAGCTGCAGATCCGCACGAAGCGCATGCATGAGATCGCCGAATTCGGCATCGCCGCCCATACGCTCTACAAGGACGGCACGAATAGCAATGGCAATGGTGCGGATGGTGAGCTCCTGTCGCGGGAAAGCAATGCCTATTCCTGGCTGCGCCATACGATCGAGGCCTTGGCCGAGGGCGACAGCCCGGAAGAATTCCTCGAGCACACGAAGCTCGAGCTGTTTCAGGACCAGGTCTTCTGCTTCACGCCCAAGGGCAAGCTGATCGCCCTGCCGCGCGGCGCGACGCCGATCGACTTTGCCTATGCCGTCCATACCAATATCGGCGACACCACGGTCGGCGCCAAGATCAATGGCCGCATCATGCCGCTCGTTACGCGGCTGAACAACGGCGATGAAGTCGAGATCATCCGCTCGGGCGTGCAGGTGCCGCCTGCCGCCTGGGAAGAGATCGTGGTTACCGGCAAGGCGCGCGCCGCCATTCGCCGCGCAACCCGTCTTGCCATCCGCAAGCAATATGCCGGCCTCGGCCACCGCATTCTGGAGCGCACCTTCGAGCGCGCCGGCAAGGTCTTCTCGCGCGATGCCCTGAAGCCTGCCCTGCATCGCCTCGGTCAGAAGGATGTCGAGGATGCGATCGCCGCTGTCGGGCGAGGGGAGATGTCGTCGCTCGATGTCTTGCGCGCCGTCTATCCGGATCATCAGGACGAACGCGTGACGGTCAAGCCTGCCGGCGACGAGGGCTGGTTCAACGTTCGCAGCGCCTCGGGCATGATCTTCAAGATCCCGGGCAAGAACAAGGCCGAGGTTTCCGATGGCGCCGATCTCGATGCGCCGCCGATCCGCGGCATCTCTTCGAATGTCGAGGTGCATTTCGCGCCGACCGGCGCCGTCCCGGGCGACCGCATCGTCGGCATCATGGAAAAGGGCAAGGGCATCACCATATATCCCATCCAGTCCCCGGTCCTGCAGCGGTTCGACGATGAGCCCGAGCGCTGGATCGATGTGCGCTGGGATCTGGACGAAGCCAACAAGTCCCGCTTTGCCGCCCGCATCCTGATCAATGCTCTCAACGAGCCGGGCACGCTTGCAAAGGTGGCGCAGACCGTAGCGGACGTCGACGTCAACATTCGCGTGCTCAATACCGTTCGGGTTGCGGCCGATTTCACCGAAATGGCTCTCGACGTCGAAGTCTGGGATCTGCGCCAGCTCAACCAGCTTCTGGTGCAGCTCAAGGAACTCGATTGCATTGCGACGGTAAAGCGCCTCTACGATTAATGCAGCCGATCTCAAGGCAGCCTGCATATTTTGTGATCATTTTATGACCAAATTCGAGCACCTTTCCGGATAGATATGCATTATACGCATGGCTGCGTATATTTCAAAGCGGTGGTAATTAACCTTTGTCAGGCCTATCTTCTGGTCATCGAAGAAACGAAACTGAGATGAGAGAAGACAATGTTTAGCCCGATCAAGAAAATCGCCCGTGCCCTGCGTGTTCCGAGTGTTGAAGAACGCGAAATGGCTTACCTGAATGGTTCGCATGACCGTTTTGACCTTGAGTATCGTCAGCGTCAGGTCGACCGCGGTCTGTTCCGCACGCGTTAACAGCCGTTAATACTTGAAAGACCAGGAGGGGCGCGTCGTTGTTGCGCCCTTGGAGCATCCCGATCTCGCGGGATTGCTGCCCGCCGCTGAAGGGGAACGTCCATTTTCTGCTTCAATAGCGGGTGACGTCCAAAAAAGAGCCGTACTTTCGGTCCTTAATCGGTGCATGATACGCTTGGCCGCTCTTGTCACGACGGTCCCCATTGCACTAGATAAGCCGCATGCTGTTTCGCCGCCGAAAACCACTGACATTCAAGGAAAAACTGCGGGAGCATCTTTGGCCTCGCAAGGGTTTTGTCCGCTCGTTCCAATATTTCGGCAAGCGCCTCGTTCGCCTTGCTGCATCGCCGCATTCGGTTGCTGCCGGCTTTGCCGCGGGTATTGTCGTGTCCTGGACGCCGTTCATCGGTGTGCATTTCGTCATGGCGATCATCATCGCATATCTGATCCGCGGCAATGTCATCGCTTCGGCGTTGGGCTGTCTGGCCGCCGGCAATCCCATTACCTACCCCTTCATCTGGGCCCTGACCTGGGAGATCGGTCATCTGATCCTGTCACGCGATAGCGGCGGTCAGGGCGGCAGCATCGATCTGCCCGCGCTCTGGCACAAGGGCGATCTCTCGCAAATCTGGGACCCGGTGTTGAAGCCCATGCTGATCGGCGGCATTCCGCCTGCCATCGTGACGGGTGTGATTGTCTACGCGCTGACCTATTATGGTGTGAAGACCTTCAAGACCCGCCGCAAGGAGCGCCTGATGGAGCGCGCCCGTGAGCGGCTGGCGCTTGCCGAGAACGCATCGAGCGTCTGATCGCGCCTGATTTTGTCCGGGCCGCCAGGAGGGCCTTCCCATGATTATCGGCATAGGCAGCGACCTTATCGACATCCGCCGTGTGGAGAAGACGATCGAACGTTTCGGCGCCCGGTTCACCGAGCGCTGCTTTACCGATATTGAGCGCGCCAAGTCCGAGCGCCGTAAGAACAAGGCGGCCTCCTATGCCAAGCGTTTTGCCGCCAAGGAAGCCTGCTCCAAGGCTTTGGGCACAGGATTGGCGCAGGGCGTCTTCTGGCGCGACATGGGCGTCGTCAATCTGCCCAGTGGAAAGCCGACCATGCAATTGACCGGTGGGGCCGCCGAAAGAGTGGCGGCCATGCTGCCACCAAATCACCGCGCCGCCATTCATTTGACGATAACGGATGATTTTCCTCTTGCTCAGGCCTTTGTGATTATCGAAGCGCTGCCGATGGATGCCTGAATCACGACTGAATGTCGCTTTTGGCACCCGCACCATTGCCGCGATGATATGAAGCGAGTAGACAGTGCCTGAATATAAGTGCGCCGGTGGGGTGCGAAAAAGGAACAAGACTGCGTGTCCGAGAAAGCCGTAAAACAGCAGAACGCCCTGTGGGAGAACATTAAAGTCATCGTTCAGGCGCTTGTCCTGGCCATGATCATCCGCACGGTTCTCTTTCAGCCATTCACCATTCCGTCCGGCTCGATGATGCCGACGCTTCTTGTCGGGGACTATATCTTCGTCAACAAGTTCGCCTACGGCTACTCCAAGTACTCGCTGCCGTTCTCGCCCGATCTGTTCAGCGGCCGCATTTTGGGCAGCGAGCCGAAGCGTGGCGATGTTGTGGTCTTCCGCTTCCCGCCGAATCCTGATGTCGACTACATCAAGCGCGTGATCGGCCTGCCGGGCGACCGCATCCAGGTCAAGAACGACATTCTCTATATCAACGGCCAGGCCGTTCCGCGCGAGCCGCATGGCACCTTCTCGTCCGACTACAGCCAGGAGCCGGGTGACCATATCGCCGTCTACAGCGAACGTCTGCCCGATACCGGCAAGGTCTTCGACACGCTGGACCTTTCACCGAATTCGCGTGGCGACAACACCCAGGAATATGTCGTTCCCCCGGCCCATTACTTCATGATGGGCGATAATCGCGACAATTCCGACGACAGCCGTTTCGATGTCGGCTATGTCCCCGCCGAGAACCTGATCGGCCGTGCCAGCGTCATTTTCTTCTCGCTGGGTCACGACACCTCGTTCCGTGAAATCTGGAAATGGCCGACCAATATGCGTTGGGACCGTATTTTCAAGGTTGTCGAATGACGAAGGCACAGACGCTCTCCCAGGCGGATCGTGCCAGGCTTGAGGTCGTTATCGGCCACGAATTCGCCGAGAAGGAGCGTCTCGACCGCGCGCTGACCCATGCCAGCGCGCGTACGCACAAGACGGGCAACTACGAGCGGCTGGAATTTCTCGGCGACCGTGTTCTCGGCCTCTGTATCGCGGAATTGCTTTTCAAGACCTTCGGTGCGGCGACGGAAGGCGAGCTTTCGGTTCGCCTCAACCAACTCGTGAGTGCCGAAACCTGTGCCGAAGTTGCCGACGAGATGGAGCTGCATCTCTATATCCGCACCGGCGCCGACGTGAAGAAGCTGACGGGTAAGCGGATGCTCAACGTGCGCGCCGATGTCGTCGAAAGCCTGATTGCAGCACTCTACCTGGACGGCGGGCTTGAAGTCGCCCGCGCCTTCATCCTACGCTTCTGGGAGCCTCGCGCCATCCGGCCGGAGGGCGCAAGGCGCGACGCCAAGACGGAGTTGCAGGAGTGGGCGCATGCGAAATTCGGCGTCACCCCGGTCTACAGGGTTGATGATCGCAGCGGACCGGATCATGATCCTCGCTTTACGGTGACGGTGGAAGTCAAGGGAACGGCGCCTGAAACGGGAATAGAACGTTCCAAGCGTGCGGCCGAACAGATGGCGGCGACACGGATTCTGGAGCGCGAAGGTATTTGGCAGCCTCAGTTGACTGAGAAGTGACTGCCGGGGAATAGTGGAAAATGACCAATCAGCAGGACATGCCCGCCGAAGACGGCGCGGTTGAACATATCGGCCCGACGCATTCGGGCTTCGTTGCCCTTATCGGCCCCACCAATGCCGGTAAGTCGACGCTCGTCAACCGGCTCGTCGGCGCAAAGGTCTCGATCGTCAGCCACAAGGTGCAGACGACGCGCGCCATCGTGCGCGGCATCGCCATTCATAACAACGCGCAGATCGTCTTCATGGACACGCCGGGCATCTTCAAGCCGCGTCGCCGTCTTGATCGCGCCATGGTGACGTCCGCCTGGGGTGGCGCCAAGGATGCCGATCTCATCATGCTGCTGATCGACAGCGAGCGTGGTCTGCGCGGCGATGCCGAAGCCATCCTGGAAGGGCTGAAGGATGTTTCCCAGCCGAAGATCCTCGTCTTGAACAAGATCGACCGCGTTCGCCGTGAAGACCTCCTGGCGCTTGCCGCCGCCGCCAACGAGAAGATCGCCTTCGAACAGACCTTCATGATCTCGGCGGAAAACGGCTCCGGCTGTGACGACGTCATGGATTATCTGGCGAAGACCCTGCCGGAAGGTCCCTGGTATTATCCGGAAGATCAGATTTCCGACCTGCCGATGCGCCAGCTTGCCGCCGAAATCACCCGCGAAAAGCTGTTTCTGCGTCTGCATCAGGAGCTTCCCTATTCCTCGCATGTCGAGACGGAAAAGTGGGAAGAGCGCAAGGACGGCTCCGTGCGCATCGAACAGGTGATCTACGTCGAGCGCGAAAGCCAGAAGAAGATTGCTCTCGGCAAGGGCGGCGAAGCGATCAAATCGATCTCGACCGCATCACGCAAGGAACTCTCCGCGATCCTGGAGCAGCCCGTGCACCTCTTCCTCTTCGTGAAGGTCCGTGAAAACTGGGGAGACGACCCCGAGCGTTTCCGGGAAATGGGGCTCGACTTCCCGCATTGACGAGAGTTTGCGTTCCTGCAACGCTTAATATTACAGTGGCTTATTGGGCATATTCTGTTTGCCGCTGTAACTTGAGGGGTGTTTCATGGCGAAGGCAGCAGCGACGGTGCATGGACGACGCACGCCCTGCCAGCAATGTCCGCTGAGATCACTGCCGCATTTCCGGGAATTCGATCGCGACGAGCTGAATTTCATCAGCGGCTTCAAGAAGGGTGAGCTTCTTGTCGATGCCGGTGCCACGATCTTCCTCGAAGGCGCGCATAGCGCTCACCTTTTCACCATCCTCTCCGGCTGGGGTTTTCGATACAAGACGCTGGAGGATGGCCGCCGCCAGATTCTGAACTACGTGATGCCCGGCGATCTTATCGGATTGCAGGGGTCGATCATGGGGGAGATGCAGCATTCGACGGAAGCGCTCTCGCCAGTATCGCTCTGTGTTTTCGAGCGCACGGAGTTGATGACGCTCTATAATTCTCATGCCTCGCTGGCCTATGATCTGACCTGGATCGCATCGCGTGAGGAGCGGATTCTCGATGAGCATCTGCTGAGCATTGGCCGCCGCTCCGCGATGGAGCGGGCCGCTTATCTCATTGCATATCTGCACCAGCGCGCCAGCACTCTGCGCCTTTTCAACGGCAGCAAGGTTATCCCCATCACGCAGCAGCATGTCGCCGATACACTCGGCCTTTCCGTCGTCCATACCAATAAGACTTTGAAAAAGCTGGCGGCCCGAGGGTTGCTCCTTTGGCAGGAGAGGGGCTGCGAGGTTCTGGATGGGAAGGGGCTTGCAGAACTTGCGGGCTGGGACGGTTTTGATTCGGGCAAGCGCCCCTTCATCTAGGCACTGCCTTTTTAGCAAACGCATGTCTTTTTTAAATGCCGGCAATAACTGTATCAGCATAGATTACTGTTATCGTCACTTTTCTACCAGTTTCACCTTTTACTAACCCCGGCGACAAAAGCGATTGGAGCGTGGTGACGAGCCCATAGTACCGCAGTGCAAAAAGTGCGAAGCGGGGTTGGAGGCAAAGTCATGTCACAAGAGACTGAGCCAAGGCGGATGGGGCAAACCATCCATTCAATACGGGCCGATGATTGGCGCCGGAGGGATAGATGCGGGACTTTTTACGGGCTGCGCCAACTGGCGCATACGTGCAGGGATGGCGCTGATATGACGTTTCAGCGCGTGCTTATATTGGAAGATAATCTCATTATTGCAATGGAGACTGAGGAAATCCTTCGTCTTGTAGGTATCCAGCAGATTGAGATTGCTTCGAATCTGGAACAGGCGGTCAACGCGATTCATTCCGAACATTATGATTTTGCGATGCTTGACGTGAATCTCGGGGAGTCGACGAGCTTCGGCTTTGCCAGATTGCTGATGGAACGCGGCATTTCCTTCGGCTTCGTCAGCGGTTATTCCGATACGCTCGATTTTCCGGCCGATCTGCGGCATGTGCCGCTTTTGAACAAGCCCTTCGACGAGCAATCCATGCGTCTCTTTGTCGAGGCCCTGGCCGGCGGCTCCTCTCTTGCCATGTGACAGCCGCGGCCGTTTGCCCTAAACTCGAATCGCGGAAATTTTTCGGGGCAGCCGGCCGATGCAATGGCAGGACCATGCGATCATTCTGGGTGTCAAACGTCTCGGCGAGACCAGTGTCGTCGCTGAGGTGATGACGCGTGGCCGCGGCCGCCATATGGGGCTGGTGCGATCCGGCCGCTCGCGTGCCATGCAGCCGGTGCTGCAGGCCGGCAATCTCGTCGAGGTCACGTGGCGGGCCAGGCTGCATGAGCATCTCGGCGAGTTTCGCATGGAGCCGGTCACGCTCAGGGCCGCGCGGCTGATGGAGACCGCGACCGCCGTCTATGGCGTGCAGGCAATGGCCGCATTGCTGCGGCTCTTGCCGGAGCGTGATCCGCATCCGCATCTCTACGATGCGCTCGATGTCATTCTGGAAAACCTCCAGAATCCCGCCGATGCCGGTGAACTCTTCGTGCGCTTTGAACTTGCCGTGTTGAACGATCTAGGCTTCGGCCTCGACTTGACCGAATGCGCGGCAACCGGCGTGCGCGAGGATTTGGCTTTCGTTTCGCCGAAGAGCGGGCGGGCCGTCTGCCGCGCGGCCGGCATGCCCTGGGCGGACAAGATGCTGGCACTGCCGCCGTTTCTATCGACGGGAGCCGTGGTTGCCGCCGATATGGAGAGCCTTGCGGCGGCCTTCCGCTTGACCGGCTTCTTCCTGCATCGCCATGTCTACGAACCGCGCGGCATAGAGATCGCCGCTGCGCGCGAGGGCTTTATTCAGGCCGCGATGAAGGCGCTGCATGCGGTGTCGCCGGAGCGGCCGGCCATTGCAGCCAAGAGATAGAACACGCCCACAAAGTGCACGGCAAAGGGGCACGCTCGCGGCGTGGTCGGAGGTGAAAGACCGCTCGCTTCAAACAGCCATATTCGACGCCGCCGACATCACTTCCCGCGGTGCGGGAATGCCGAACATATGACGACCGGCCTCTTCAGCTTCGGTGAAACACCAGCGGATGACGCCATCCCGATCAAGCAGGAATTCGCCGACGAGCTGGCCTTCGCCGGTGGCAATCATCTGCTTGTCGTCCTGCGTGAATTCATATCCGTCTGCCTTGTCGAGGAATTCTGTCGCTGCCATCGGATCCATCGGCTCGGGAAGTTCGCCCGGCATGTCGATACGCATCGACCGCACGGCGCTGATGCCGACCTTGCGCGGCCAGTCGGTCTCATCTTCGGTGAACTGGACATTCGGCAGGCCGAAGGCCTTGTGCGATACCCGCTCCGGATCAGAAGCGGCCAACAGATTGGGAAGCGGATGAAACCGGAAATAGAGCCGGGCGCGTTCGATTGGCGTGTTGACGACGGTCAGGCTATCGATGCCTTTCTCCTGCAAAGCGCCTGAGAGTTCGGACATGGCGGCGATCTGCCGGCGGCAGAAGGGACAATGCAGCCCGCGGAACAATCCGACGAGCACGGGCTTTTGACCACGAAAATCGTCGATTGCGATCTTGCCCTGGCGAGTAATCGCGTCCAGCACGACATTCGGCGCACGATCTCCCGGCTGCAATGGTCTTTCGCTGTGGTTCTCCTGCATGTTTCGTTCCTCCCTTTGTGTGCTTTAATAAAGTCTCCTGACAATTGCCGACGACCGTCATGGCAGGGCGGTCAGTCGAGAAACGGCAATACGACGAGTGTTCCTGGATCGAGGTTGTGGCGCATGCACACATCCTGTGCCAGCGTGAAAAACCGCTCCGCTTCGGCCAGGTCGTCATGTTCAAGGCTCAGTGTCGCCAAGCCATCATAGCATGGAAAGAGCAATTGAGGTTCATCGATCTCCTTCGCGACCTCAAGAGCTTCCTCGTAATACTTGCGGGCCAGCTTCGGCTGCCCGTGGCATTGATGGATCTGCCCAAGGACGATCAGGGGCACGGAAAGGTGGTCACGCTGATCGAGCGCCTGGTCGATTTCCACCGCCTTCTCCGCTGCCGGCACGCCCTCGACGGCGCAGCGGTCGGTGAAGGTGCAGCAGGAAACGGCAAGGTTGGCGAGAAGGCGCGCCTGGAAGCCGAGATCGCCGATGCGGGTCGCGACCTCCAGCCCCTGCCGGCAGATCTTGATGGCGTGAGCCGGATCGACGATGGTGTAGAGCACGCCGAGGTTGGAATAGGCGCGACAGGCAGCACTTTGCAGATCGGCCTTTTCGGCGACGGTGAGGCTGCGCTCCACTTCCTGCACGGCATCGCGGCGGCGGCCGAGCCGCGCAAGTGCCACGCCCTTGGTGTTCAGCGCCTCCGCCATGGCGCGGGCCGCCTCCCGTCCTGCCTCGGTCGTTCCGTCGATGGGCAGCATCTCCAGCCGCTGCAGGGCCTGCGTCGCCCATTCAGCGGCTGCGGCCTGGTCGCCCATGCGGAAGGCCAGATGGCCGCGCTCCTGTAAGAGATGCGCGTGCTCGACCGGCGCGTCGACCATCGCGATCATCGCTTCGGCCTCGGCGCAATGCGCTTCCGCCTGATCGCGGCGCCCGGCGTCCAGATGCAGCCGGCCGATCTTGCGCAATATCCTCGCTGCCGCCATCCGATCGTCTCCGGTACGATGGATTGCCAGCGCTCGTTGATAATGATCTAACGCCGCGTCGCGGCGACCGGCAGGGCCGTAGAGATCAGCAAGACGCTCCAGGAGCGCCGATTGTTCTGGTGTTACCTTCGGTTCGTTTGCGAAGGTGGCGAGTGCCTGGCGATAAAGGCGCATCGCGTCGTCATTGGCATAGGTCTTGCGCGCCAGATCGCCCGCGGCCATCAGATAGGCGGCACCTTTTGCCTTCTCTGTCGTCAGGCTGAAATGATGGCCGAGCTGCGCCAGATGCTCGGGCCGGTCCGGCGTCGAGCCATATTGGCGCTCCAGAGCCCGGCCGATCCGGTGATGCAGCTCCATGCGCCGCTGCAGCAGGAGATTATGGTAGATGACGTCATGCAACAGCGATTGGCTGAAACGATAGGTGGGCGAGGCCCCGGCATCCGGCCCACGCAATTCTTCGATGATATCGGCATCGCAGAGATAATCCAACGCAGCATCGATGGCTGCCGGGTCGGTTGCGATGGTGTGGAGCAGGGCGGTGTCGAATTTCGGGCCGACCACCGCCGCCTCCTGCGCCAACCGTCTGATCTCTTGCGGCAGGCGATCGACACGGGCAAGCAGCAGGGTCTGCAGATTGACCGGAATATCGACATCCGTGTCTTCGGCCGCAATTCGCCAGCGCTGACCGTCATTCTGTAGTCTGCCCATATCGATCAATCCCCGAAGGATTTCCTCAATAAAGAGCGGATTGCCGCCGGCTCGATCAAGGATGCGCTGACACATCGCAACCGGCAGCCTGCCATGGCTCTCGCCGAAAAAGGCGGCGAGCAGCTTCCGCCCGTCGGCGGCGGCGAGTGGGCCGAGACGCTGCACTGTGACGCTGACCCGATTGGAATCCAGCGGGTCGATCTGCGACGTCGGCCGGTAGATCGCCAGCAGCATGAGCCGGCTGCGTTCCAGCCGATCCATCATGAAGCGAAGCACTTCCAGCGAAGCGGCATCGGCCCAATGCAGATCCTCGATGACCAGCAGTAAAGGTCCTTGCGCCAGCCGCCGCTCGAAGACGGTGCGGACCGCATAGAAGATCTGGCGGCGCAATTGTTCCGGCTCGATATGGCGCAACGCTCCGCCGGGGTCACCCAGGCCGAGAACATGCAGGAAAAGCGGCAGAAGCCCGTCTATATCCTCCTGCGTGAGATCGAGCGCGCGGAATCCCGTCGCCAGCAATTGTCGCATCCTGTCAAGATTGTCGCGCTCGCCGATGCCGTAGGCGCTGCGCACCACCGCGGCAAGCGTCCCATAGGATTGTTCGCCGAGAGGCGAGCAGGTCGCCTTGCGGATGGCGAGGCCCGGAAAGCGGGCCGTGTCGCCGGCAATGCCGATGAACTCGTTGACCAGCCGCGACTTGCCGATACCCGCTTCGCCGATGAGGCGGACAAGCTGCGCCGCACCCCCGCGGGCAAGGTCGAGGCAGGTCAAAAGCCGCGACAATTCCGCATCCCGCCCGATCATCGGTGCCTGAAGGCCGAAACTTTCGAGCCCGCGCGCCGCATGCGGCGCCTCCAGCGGTCCCGTCAGCCGATGGACAAGCACATTGCCGCTTTTGCCGCGTAAGGCTTGGGCACCGAGGCTGTCGAAGGCGAAGGCATGGCGGGTGAGGCGACAGGTCAGCGGTCCGACGAGGATGTCGTTTTCGCCGGCCATGGATTGCAGCCGTTGGGCTGTGTTCACCGTGTCGCCTGTCACGGAATAGGATTTGGTGCTGACGGCACCGAAGCCGCCGGTGACGACGGGACCGCTGTTGATGCCGATATGCAGCCGCAGTGGGACGCCGGCACGCGATTGCCAGCGCTCGCCGACCTGCGTCGCCCGCTCGATCATGTCGAGTGCTGCATTCAGTGCCCGCACCGGATCGTCTTCATGGGCAACCGGCGCACCGAACAGGGCCAGCAGCGCGTCGCCGACGAACTTGTCGACGAAGCCGCCATAGGCCTCGACTGCCTGGGTCATCTCCTCGAACAATTCGTTCTGCAGCATCCGCATGACTTCGGGATCGATCTGCTCGCTCAATGTCGTGAAGCCGCAGAGGTCCGCAAAAAGTACGGTCACCGGCCGCCGGTCGGCATCATCCTCGGATTTTGCAGGCGCAGTCTTGATGGCCGGCTTGGCTACGGATTGGGCCTTGTCGGCAGTCGCAGCGCCGCATCGGGGGCAGAAGGCAAAGTCAGGCTGGCAGGGATAGCCGCACGCGGCACACGAAATAGGTTGCCTTGCCCCGCATCGCGGACAGAAAGCAAAGCCGCTCTGAATATCGAAACCGCAGCCGGCGCACTCCATCGGACGCACCTCGTGCAAGCCCGCACGCCACGACTATCTTAGCCGCAACCGACGGGTTCAAAACGAACCATAAGCATGCGCCTGCTGCTTTGGGTTCGCAAGCCAAACAATCGGCGGAACGACTATCGCCGCTTGAGCGCCCAGCCCTCCGGCCGTTCCTCAAGCACCGTCACAGCATCGCCGATCTTCACCGAGCCTTCACCGCGCGGCACGGCATTCCAGCCGAAGAGCGGGCCGGGGACGCGGCGGTCGGCCGACATGCGGATGCGGCCCATGGCGGGCATTGGATTGGGCACATCGCGCGAGCCGGTCTGCTGGTCCTGCGTCGTCATGATGCAACGAGAGCAAGGCTTGACGAGATCGAGGCGAATGCCGCCGATCTCGATTGCCGCCCAGCGATCTTCCGGCCACTCCTCGTCAATATCGATGACTATATTCGGGCGGAAGCGCTCCATGCCGACCGCGCCTTCGCCGTGATTGGCGAGATCGGCGTTAAGCGCTTTCAGCGAGCCGGTGGTGGTGACCAGAATCTGGTAGCCATCGGAAAACGTAACAGGCGCGTCCTCGCCCGCCCATTCCGGGCTGGCGATGCGCTTCGCGAGCCTGTCGAAGAAGACCATTTTGACTTCGCGGCCCATCCATGCCGACAGCGCCTTGTTGGTGTCCTCATCCGCGACGGACGCGTTGACGGCTGATTTCCAGACGACGATGTCCATGCGGTTGTCGGGGTGTGGCGGCGGGACGATGATGTCGGGTTTGTCCTCCATCTTCAGGCGCAGATGGGAAGGCGCCGGCTGGATGTCGATCCGGGCCAGTGCCTGCAATTCGCGTTGGGTGATGAAGTTGCCCGAGGGATCGACCAGCATGGCGCGGCGGTCGCCGGCGAGACCGAAAGCATCGACGGCGGCCGACGGAATGGCGATGCCGCGGGCGCTCTTGAGGGGATAGATGAAAAGATCGCTGACGCGCATGGGTGGCCCTCAGATTTCGTCAATGAACATTGCCAGCACGGTTTTCAGCCGGTCGTGTCGTGCTCCGGCAAACCTGGCTCCGGTCTCGGTCTGGAATCCATCAGCCAGTTTGAACAGCTTTGTCTCGAAATGGTCAATGGCGAAGCGCTTGTCGTCAAGCGGCCGCTCTGTCGCAAGCGGATCGAAGGGGTCGTAGAGACCGGAGCCGAGACGCCCGGCAATATAGAAACAACGCGCAGCGCCCACCATGCCGATCGCATCCAGCCGGTCGGCATCCTGCAGGATCTTCGCTTCGAGTGTTTCCGGCGACAGGTTGGCGGAGAAACTATGTGTGGTGATCGCATGCGCAGCAGCGGCAATGTCGTCGTCTGCCCAGCCGAGCTGCTGCAGAATGCCCGAAGCTTTCTCGGCCGCAAGCCGCGAGGCCTGCGCGCGCTGCGGCGAATTCTTTTCGACGGCGACGCAATCATGCAGCAGCACGGCCGCGGCGAGAATGCGCGCATTGCCGCCTTCTTCGGCCTGGATGGCCATGGCATTGCGGAAGACGCGCAGGATATGGGCAATATCGTGCGAACCGTCATCGCCATCCGCGGCGTGGGGAATGAGATCCGCAGCCAGCGCTTCGAACGGGGCAAAGGCTCGCGTCATCTTGTCAGTATTCATTGTTGCGTTTGCTCCGGAATGATCAGTCGGCAGGTTCTTTCCTCCTACCGGGCGAATGGATTCGCCGCAATCATTCCGTCGCCTTCTTACGCGTCAGGATCTTTTGGTAGAACAGGCCGATACCGATCAGCACTGCGCCGAGGCCGATGAAGGAGAGGGCGCGCAGGAAGCCTTCGAGATTCGCCATGTCGATGAGGAAGGCCTTGACGACGGCGATGAAGACGAGCACCGCCGAGGCGATGCGCAGGCTCCGGGCCTCGAAGCGGGCGCCGAGCCCGAGAAGTGCGATGCCGATCAGCAGCCAAACGACGGAATAGGAATAGAGCTCGCCCTGGATGAAGCCGTTCCAGAAGGGAATGTACTCGCCCTGCCAGAAGCGACGCACAGACAATGTCGCCCATGCAAAGGCCATCACGGCCGCCGCGACAGCCAGCATTGCGACATAGGGGAGAGGACGCCGGTTGCGGGCAAAGAGCGCCAATCCGCCATAGGCGGCAGCGGGCAGAAGATAGGCAAGCAGCAGCAGATTGAAGAGTGGGATGCGACCCGTGCTCTCGCCTGTCATGAACGGGTTCAGTCCCAGCAGATGCAGCGTGAGGATCATTGCGACCGAAATGACGCCGAGGGCCATGCCGCCATAGCGGAAGACAGGGCTCGCGGCGCTGAGATCGAGCGCCATCAGCGTTGCGGAAGCACCGATTGCCAACAGCGTATAGATCGACTGTTCCCCGAGCGTTGGAGCCGCATCGTTCAGAACGCCGCCGTTCATGGCATGGCGTACGAGTATGGCGATCATTAGCAGTACGAGGAAGCAGGCGAGCGCCTGCAAAGCGTTGCGCAGTCGCAGGCTTGGCGAATGACGCGTGATGAACGCCGCAAGGACGGCAAGGGCGGCCGGAATGCCGTAGCCGGCAAGCAGCATGTTGAAGACCGGTGTCGTGCCGAGCTCCGAGGGATCGACGATCGTCGGTTGCCAGGCGATGCGCCCCATAGTGATGACAAGCGCGGCAACCATGGTCCATGGCAGAACGGGCCAATTGCGCAGGCGCCCGGCCAGCAGATAGGCGATGCCGAGAACCGGCAGCAGGATCGTCGCGGAGGCATGATGCGCAAGCGTATGCAGGGCGAAGACTGCCGCGGCAAACGAGCCGGCCGCGAGGATGTTCGTCGGCAGCTTCAACCCTTCTCCGTCGCTACGATCCTGCCATTCCGCAAGTCCGATGAGAACCAGCGCCAGTCCGATGCCGTACAGCCCATGCAGCCAGTCGAGTGTCCAGTTGCCGAAGTTGACGAAGCTGATCGTCGCGATCGCCAGCGGCGTGGCGGCCATGACAAGGCTCCAGAGAGCGGCATATGGCTTCTCCGCCTCGGCGAAGCGCCGGAGGAAGAAGGCGCCGATCAGTACGAAGAGGGCGCCGAGGCCGAGGACCTCATGGAGCACCGTGCTCTGCAGGCTGGCGGTTCCATCCGCCGTGGATTCGATCCCGGCGATCCAGTTGGTCAGAATGCCGGACGTGCCGACGATGGCGACGAGCGCGGACAGGATCGTTGCCCAGGCTGCATGCAGGCGGCCGGCGCCGAAGGCCGCAACCGCTGCGACGATCGCCGCAAACATGAACGTCGCATCGACAATGGGATAACCATATCGAAGGCCGAAGCTGACGATGCAGAGTGATACCGTGAGCGCACCGATCGCGGCCGTCAGCGTCATGCCGAGGGGTTGTCGGGCGAGAAATGCCGCCCATTCCATACCGGAGCTTACTCGCTGAGGCGCCTCTTCGGCTGGTGCCGTTGTTGCGTCTTCTTTCACTGCTTCCGAGACTGCATAGCGTCCCGGCCACAAGAAGATGGTGCCGCCGATCATGGCCAGCATGGAAAGCGTGACCGGCGCGAGATCGACGACCGGGCTGAAGGTAATGTAGAGCAGCGGCCAGAGGCTCAGAAGCCCATTTGCTAGGGATGGCGCGATCAGCCAGCGACGCAGGCGCGACGCCAAAAGGGTCGCAAGCCAGGTCAGAACGAGATAGCCGAAGAGTATCCAGGGCCGTGGCGCGGTGGAAGCGACGAGGGCAGGGGTCGCCATCGACGCCAGCAGGCCGAGGCCAGCAAGCGCCTGCCCGTGCAGCAGCGATAGTCCGAGCGTGGCAAGCGAGATCAGCGCGAGAAGAATGAAGGCGGTTGCGGGGCCGATGAATTCGTAGATGGCATGCGCCGCATAGGTCGAGCCGAACAGGGCGACGACACCGGCTGCCGTCAAGACGCCAGGGATCATCGCATTCTGAAAGGCGCTGTTCGGAACCGGCGCGGCGCGGCGGCGGATCACTTCGCCCGCGGCAATCAGGACAAGGCCGAAGAGTGCCGCAAGAGCCAGACGCACGCCGGGGCTGAGAAGGCCGCTTTCGATCGAATATTTCACCATGAAGATGCCGCCGAGTGCCAAGGCGATGCCGCCGACCCAGACCGCCCAACGTGCGCCGATGGTGCTTTCCAGGCTTTCCTTCGGTGGGGTGGAGGTCTGGCTCGCAAGAGGAGCGTCTTCTTCCTGGCCCGCATCCGCAATGTTGCGTGCGGCGAGAGCGGGCGCCTCGATTTCGGGCGTGGAAGTATCTTCGATCGCGACTTTCGGTTCGTCGTCCATGGGTTGCGCGACGGCATAAGCCGCCGGAATCGATTCGCCCGTATCCGGCGTCAGCACCTTGCCCTCGAGAGCGTTTTGCAGCTCCTGAACGCGTGCCTCAAGCTGCTTTATCCGTAGGTTGTGGCCCCGCAATACCACGACACCGACAATCAGGATGACGAGCGGCAACAATTCCATCATGTCCCCTCCATGGGCAATCCGTCGCACCATATACGAAACTGTTCACCGAGTAAGGCTGGATAGCCGGATTTGCCTATGATTCCAGGGGATTATGCCGCGTCGCCAGACAAGGCATCACAAAACCAATATTAGAAAATCTGGATTTAACGCTCGGGAACTATGGTTAATACTCATTAACAATTTGTCTTTACCGGCAGCGCGAAGCAGCTTAATACCCACTTCATAGTTTAGCTCTGAATGTATTGAGTACAAACGACGTCGCATGAGGCGGCTCCTACCCTAGGAGGTTTGTATGTCCCATGTTTCTTCCATATCCAATAGCTCCTATCCGTATCGTGGCACGCTCTCGCGCCTTGATGCGAATGACGACGGTCTTTTGAGCGAAGGCGAGCGCGCGGCGGCCGAGCGCCCCGGCATTCTCGAAGCCGACGACCCCGGTGCTGCAGCCGATGGTTCCAGCAGCGCTTTGGGTAATCTGATCGCCAAGCTCATTCAATTGCCGGGCGCCGACGCTGCCTCTACGGCAAAGTCGCCGGAATCCAATGCCGTCTACGATCTTAATCTGCTGTCGCCGATGGATGCCTACAACAGTACCTACGGCCAATATGACGCCGATAGCGTAGCGGCCTGATACGTACTTTCATCCAATGAGAGGGCGGCCTGCCGGCACACTGGCAAGCTGCCTTATCATTTTGATGTAGGATCATTTTTTCCAGTTACCGGAACCGTCATGCCTGCCATGCGTTGGGCAACAGCCACGCAGAACAGGGAGGGTGTTCCATGAAGCGGATAATGATCGTTGCAATTCTCGCTCTTGCCGCAGCCGCGCCCGCGGCAGCACAAACCCAAAGTCAAAATACCGCTACTGCCGATTTTGTCGGCCTCGACGGTAAGCAGGCCGGTCGGGCGACGTTGACTGAAGGTAAAAAGGGCGTGCTCATCGAATTGGAAGTGTCCGGCATGCCCGCCAATCGCTGGGTCGCCTTCCATATCCATGAGAATAGCCGGTGCGAGCATACGCACGGCTTCGAGTCCGCCGGCGGGCATTTCAATCCCACAAAGGCGGAACACGGCTTTCTGGCCGCCAGCGGGCCGCATGCGGGCGATATGCCCAACCAGTATGTCGATCAGGATGGCAAGCTGCGCGCCCAGGTCTTCAACGGCATGGTATCGCTGAACGGCAAAGACGGCATTCGCGGCCGCACGCTGATGATCCATGCGGAGTCCGACGATTACCGCAGCCAGCCTGTGGGCGGTGCCGGCAAGCGTCTGGCATGTGCCGTTATTCAATAGGAGGCCGGCGGCCAGGCAAGCGAGGGTGAGCCCCGCTATTGACGCGATCGGTGTCCGGCAGTGATTGTTCTGCCGATGGCGTGCCTGCTGGCGATGATTTTATGGCCGTCGATGCGTTAGCTGGCCAAGGATAGTGTGAAAGGCGCATTGCCGTCGGCATCCGCGCCGCGGCCGATCTGTTTGACTGCCGCGACCAGGCGCCCTTGGCGCCCCAGCAGCTCATCGCCGATGGCGACCAGCCGGGCATTCGGCGTGACGAATGGCGAGCTCGCCCGCAGCCGATGCACCAGCACTAAATCGTCTTGCTGGGGGTGAACGGCCAAAGCCGCGATCAGCGCTGCCGCCGGCGAGCGGGAGACGCCCATCCAGCAATGGATAAGCAAAGGCGCGCTTCGATCCCAGCCGGAGACAAAATCGATAATCGCGCGAACATGCGCCTCCTGTGGAGCGACGAGATCGCCTGTCCCGGCAAAACTGATGTCGTTCATATGGAGCAGCAGATGCCGATCCGCCTGGATGACCGCCGGGCGGTGGAAGCTGTGCTCCTTGGCCATCAGGCTGATCATTTCGCGCGCGCCATGATGAACGGCCATTTCGGCAATGCGCGCGAGCGGCGATACGACGATCCTGGTCACGCCCCAACCCTCATGGCAGCGCGCTCCGCCTCGATCGCTTCGAAGCGCTTCAGAAACAGCCGTTGCGCCTCGATTGCCGGCAAAGGCTCGATCGGCAGCATCTCGCGCGTGATGTCGCGCGGCTGACCGAAGAACTTGCGCGCCTCCTCGGGCGAAAAGCCCGCAAGCAGCGTTGCCTCGAAATAGGCAGAGATCGTGTCGGCCTTCTTGATTCTTTCCTTGAGCTTCGGCGCGCAATGGGGGGGCAGGGCGAAGCGCCGGTAGATGGCTGCTTCGAGCCGCTTTTCCACGGCCTTGTAATCGCCGCCGACAACGGACTTGAAGGGCGAGATCATGTCGCCGATCACATATTCCGGTGCATCATGCAGCAAGGCGGCGAGCAGTTCGCCCGGCGTCGCCGGATTGAGGTGACGAAAGATCGCCTCCACCACGAGGCTGTGCTGCGCCACCGAAAAGGCGTGATCGCCGGAGGTCTGGCCGTTCCAGCGCGCGACACGGGCAAGCCCATGCGCAATGTCACTGATCTCGACATCGAGCGGCGACGGGTCCAGTAGGTCGAGCCTGCGCCCGGATAACATACGCTGCCAGGCGCGCGCAGTCGTCGCCGATGTCATGCCGACGCCTCATCGGCGCGGGTGGGGAAGGAGAGGCCGGACCAAGCAGGAAGAGACACGGTGACGTCGATATCGCCAGCCCTTATCGGAGCCTCTTCGGCAATGGCTTCGCCGGCCCGGTCGATACGGACGATGGCAAGGCCCATATTGCCGGCGGTCGAGCCGAGCGTGCCGATCGGCTTGCCGCCGACGGTCAATTCCGTACCGGAGGAGGGCAATTCCGAACTGCCGCTGACAATGACGACGCGCCTGCGCGCCGTGCCGCGATGATGCATGCGCGAAACCACTTCCTGGCCGATATAGCAACCTTTTCGAAAGCCAAGGCCTCCGTTCAGATCCATCAGCACATCGTGCGGGAACGCATCTTGCAACGCGAAATCGAGGCCGGAAACGGCGATGCCGTTGGCGATCCGCAGCGTGTCATAAAGTGTCTCGGGGTCGCCGCCGTGCTCGTTGGGCGTCCGGGTCAGCACAATGCCCGCCTTGGCGAAGCGACTGTCCTTTGGTCCATGCGTCGCATTATCTCCCCACGCGACCGTGACCCCCTGGGTATCCTCAGCGACGAAATCGACCTTGGCGCGCAGCCGATACATGGTGAGCCGCTTCAGCAGACCTTCCCGCTGCGCCGTGTCGGTTTCGAGTAGAAACCCTGCGCCATCCCGCCAGATCATGAGGTCGAACAGGATCTTGCCCTGCGGCGTCAGCAACGCGCCGGGGCGAGCCTCATCGGCGCCAAGCGAGACGAGATCGGTGGTGATGAGATTGTGCAGAAACGCTTCTGCTTCTGCGCCGGTGATGCGGATAAAGGAGCGCTCTCTGAGGAATACGGCTGGCATGACGGTTCCGCTGATTTGACCTGAAGCACGGCGCGATCTCTAAGATTCGCTTCCTGTATTTCAGGTCTTTGATCTTGCGCATGTCGTTGTCGCAAAACCGCTGCGCACTTTTGCGCGACATGCTTCATCACGCAGAGGTAGGGCCTTCGGCGGGGAACCGCAAGTTCTCCGGCCGGATCATTCGCCCGAGGTGAAGAATTTCCAGCGGCCGTCCGGCGTGATGCCGACGCGATAGAAATTATAGCCGCCGAATTCCTGCATATCGGCATAGTCGCCGGCCGTCACGATACGCATCAGATCGACCTTCTCCGGCGTGGAGAGCGCCTTGATGTCCTTTTCGGCGAAATAGGGCCAGACATAGACCTCATCCGGGGTTCCCTGGCCGACATGGGCAAAGCCTGACGACATGATGTCGAGGAGAATGGACTGGATTTCTATGCCGTCGGGATCTCCCGAAAGGTCATGCAGCGTCTTGATCGGATCTTCGCCGGGATCGTCGGCCGTAACCTGGGTCTGTTTCAGACCTCCTCCGATGTTCATCAACGGGCGCAGACGCTCAAGATCGCCGGAAGCAGCAGCCTCGACGATCGCCGTACGGAGCTTCTTTACCGGCTCGGGCGCCTTGTCGATATCGAAGAGGAATTCGACCGATTTGCCGGTATTAGAAGCGCTGCCGCTGCTCTGTGCAGCCTGCTTGTTGATCAAGGGCTCAGGCGCCGGCAGCGCATTGTTGGCGGGTGCTTCCAGCGCCTGCTCGATCGGTTTCTCGTTTTTCTGTTGCGCGGACTTTGCTGTATCTTTCGCCTGGGGGGCCGGCGGATTGAGCTGAGAAAAGGCGCTAGCCGGAATCGGCAGAGCCACGCTGCCCAAAAACAGGGTTACGGCAGCGAAGGAGGCAATGGAACAGGTGAGCGCATTGCCTGGAAAGATACGCATAAGCAATCTCTGATTGTTATTGCAGGGTACGGTTAGGAGAGAATTCGCCAGCGAGCATGCGTTCACGCAGCGATTCGAGCAAGGCTTCGGCGCCCTGTTCCCCCTGAATCCGGATTGTCTCGCGAATTGCATGGGCGATGGCTGCATCGGCGATGATTTCAGGCTCGATGCCGTCAGCCATACCGTCTGCCCAAGCTTCGTTCTGGTATTCCAGCGCTGCCTGCATCTTTTCATGAACGATCATGTCGTCGATTTCGTTCAGGCTGGCTTCCATTGTTTCTTTCCTCGAGACGTTCATGTCCTTACCACTTGCTTAATAACTTTATCAGCCTTTTCTCAAAACGACACGGCTCGCTGTCAAAAGAGGTTAATAAATCGTCAATTTCCAAAGCGTGCGGTGATTTCTGTCGCCAGTGTTGCACCTTCGTTACGGTATCGCTCTTCCGCGATGCGGGCCTGCGGCGTGCAATTCGTGTAAACCGATGCAAAGGACCTATACCCTCGGTTGAAAGCCGCAGTCAGCCTTTCTTTTCGCTTTGGCTCGTTCTTGGTTTCCGTGTCGAGCAATTGCTGCATGTCGCCGCGCCAACCATCCTCCCGTGTCGGGCTGCAGAGATTGCGCAGATAGTCGATCGAGCCGAGGATTTCGGAAAGCCGGGACAGCCGTTCGTCGTAGGGTACCGGCTGCTCCGCATTCCCGCCATCGGGCGCCTGTGCCGGCGGCGTGCTCGCTGCCGGCTGTGCGGCAGCGGGAAAGGCGGCGGCAAGCGCGATGCAGATCAGAAGCGGTGGGCCAAGGTTATGAATCATGTAACCATGTTGACCGGACAAGCATGACGGGAACAAGGCGTGGCAGGTGGTTTCCACCCCGATATTGCTCAGCATCGTTAATTTCGGGGCTGAGCTATGCGTTTTCTGCAGCAAGCCGTTCCACGCATTCGAGCACGCTGGCCGGAACGGGCAGGGCGCGCACCTCCTCCACCGTGTACCAGCCGATGGCAGCCGCATCGTCGGCGGCCTCGGCGACGGCATCCTCATCGGCGTCCACAAGGAAGACCGAGAGCAGGAAGTGGCTCGTCAGCGTTCCGTCTGCCGCATGGGAACGCAGGTCGTAGGTTTCGAACAGGCGGGGATTGCGGGCTGATATGCCGGTCTCCTCCTTGAACTCGCGCAGGGCCGCGTCGGCCGGCATCTCTCCTTCCTCGGCCCGCCCGCCCGGAAAGGCATACATGTCGGCAGACGGCGGATTGCTGCGCAAGACAAGCAGGAAGCGGCCATTGCGCTCGAGAATGGCGGAAGAGGCAGGGCGAGGATTGGAAGTCATGGATCGCTTTGCATCGGATGGGAAGATCGGTGTGCGACGACGAAGGTCATCGGCGACTAATCTCTACAGGAAACGCCGCTTGCTGTCCCGCGGGAAAGCCCATTAACTCGCTTCCGGCGGAAGCCGCGATTCTGAATGCATCGAACATGGGAACGATCGGGGATGATCTACGGGCTATACGCTTTGGCTGCTCTCGCCGAGATCGCAGGCTGCTTTGCCTTCTGGGCGTGGCTGCGTCTGTCGAAGCCGGTCTGGTGGCTGGCACCCGGCCTTGTCTCCCTGGCGCTCTTTGCCTGGCTGCTGGCACTGGTGCCGAGCGAGGCGGCGGGGCGCACCTTTGCTGCCTATGGCGGCGTCTATATCGTTGCCTCCATTCTCTGGCTCTGGCTTGCCGAAGGGCGGCTGCCGGACCGGTGGGATATTTCGGGCGCCGTCATCTGCCTTGTCGGCGCGGGGATCATTCTCTTTGGTCCGCGCGGCTGACATCAGACTTGACCCTCCGCGTCTCGGGTGCAACACAGGCCTCATGTGCGGACGTTTCGCTTTGACATCGACGGCAGACCAGGTGGGCGAAGCGCTCGGCGTCCTGCTGAATGAGGCATTTCCCGCGCGCTATAATATTGCGCCGACGCAGCCGATCCTTGTCGTCATATCGGGCGATAGGCAGCGACCGGGCAGCAACCTGCCGGATCGCCGTGCTCTGCTCGTGCGCTGGGGCTTTATGCCCGACTGGGTGAAGGATCCCAAGGAGTTCCCGCTGCTGATCAATGCGCGAGCGGAAACGGCCATCGGCAAGGCGTCCTTTCGTGCCGCCATGCGCCATCGCCGCATCCTCATTCCTGCATCCGGTTTCTACGAATGGCATCGGCCGCCGAAGGAGAGCGGCGAGAAGTCGCAGGCCTATTGGATTCGGCCTCGCAGCGGCGGCGTCATCGCTTTTGCCGGGCTGATGGAAACTTGGTCGTCGGCCGACGGTTCCGAGGTCGATACGGGTGCGATCCTGACGACGGCGGCAAACAGCGCCATTCGATCCATCCATGACCGCATGCCCGTTGTTATCAAACCGGAGGATTTCGCTCGCTGGCTCGATTGCAAGACGCAGGAGCCGCGCGATGTCCTTGATCTGATGAAGCCGGTTCAGGAGGATTTTTTCGAGGCGATCCCGGTTTCGGATCGCGTCAACAAGGTTGCCAATATGGGGCCGGATGTGCAGACACCCGTAATGCTCGATCCGGTCAGAAAGCCGCCGAAGAAGGCGGATTCGGACGATGGCCAGCTAAGCCTTCTCTGAGCGGCCGCCATTCGGCGGCCAGTGATCGGAAATGCTGCCTGCCGGTATTGGTCGGCGGCGGGCAGAATTGTATTTTCAGGCGATCTTTTTCTTGAGAGGCTTCGTCTTCAGCATCAGATGTGCTGCAAGAACGGCTTTCAGGCCCAGCGGACGATAATGCTTGCTGGGATCGATCTTTGCCTGCGGTTGTGCCGGCTGGTCTTTCTTCTGCGTCATGTTTCACTCCTCACCATGCTCCCCGGAGCATTTTTCGATTCACAGTCGAGTAGTGGTTTTTGTCGTAAATCATGACAAATCGAAGGCGTTTTCCAATCAGCTTTTGTAAACAACGACCATATTTCGAGAGATTAGCGCCGAAACCTCGTGTAGAATCCGCACTGCCGCAATGTTGAATCTGCGGAAATATTGCGCTGCGACGGTTCGCGATGGCGCCGATCAGCTATCGCCATGTCTCTGATCGATAAGGAAGACTTGCCGACTTGCGGTTGCAGTGCAGCGAAGCCGCTGCAGGGCTGCTGCGCAGGGATATGACAAGCAAATCAGATATGCCGGCCTATGTCGTCATTGGAATCGTCGACATTGGGATCCGCGGGGCCGTTGATGGTGTAGGTGCCGTATTTCTTCGCCCAGGAGCGCGCACCGAAGGGCAGGGACAGCAAATAGATGACGACGGTCACGACCATGACATGCCACGTGTAGCTCATTAGCAGCGCGACATAGACGACAAGGCCGAGCATGATCGGCAGCACCAGATCACGCCTTACGCCATTGCCTTCCGATTTGCCGGACCATACCGGCAGACGGCTGACCAGAAGAAAGCCGATGAGGACGGTATAGGCTGCACCCCACAAGGCGAAGGTGCGGTCCGGCGTCAGGCCGAGAAAGCCGAGATAAACAGGCAGCAGCACCAGCATGGCGCCGGCAGGCGCGGGTACGCCGACGAAATATTCCGACTGCCAGGAAGCCTTGTGCTCGCGCTCGGCCATGACGTTGAAGCGGGCGAGCCGCAGCCCGGCGGCGATCGTGTAGATCAGTGCCGCGATCCAGCCAAGCGAGCGGGCCTGGTCGAGCAGGAAGACGTAGACGACGAGCGCCGGGGCAACGCCGAAGTTGACGATGTCGGCGAGCGAATCCATCTGCGCGCCGAACTTCGAGGTGGCCTTCATTAACCGCGCGACGCGCCCGTCGATGCCGTCCAGGAAGGCGGCGACCAGCACGGCCACGACGGCGAGCTCGTAGCGGTTTTCGAAAGCGAGACGAATGCCCGTCAGGCCCGAGCAGATCGCCAGCACGGTGATCATGTTCGGCACGATCAGCCGCAACGGAATTTCCCGGAGACGCGGTCCGCGTGCTTCGTCGTTAGGCCCGTGTGGCTCGAAAGGCGGAAAAGGCGTCTTCATCTCGCTCGTGTTCCTAGAGCAATTCCAGCAAAAGTGCGAAGCAGCTTTGCGTCCGAAATTGCGTGAAAACAATAGTGTAGAGTATTTCCGTACCTCCGTTTAGGGCGGAAATACTCTCGGCTTCAGCTGCGGCGGCTAAGGGTTGCGCCCTTGGCCGAGCCGAATTCGGCAATGACGGTTTCGCCGGCGATCGCCCGCTGGCCGACGGCAACGCGCGACGAAGCACCTTCCGGCAGGAAGACATCGAGGCGCGAGCCGAAACGGATGAGGCCGATGCGCTCGCCGGCATCCAGCGGCTCGTTCGGATGGACGAAGCAAAGAATGCGCCGGGCAACGAGGCCGGCAATCTGCACGACGCCGATTTCGCCATGCTTCGTTTCGATCACGAGGCCGTTGCGCTCGTTCTGTTCGCTGGCCTTGTCGAGTTCGGCATTGAGGAAGCTGCCCTGACGATAGGCGACGTTGGTGATGCGGCCGCGCATAGGCGAGCGGTTCACATGGCAATCGAAGACGTTCATGAAGATCGAGATACGCAGCATCGGCTGGCTGCCGAGGTTGAGCTCAGCCGGCGGCGTCACCATCTGCACGCTCGAAACCTTACCGTCCGCCGGCGATATCGCCAGATCATCGTCCTGGGGCGTCAGGCGTTCGGGATCGCGGAAGAAATAGGCGCACCACAGCGTCAGGATCAGGCCGATCCAGAAGAGCGGCTTGAAGATCCAACCGAGCACCAGCGACGCGACGAAGAAACCTGCAACGAAGGGATAGCCCTCCTTGTGTACGGGAACGATGACATTGCGCACGCTGTTCATCAAGCTCATCTATGGCCTACTCCGTTAGGGCATTTCCGCCAGGAACCGGGCTCCGGTTCTCCGTCAAGATCATGCCAGTCAAAAGAATGAGAACAAGATAAGCGGTCTTGCTCTGAATACCAGTCGAGCGTGACTACAGGCAAACTCTGTCACGGGCAATGCTTTCGCACGCTCGTCCTCAACGCAATCCGCATCGAGCAAGATGCCAACGTCCCCCGGACTTGAAAAGTGTAGCCTGTGGAAACCCGTGTGGGATGCAATGAAAAGGCCGCCGATGGCGGCGGCCTCCTATGTTTTGCGTCGATCGACAGGAAATCAGAGGCCGAGAGCAGCGCGCAGTTCCGTCTTGGCGCCTTCATACTCGGTCTTGTAATCGTCATGCGTCATGATGGTTTCGGCGATGACGGTGCCTGCAATGCGGCCGGCTTCGATGTCGGAGGCGTAATGGATGCCGCCGACGATGCGGTTATGGCCGTATTCCCAGGCGCGGGCCATGATGGCGGCGCGCTTTTCCGGCACCATATTCGCAAGCACGATGCCCATCAGCGTGCCGACCGTGGTGTGGCCGGACGGATAGGAGCCGGACTTGGAGAGCGGTACGATCGGCTTGACGAGATCGCTGTAGAGATGCGGGCGCGGACGCTTCCAGACATCCTTGGCTGGGTCGACGACGGCGCCTTCGGTCTCGACGACGCGATCGAAGAAGGCCGAAAACTTCGGCAGGTTTTCCTTGGTGAATTTCGGATTGTCGATGACGTCGGAAAAGCGCCAGACATTCTCTTCCGCGTCGGCCACGGCGCGTGCCGCCATTTCCGGTGTGCGGGTCACCTGGATCGTCAGGATTTCGCCGAGCTCCGCCTTCATCTGCGCGGAATCATTGGCAGGCGGGGGCGGAAGCAGATCGAGGAGGTTGATCTCCTTAGCATCGGCGAAAGGCTTGGCATCCTCGGCGAAAACCGGCGAGGCCAGGCCGACGACGAGCAAAAGGCTTAAAGCTTTGGCAAGAGTACGCATTGGGGGGCTCCGTTCAAAAAGACCCTCGTACCTAGCAAGCTGTCATCTCAGTCTCGTGACAGCAATCGGTGCATAACTGCTGCGCCCCGGTGCTGCCATGGAGTGCAGAATTCAATGCTTCTGCGGGTTTTCTCACCTTGCCGGCGCCAGCCGATCGATAACGCCCAGGTCGTCGTTCTCGCGCACCTGCTTCAGATGCTCCTCGGCCTGCGTCGCCTCGCGCTGGCGGTTCCACATGGATGCATAAAGCCCGTTCCGCGCCAGCAGTTCGGCATGTGTGCCGCGCTCGGCGATCACACCACTTTTCAGCACGATGATCTCGTCCGCGCCGATAACAGTCGACAGACGATGAGCAATCACAAGTGTCGTGCGGTTCTTGGAGACGACGTCGAGTGCGGCCTGTATTTCGCGCTCGGTCGTCGTATCGAGCGCAGAGGTCGCCTCGTCGAGGATCAGAACGGGCGGCGATTTAAGAACGGTGCGCGCGATCGCCACGCGCTGCTTCTCGCCGCCAGACAATTTGAGACCGCGTTCGCCGACCTTGGTCTCGAAGCCTTCCGGCAGTTGACGGATGAAATCGCCGATCTGCGCGATCTCCGCGGCCGCCATCACTTCCGCCTCGCTTGCGCCCGGCCGGCCATAGCGGACGTTGTAGGCGATGGTATCGTTGAAAAGCACGGTATCCTGCGGCACCATGCCGATGACCTTGCGCAGGCTCTTCTGCGTGACGGTTCGCAGATCCTGGCCGTCGATGGTGATCGTACCGCTTTGCACGTCGTAGAAACGATAAAGCAGGCGCGACAACGTCGATTTTCCGGCGCCTGAAGGCCCGACGACGGCGACGGTCTTGCCTGCCGGAACCTCGAAAGAAATGCCCTTCAGGATCGGCCGGGCCGGATCATAGGCGAAATGCACGTCCTTGAACGTGATCGCGCCATTACCGATGACAAGTTCCTTGGCGTCAGGCGCATCGACCACCTCGGGCTTGACCTCGAGCAGATCGAACATCTCCTCGATATCGGTCAGGCCCTGGCGTATTTCGCGATAGACGAAGCCGATGAAGTTGAGCGGCACGGAGAGCTGCAGCAGCATGGCATTGATGAAGACGAAGTCTCCGACCGTGTGTTGGCCGTTGAGGACAGACCAGCCGGACATGACCATCATCACTGTCGTGCCGAGGCCGAAGATCAAGCCCTGGCCGAAGTTCAGCCAGCCAAGTGACGTCCAGACGCTGGTGGCAGCCTTTTCATATCGCTCCATCGATTGATCGAAGCGTTTGGCTTCCATCTCCTCGTTGCCGAAATATTTGACCGTCTCGAAGTTCAGCAGCGAATCGATCGCCTTGGTGTTGGCGTCGGTGTCGCTGTTGTTCATCGTCCGGCGGATGGAGATGCGCCAGTCGCTCGCCTTGACGGTGAACCAGATGTAGAGCCAGACCGTGACGGCTGTGACCGCGAGATAGGAAAAGCCATAGCCGCGCCAGAAGATAATGGCGGTCAGCAGGAATTCGATGAAGGTCGGAAACGTGTTGAGGATCGTGAAGCGGACGATCGTCTCGATGCCCTTGGTGCCGCGCTCGATGATGCGAGAGAGGCCGCCGGTCTTCCGCTCCAGATGGAAACGCAGCGAGAGTTCGTGCATGTGCACGAAGGTCCTGTAGGCGAGCTGGCGCACCGCATACTGACCGACACTCGCAAACAGCGCGTCGCGCAGCTGGTTGAGGCCGAGCTGGATCAGGCGCGTCGCGTTCGTGGCGATGATCAAGGCGACAGCGCCGACCAGGAAGGCAGGCAGAATGCCCTGCATGTCGAGCTTGCCGTTCAGCGCATCGACGGACCATTTGAAGAAGTAGGGGACCAGCAGCAGGAAGAATTTCGAGACCAGCAGGAAGACGGTCGCCCAGACCACCCGCATCTTTAGATCCATGCGCCCGCTCGGCCACATATAGGGCCAGAGATTGACGATCGTGTTCAACGGATTGCTGGAATCCGCCGATATGGTTTTCTTCTGGCCTGCCATGTCCGTCTCCGGCGAATGATTGGGCAGCCGGGATGGCAGTGTTTGCACAGCCGACTGGCGAGCCTTCGCAGCCAAGACATGGCCATTGCGCGAAGGCTATGGGGTCGGGCGACGCTTATACTATTTTCATGCGGTATAAAAGCAGCGGCCAGGCGTTGATGCACCTGGCCGCAATCAATGTTCTCACTGGACTATGGTTGCTGCTAGAGATGCTCGCCCGAAAGCCGCTTGCGATGGAGCTCCTCGGCATTCGGAAGAGCGTCCTTCGGCAGACCAAAGACCTGACCCGGCAGGATCCGGTCCGGATTGTTGATCTTGTCTTCGTTGGCCAGATAGATCGTTGTATAGCGTACACCCGCACCGTATATGCGGCGTGAGATCTGCCACAGCGTGTCGCCGCGGCGGATGATGACGGCATTGCTATCCTGCGAGAGCGGCGCCTGCTCGAGCGTCTTCGGCTCGCTGGACGAGACTTCGGCATTCGGCTGTGCTGGCGCCGTCTGCGCCGGCGCCGTGATAACGGCGATCATCTGTTCGAGTCCAGGCAGGGCGGCGGCGACCGACTGCGGGTCCTTCGGCAAGGCGACGAGAGCAGCTAGCGCCTTGCCGGCCATGCTGGAGGCATCGGCCGCAGCCTTCTTGAGCGCGGCGCTGGCGTTGATGGTCGGCCGGAATTCGGAGAGCGACTTCAGCGCGATTTCCGTGCCGGAGCGGGCGGCTGCGAGCTGTTCCGTATTCGGTTGCTTACCGTCGGTAAAGAGGCCCTTCAGCAGCGCAAAAGCCTTGCCGGCGCCTTCCTTGAGCTTTGCAAGCTCGCCCTCGTCGAGCGGTACCATGTTTGCCGTGGTCGCTTGCGTTTGACCATTGGCGGCGGACGTCTGCGCCGCAACCGTCACCTGATTGCCCTGGGGGCGCGTGAAGTTGACGCTGGTCCGCACTACGACTTTGCCGGCGCCATCGAGCACATCGACGCGGATCTTGTGATCGCCGACAGCCAGAGGCATGGGTCCGTCTACGACGAAGTGGCCATCGGCACCCGCGACGTTCTCACCGATGAGCTTGTCGTCGGCATAGGCGCGGATCTTGGCATTCGGCTTCGTGGTGCCGGCGACGAAGATATGATCGTTTTCGATCTCAACCGCGTTGACCATGACGTCTTGATCCGCCTCCACCTTTGCTGCCGACGGCGTTGCCGTGCCTGCCGCAGTATTGGCGGATGCAACCGCGGTGCCGTCTTGTTGCGGCTTGGCATCTGTCGTGGCTGCCGGCTTGTCCGTCGCTTTGGCCTGAGTGTCGGCTGCGGACGCGTCCTGTTCGCCGGCGGTCACGCGGCCCTGCTTGGCGGAAGGCGCGGTGATGATGCGGCTTGCAGCGCCTGGCTTGGACACCATCGCGAGGACCTGGGTGGAATTGTCTTTCGGCACGGAGACAGTGGCGACTTCCTCGGAATTGACGGCCTTGCCGTCCTTGCCGGTGGCGCGTAGCACCAGTTCGTGGTCCCCAGGCGGCAGTGGATTGTCGAGCACGGCGGCAAAGTCGCCGCTCGGGCCGGCATTGGTCGTCGTGACGACCTTTTCACCGTCGACGATTTCCAGCTTGGCATTCGGCTCGGCCGAGCCTGCGATAACCGTCGAGCCATCCGGCTCGACGCGCAACACGTCGAATGACGGCACGCGCGGAGTGCCGGCAGCCGTCTCAGGTGCCGGCTGGCCGGTCAGCGCTGCGAAAGCCTTGTCGATAGCCGCACTCGCTTCGGCGGCATTGTCGGGGAGAGACTGGATGATGGTGAGCGCCTTGCCAGCGCCGTCCTGTACCTTCTTCACAAGTCCGGTTGTCGTGGCGTCGATCCCCTCGGGAAGCGCAAAGCCGACGATCGATTGCAGGGCGTTGGTTGCCTTCGTCTTTGCGGCCGTGAAGGTATCCTGGGACGGTGTGTTGCCATCCTTGAACAGCGCCTTGAGATCGGCAAGCGAGGTGGTTGCCGCACCCGTAAGCTCGGTCAGCTTCTTGGTGAGATCTGCGGTGTTGACGGCATTCTGTGCGGTTTTGGTCGCGTTCTGTGCAGTCTCGCCGGCCTTCTGCGCGTTCTCGTCGATGGTGTTCTTCACCGTGTTGCTGGCTTGATTGACCGCATCGCCGATCGGGGTCTTGTCACCGTTGATGCGCGGCATCACGAAGAAGACCATCAACAGGGTCGCAATTGCCAACACCAACAGAGCCAGCCACCCGGCACGGTTCTTCATCATCATTTATCTCCACGCGGCGAAGTCGTCGCAACTCCTGAAATTGCTAGCGATTTCGCCTGCTTTTACAAGCTTTCTCAGCCATTTTCGCATGTCCCGGCACAAGTTTTCCTTTGAAAAATCTTGACTGAGCATCTGCAGCATAGTTGTTTGCATCCATGACCGACGATTCCACGCCAATTCGAACCATTTGCGTCTATTGCGGCTCACGGCCGGGGCGCGATCCCTCCCACATGGCTGCCGGCCGCGAACTGGGCAAAAGCATTGCCGAAAACGGCCTGCGCCTGATCTACGGCGGCGGAACGAAGGGCATCATGGGCGCTGTCGCGAGCGGCGTGCTATCGCACGGCGGTCAGGTTACCGGCATCATTCCGGAATTCCTCGTCGATATGGAAGCGACGCGCCATTCGCTCGGTCAACTCGACGAGCTCATCATAACGCCTGACATGCATGCGCGCAAACACGGCATGTTCGAACGCGCCGATGCTTTCGTGGCATTGCCGGGTGGCATCGGCACTTTGGAAGAGATCGTGGAGATCATGACCTGGGGTCAGCTCGGCCGTCACGAAAAGCCGATGGTCTTCGCCAATATCAACGGTTTCTGGGACCCGATGATGGAACTCATCCGCCATATGACGGAAGAGGGCTTCGTCCATACCGCCCACCGCGTCCAGCCGCTGGTCATCGACAAGATCGCTGATATCATCCCCGCCATCCGCAAGCACGCTGCGGAGGTGCCCGGAGATCGCGGCGGCGAAGAGGCCGTCATTTCCAAGCTTTGACTGGGGATCTGCTAACCAGGCCCGCTGGTTAGCCTCCTCTGCTCTGACGCAGCATCGACCAGCTGTAGAGCACGAGACCGGCCCAGATCAGCGAGAAAGCAATCAGCTGCGTCGTCCCGAAGGGCTCCTTGAACAGGAAAACGGCGATCAGGAAGACCATGGTCGGCACGATGTATTGCATAATGCCGATGGTCGACATTTTGAGAAGCTTCGCGCCATTGGCGAAGATCATCAGCGGCAGCGCCGTCACAAGCCCGCAGCCGAGCAGAAGTGCGGTGTCCGACAGGCCGGTTTGGTAGAAATGGCCTTCGCCCCGCGCTTCCAGATAGATGATGTAAAGCGTCGCGGGAATGCAAAGCAGCAGCACTTCCAGGAAGAAGCCCTGATTGGCGCCGACGGGCAGCGTCTTGCGGAAGAAGGCATAGAAGCCCCAGGAGAAGGTGAGCGATAGCGCGACCCAGGGCAGGGTGCCGGCCTTGACGGTCAGGATAACGACGGCTATCGCCGCAAGGCCGATCGCGACGATCTGCGTCGGTGCCAGTTTTTCCTTGAGCAGGATGGCTCCGAGCGCGATGCTGAACAGCGGGTTGATGAAGTAGCCGAGGGCAGCATCGAGCGAATGTCCGGCGCCGATCGCCCAGACGTAGGTGCCCCAGTTGATGGTGACGAGCGTCGCCGTCAGTGATGCCATGGCGATTGTCCGCGGATTGCGAAACGCCGCCTTCACGTCCCCCATGCGTCCCAGCGCCAGCAGCACTATGCCGGCGACCGGAACCGACCAGACGATACGATGGGCGATGACCTCGAAAGCCGGAATATGGGCCAGCGCCTTCATATAGAGCGGCAGGATGCTCCAGAAGAGGTAGGCCGTCAGCGCGAAGCCGAAGCCCCGGACCGCGTCGTTATTCTTGATTTCAGGTTTGACCGCATCTGTGGCCATGAGTTTTCCCGTCATTCTCTGTTATTTGAGACGGGATTACCCCAATGCATGCGGCATGGCTAATTCATTTCATTGACGGCATCGTCAAGCTTTTTGATGGGCGGCGGATTACTCCGCCGCGATCCTGCCGGCCATGTGCCGGTTTTTCATCAGCTTGTAGATGACCGAATCCACCAGGGCCTGGAACGATGCGTCGATGATGTTCTCGGATACGCCGACGGTCCACCAGCGTACGCCGTCGCTATCCGTAGATTCGATCAGGACTCGGGTTATGGCCTCCGTACCGCCATTGAGGATACGCACCTTGAAGTCGGCCAGTTCCAGGTCGTCGATTTCGTGCTGGTATTTGCCGAAATTCTTGCGCAGCGCCAGGTCGAGCGCATTGACCGGGCCGTCGCCTTCGGCAACCGACATGATGGTCTCGCCATCGATGATGATCTTCACGACCGCTTCCGAGACGATTTTCACCCGGCCGTGGGAATCGAAGCGGCGTTCGACCATGACGCGGAAACCGTCGATTGCGAAGAATTCCGGGATGGTGCCGAGCGTGCGGCGCGCCAGAAGTTCGAAGCTCGCATCCGCACCTTCGTAAGCATAGCCCGTCGCTTCGCGCTCCTTGACGATCTGGATCAGCTGGTCGAGCTTGGGATCGTCCTTGCCGACCTCGATGCCGCGCCGTTTCAGCGCGTTGATGAAGTTCGACTTTCCGCCCTGGTCGGAAACCATGACCTTACGGAAGTTACCGACGCTTTCCGGCGGCACATGCTCGTAGGTGCGCGGGTCCTTCAGCAGCGCCGAGGCATGGATGCCGGCCTTGGTAGCAAAGGCCGACGCGCCGACATAGGGCGCCTGGTGGTCGGGCGAGCGGTTCAGCAGTTCGTCGAAGGCATGCGAAAGGCCGGTCAGGCCCACCAGCCGTTCGGTGTCGATCGTCGTTTCGAAGCGTTCGCTATAGGCCCTTTTCAGTGCCAGCGTCGGGATCAGCGTGATCAGGTTGGCATTGCCACAGCGCTCGCCGATGCCGTTCAGCGTGCCCTGGATCTGCCGGACACCTGCCTCGACTGCGGCAAGCGAATTGGCAACCGCCTGGCCGGTGTCGTTGTGGGCATGGATGCCAAGACAGTGCCCGGGAACGCCGCAGGCGATGACGGCTTCGACGATGGCGCGCACCTCCGGCGGCTGCGTGCCGCCATTGGTGTCGCAGAGCACCACCCAGCGCGCACCGGCGTCATAGGCTGTCTTGGCGCAGGCAAGCGCATAGGTCGGGTTGGCCTTGTAGCCGTCGAAGAAATGCTCGCAATCAACAAGCGCTTCCTTGCCGGCATTGATCGCCGCCTTGACGCTCTCAGCGATGCTTTCGAGGTTCTCCTCGTTGGTACAGCCGAGCGCGACCTTGACGTGATAGTCCCAGCTTTTCGCCACGAAACAGATCGCATCGGATTTCGCCTGCAGCAGGCTGGCAAGGCCGGGATCGTTGGAGGCGGAGATACCGGCGCGCTTCGTCATGCCAAAGGCGACGAAGGTGGCCGATTTCGTGCGCTTCTCATCGAAGAAGGCCGTATCGGTCGGGTTGGCGCCGGGGTAACCGCCTTCGATGTAGTCCAGGCCGAACTCATCCAGCATGGTCGCAATCGCAATCTTGTCCTCGACCGAGAAATCGATGCCGGGCGTCTGCTGACCGTCACGGAGCGTCGTGTCGAAGAGATAGATTTTTTCGCGTGTCATACTGTTTCCTCCGGCGAACCGGTTTTCTTGCTCAGTCGCTCCCTCTCCCCGCGTGCGGGGAGAGGGTTAGGGTGAGGGGCCTTACTCGGCCTACGCTTTCCCAGCAAACTTGTCCGTCGCGCGGATCAGCTGATCGAGAATGCCCGGTTCCGAATAGGCATGGCCCGCGCCCTCGATCAGATGAAATTCCGCTTTCGGCCAGGCCTTGTGCAGCGCCCAGGCATATTTGGCCGGACAGGGCATGTCGTATCGGCCATGGACGATGACGCCGGGAATGTCTTTCAGCTTGTAGGCGTCGCGCAGCAGTTGGCCCTCTTCGAGCCAGCCGGCATTGACGAAGAAATGGTTTTCGATGCGGGCAAAGGCGTGGGCGAATTCCGCATCGGCAAAGTGGTCGCTGGTGGCCGGCTCCGGCAGCAGCGTGATCGTCTCGCCCTCCCAGATCGACCATGCCTTGGCGGCCTCCAGTCGGGCAGCCTTGTCCGGATGCGTCAACAGCCGATGGTAAGCGGCCATCATTTCATGACGCTCTTCCGGTGGGATGGGCGCGATGAAACGCTCCCATTTGTCGGGGAACATCTCGGAGACGCCGAACTGATAATACCAGTCGAGTTCGGCTTTCGTCAGCGTGTAAATTCCCCGCACCACCAGTTCAGAAACACGCTCCGGATGCGTTTCGGCATAGGCGAGCGCCAGCGTCGAACCCCAGGAGCCGCCGAATACCAGCCATTTTTCCGCGCCGGCCATTTCGCGCAGCCGCTCGATGTCAGCAACGAGGTGCCAGGTGGTGTTGGCTTCCAGGCCCGCATGCGGCGTCGAGCGCCCGCAGCCGCGCTGGTCGAACAGGGTCACGTCGTAGAGCCTGGGATCGAATACGCGGCGATGGCTCGGCGAAATGCCGCCGCCCGGACCGCCATGCAGGAAGACGGCGGGCTTGGCGCCGGGCGTTCCCACCCGTTCCCAATAGATCACGTGCCCGTCGCCGACATCGAGGTGACCGGAAGCATAGGGTTCGATTTCCGGATAGAAAGTGCGCAGGAGCTCGGTCATATTTTCAACCCCTCGGCGGGCCAGACATCGGTATCGTGATCGGGATGCTGGAAAGAAATGATGTGCTCCTGCCGCGAATAGAAATCCGGATCCTGATAGACGGGCTTTTCGAAGATCGTCTCTACCCAGGGCAGGCGATAGGCGTGGTTCACCTGGATCTGTGGGGCGAGATCCTCGCGCTCGTCGAAGGCACCGATGGCGATTTCGACGCCGCCCGGATGACGGTATGTCAGCGGTGTGCCGCAGTTCTTGCAGAAGCCGCGATCGATGTTGACGGAAGACTGGAAATAGGTCGGCTCGCCGCGCGTCCATTCCAGGCCATCTTCAGGTGCAGTAACGAGGGCGGAGAAGAAGTTGCCGAACTGCTTCTGGCACATGCGGCAATGGCAGATCGACGGACGGCCGAGCTCGCCGCGGATGCGAAACCGCACCGCCCCGCATTGGCATCCTCCGCTTCTGATGGCTTCACTCATGGTGCTTCTCCTGTGGCCAGCTTGAGGTATCGTGATCGGGATGTTGATGATTGGAGAGCTTGATCGATATCGCACGATCCGAGCTATCCTCATCCGGTTCCATCGGCAGCGCATCGAGCGCCTGGAACCAGGTCATTTTTCCTGCGCGGTTCGATTGCGCAACGGGTTGGACCAGCGCCGGCTCATCCAGTGAGCCAAGTGTCACATTGATAGAATCCGTGCCGGGCACATCATAGAACAAGGGTGTACCGCAGGTGCCGCAAAAGCCGCGACGCACAAGATCGGACGAATGAAACCAGGAGGGTTCGCCGCGTGTCAACTCGAAATCGACGCGCTTGGCACTCCCCAGTGGGAGGGCGTAATTGCCGGATGCCTTCTGGCACATGCGGCAATGGCAAAGATGCGGATAGCCGAGCGCACCGGCGGTGCGATAACGAACCGCGCCGCATTGGCATCCGCCGCTAAATCCCGCTGCCATTGTCATTTGCTGCTCTCCAGAGGCCATGCCGCCGTATCGTGGTCAGGATGCTGATATGACACAAGTTCAAGCACGAAAGGCGCCTGCCCGGCGTCCTCTTCCGTGCGGTGTCCAGGCAGCAGATGCAGCCGATCGACGAAGCCGATCTTGGCTTCCGTGCCATATTGCACGACAGGCGGCAGTTGCGAGGGATCGTCGAAGGCACCGGCCGCGACTGCAATGCCATCGGGCGCCTCATAGGTCAGCGGTGTGCCGCAATCCCCGCAGAAACCGCGCTTTACGAAGTTCGACGATTGAAACGCCTTTCGCTCTCCGCGCGTCCAACTGAGTTCGGCGCCGCGCACCGAAACCAGCGGCGCATAATAGGCGCCGAATGCCTTCTGACACATGCGGCAATGACAGATGGAGGCATCCTTCAGCTCGCCCCGCACCCGGAAGCGAACCGCGCCGCACTGACAGCCGCCGGTGTAGGTCGAGACGGTCATGATCTATCCTTTCCGGCGACGATGAGGATATGCATGCAGACGTTATCGATATCCTTGAGGACGTCGTCATTCCAGAAGCGCAGGACAGTCCAGCCGTCGGCTTCGAGACGGCGGGTGCGAACCTGGTCATAGGTCTGATCACGATCATTGCCGTGCTGGGAACCATCGACTTCGACGATGAGTTTTTCAGTAGGGCAGGCGAAATCGACGATATAACCGGCGATGGGCAGTTGGCGGCGAAAGCCGAGACCCATGAGGCGGTGTGCGCGCAATTCATTCCAGAGCCGAAGTTCCGCGTCCGTCATGACCTTGCGCATGCGGCGGGCGTTACTGCGGATTTTGGGCGGGACTGGAATATGCGGCAAGGTACCCCCCTTTGTCACTTTCGTGACATCTCCCCCACAAGGGGGGAGATTGTTAACCCGCGGCACTCGCTCGGCCCAAATGGACATCGAACTTGCGGTGACCAAGCCTAGTGATCTTGCGAAGACATGCGGCAAACTCCCCCCAATCTCCCCCCTTGTGGGGGAGATGTCACGAAAGTGACAGAGGGGGGTATAAAAACTCACCGCTTGATCTCCCAAGTCGTGATGCGCTCGCTAGTCGCCGCATCCTTGCCGTCCTTGAGCTGGATGCCCATGGCCGTCAGCTCCTCGCGAAGCTTGTCGGCTTCGGCAAAATTCTTCGCCTTCAGCAGTTCAAGCCGCTGCCGCACCTTGGTATCGATCTCTGCGACTACAGCTTCGTCGATCTCCGCCTTCTTCGGCAGCAGGCCGAGAAGATCGGCGCTGGCCGCGAAGACCGACAGGAGGCTGGCATCGGCATTGGCGGCCTGTGCCAGGGCATGCAGTGCCTGGATGGCGGCAACGGTGTTGAGGTCGTCGCCGAGTGCGGCAAGCACTGTTTCATCCGGAGCCGCCCCACTTAGGTCGGCAGCCGGCCATTTGGCGATCAGCCGTTCCGCTTCCTCGAGGCGCTTCACCGAGAAGTCGATCGGCTCGCGATAATGCGTCATCAGCATGGCAAGCCTGAGCACCTCGCCCGGCCAGGTTCGGCCGCCGAGCTTGTCCGTCTGCAGCAGCTCATGGATGGTGACGAAATTGCCTTCCGATTTCGACATCTTGCGGCCTTCGACCTGCACGAAGCCGTTGTGCATCCAGACATTCGCCATCGCATGCGTGCCGTGCGCGCAGCGCGACTGGGCGATTTCGTTCTCATGGTGCGGGAAGATCAGGTCGAGCCCGCCGCCATGAATGTCGAAGAGGTCGCCGAGATAGCGCCCGCTCATGGCAGAGCATTCGATGTGCCAGCCTGGACGACCGCGGCCCCAGGGGCTTTCCCAGCCCGGCTCGTTCTCGTTCGACAGCTTCCACAGAACGAAATCGCCAGGGCTTTTCTTGTGTTCGTCGACGGCGACACGGGCGCCGGCCTGCTGCTCATCGAGATTGCGCTTCGAAAGCTGGCCGTAGTCGGCCATCGATTTGGTGTCGAACAGCACCTCGCCGGCCGCTCGGTAGGCATGGCCCTTCTCGATCAGCGTTTCGATGATCGCGATCATCTCAGCGATATTGTCGGTCGCCCGCGGCTGTACTGTTGGCTCCAGGCAGCCGAGCGCCGTCGTATCCTCGCGGTACTGCCGCTCGGTCTTTTCCGTCACCAACCGGATCGCATCGTTCAGCGGCAAGCCGGGGTGATCGCGCAGCGCGCGCGCGTTGATCTTGTCGTCGACGTCGGTGATGTTGCGGACATAGGTGACCTGGCTTTCGCCGTAGACATGCCGCAGCAGCCGGAACAGCACGTCGAAGACGATGGCCGGCCGGGCGTTGCCGATATGGGCGAAGTCATAGACCGTCGGGCCGCAGACATACATGCGGACGTTGTTGCGGTCGATCGGCTGAAAATCGACCTTTTCGCGCGTCAGCGTGTTGTAGAACTTCAATTGCGGCTCGGTGGCCATATCATTCTCCCAAGGCATAAATCCGAAAAATACCGTCACCGGCAGGCCGGACGTTTGTCATCTTGGATTTTGGGAGACGAAAACGGCCAGGCCAGCGAAGCGCTAGCGAATAATCTTCCGGCAGATAATGCAGATAACCGTTTTCATGGGCGGCTTTATCGCGCGCCGGAAGAATTTGGTCAAGTAGGGATAAGGCGCCTCGTGTAAAGGCGAGGGACTATCTTATTCCGGCATCCGATAGTCGACGAGCTTGTTTTCGCGCACGACGAAAAGCTTGCCGGTTTCGGCGACATCGGAACCGACGAGCGGCAGGATCGCCTGGGCGACCTCGCGGGGATGCGGCAGCGTATCCGGATCTTCGCCGGGCATGGCCTGGGCGCGCATGGCGGTGCGGGTGGCGCCGGGATCGACGCTGGTGATGCGCAGCGGCGTGCTCTGCGTTTCCCCGGCCCAGGTCCGCGCCAGCGCCTCGACGGCGGCCTTGGATGCGGAATAGGGACCCCAGAAGGGCCGGCAGCGATGGGCGGCGGCCGAGGACAGGATGACGGCGCGGCCGGCCTCGGCGCGCATCAGCAGCGGCTCGACGGAGCGGATCAGTCGCCATGTGGCGGTGACGTTGATCGTCATCACCTTCTCGAACACCTTGGCCTCGACGTGGCCGATCGGTGAGATCACGCCGAGGACACCCGCATTGGCGACGAGAATATCGAGTTTGCTCCACCGCTCGTAGATGGAGGCGCCGAGCGCGTCGATGGCATTCATGTCAGCGAGGTCGAAAGGAACGAGAGTTGCCGAGCCGCCGGCAGCCTTGATGGCATCGTCAAGCTCCTCCAGTCCCCCGACTGTGCGGGCGCAGGCGATCACGTGCGCGCCGGCCTTGGCCAGTTCCAGTGCCGTGAAATAGCCGATACCGCGCGATGCGCCGGTGACGAGGGCGATCTTGTCCTTGAGATTGACGCTCATGCTGCCTGGATCCAGATATGTAAGGGGAGGGAGAGGAGCGAAATGCCCCTCTCGGCCGTTACTTGGGCGTGTCAGCCGTTGCTGGCGAGAACGGAAAGCTTGCGCACGTTGCTGGTGCTTTCCTTGTCGAGCAGGCGCGTCGGATAGTCACCGGTGAAATAATGGTCGGTGAACTGCGGCTGCGCATTGTTGCGGGGCTCGCCGCCGACGGCTCGGTAGAGCCCGTCGATCGACAGGAATTCCAGCGAATCCGCGCCGATGAAATCGCACATGGCCTTCAGGCTGCTGTACTGGTTGGCGAGTAGCTTGTCGGCGTCCGGCGTGTCGATGCCATAGAAGTCCGGATGGAAGATCATCGGGCTGGCGACGCGGATATGCACTTCGCTGGCGCCGGCATCGCGGATCATCTGCACGATCTTCACGGACGTTGTGCCGCGCACGATGGAATCGTCGACCAGCACGACGCGCTTGCCCTCGATGATGGCACGGTTGGCGGAATGCTTGAGCTTCACGCCGAAGGCGCGAATCTGCTGCGTCGGCTCGATGAAGGTGCGGCCGACATAATGGTTGCGGATGATGCCGAGTTCGAAGGGAATGCCGCTCGCCTGGGCAAAGCCAATGGCAGCAGGCGTGCCGCCGTCCGGCACGGGGACGACGACGTCGGCCGCAACAGGCGCTTCCCTGGCGAGGTTGATGCCCATGTTCTTGCGGGCGACATAGACGTTGCGGCCACCGACGACGGAATCGGGGCGGGCGAAATAAACGTATTCGAAGAGGCAGAGCCGCTCGGGCTTCGGAGCGTCGGGCTTGCGGGCATCGATGGTGATCGAGCCATCGGGCTGGATCTCGCAGATGACAACCTCGCCGTTTTCGACATCGCGGACATATTTTGCGCCGATGATGTCGAGCGCGCAGGTTTCCGAGCAGAAGATCGGCTTGCCGTCGAGTTCGCCCATGACCAGCGGCCGGATGCCGATGGGGTCTCGGGCGGCGATCAGCTTCGTGCGCGTCATGGCGAGCATCGAATAGCCGCCTTCCATCTGCCTGATGGCATCGATGAAGCGGTCGGAGGAGGAAACCTGCTTGGAGCGGGCAATGAGATGAAGGACGACTTCGGTATCCGAGGTCGATTGACAGATGGCACCGTCGGCGATCAACTGCCGGCGCATGGTCAGGCCGTTGGTGAAGTTGCCATTATGGGCGATGGCGATGCCGCCGACTTCGAGCTCGGCAAACAGCGGCTGCACGTTGCGCAGTATCGTCTCGCCTGTCGTCGAATAACGCACATGGCCCATGGATCGGTCGCCGGGCAGGCGGGCAAGCGTCGCGGGATCGGTGTAGTGATCGCCAACGAGACCCATCCGTCGCTCGGAATGGAAGCGCTGACCATCGAAAGAAACGATGCCGGCCGCTTCCTGGCCGCGATGCTGCAGGGCGTGCAGGCCAAGCGCCGTCAGCGCTGCCGCGTCCGGGTGTCCCAGAATGCCGAAGACGCCGCATTCTTCATGCAGCGTGTCGCCGTCGATATCGTCCTCGAAGGAAAGGGAATGATTCATGGCTGCGGGCCTTTGCTCTCAACGTGGGCGGATCGGGGCGGCGTCACGAGTAACCATTAAAATAGCTCAAAATCCGGCCGGAAAAAATATCCGGTCGGATCTTCTATTGTCACGCCGCTCAAATGGAGATTCTCGAGCGGCAGGTCAAGCCTGTAAACGCACCGTCAATTGTTTGTCTGCGGCGCCGGCGCGTCATCCGAGGGCGCGGTATCGTTCGGCGCGGTGTTATCGCCATTTCCTTGCTGCTTCGGCGCGATCTTGTTGAGGATCTCAGCCGGCAACCTCGCCTGAATGTCCTGCGGAAGCGCTGCGGTCAGCTTCTCGACCATCGAATCGAGGAACGGCTTCGATTTGGCGTTGTTGACCCAGTCCGGACGGGCGGCCGGTGCCACCAGCCAGTTCCAGAAGGCCACGACGACGACCATCAGGAGCAGGCCGCGAGCCGCGCCGAAGAGGAAGCCGAGCGTGCGGTCGAGCGCGCCGATGCGGCTGTCGATGATGAAATCGGCAATCCGGATGGTGATGAAGGAAATGATGATGAGCGCCAGCAGGAAGATGACGGCGGCTGACGCGATCGTCGCGATCTTGGTGTCGGCCTTGTATTGCAGGGCATAGGGAACGAGCAGCGGATAAAGATAATAAGCGGCGACTGCGGAGCCGCCCCAGCTGACAATCGAGAGGATTTCGCGCGAGAAGCCACGAACCATGGCCAGAACGGCGGAGAAGAGAATAACGCCGATAACAATACCGTCGAAAATCGTAATGGGCATTTATAATCCACTTCAAGACTTGCCAGACCTTTTGGTCGGCATCGGCCTCAATCAGGAGCCTCTTCTTCGCCAAGAACGGCTGAAGTAAGGCTCAGTCTTCATCTTCCGCGCGTTTCAGCGCGCCCTTGGATCCGGCAATGCGCGCCACCAGATCGGGCAGGCTGTCGATCTCGCTCCAGCGTCCGCCGTTGACCTTCGGCAGATCGGCAGAAGCGGCAGGCAGAACAGCCCCGGAAAATCCCAGCTTCTCGGCTTCCTTGAGGCGCTGGGCGGTGTGCGCAACCGGCCGGACGGCGCCCGACAGGCTGACTTCGCCGAAATAGACGCAATCGGCGGGCAGAGCAAGACCGGCTAGGGAGGAAACCAGTGCAGAAGCGACGGCTAGGTCCGCAGCCGGCTCGGAAATGCGGTAGCCACCGGCAATATTGAGGTAAACATCGTGCTGGCCGAGCCTGACGCCGCAATGCGCTTCCAGCACGGCCAGAATCATAGAAAGGCGCGCCGAATCCCAGCCGACGATGGCGCGGCGCGGAGTGCCGAGCGATGTCGGCGCCACCAGCGCCTGCACTTCGACCAGCACCGGACGTGTCCCCTCGATGCCGGCGAAGACGGCCGCACCCGGCGACTTTTCGTTGCGCTCGCCGAGAAAGAGTTCGGACGGATTGGGCACATCGCGCAGGCCGGCGTCGGACATTTCGAACACGCCGATCTCGTCGGTGGGGCCGAAGCGGTTCTTCACCGTGCGCAGGATGCGGTAATGATGGCCACGATCGCCTTCGAAATAGAGGACGGCATCGACCATATGCTCGACGACGCGCGGCCCTGCAATCTGGCCATCCTTGGTGACGTGGCCGACCAGCACCATGGCCGTGCCGGTCTGCTTGGCGAAGCGGATCATCGCCTGCACGCCGGTGCGCACCTGCGTCACCGTGCCGGGCGCGGACTCGGCAAGTTCGCTCCACAGCGTCTGGATGGAATCGATGATGACGAGATCCGGCCGCTTGCCTTCGGAAAGCGTCGCCAGGATATCCTCGACGTTGGTCTCTGCGGCCAGCAGCACTTCCGTATCAGCCGCTTTCAGACGTTGGGCGCGCAGGCGAACCTGCGCCACGGCTTCTTCACCGGAGACATAGACGATCTTGTGCCCCTGCCGGGCGAGGGCGGCCGCGGCTTGCATCAGCAGCGTCGATTTGCCGATGCCGGGATCACCGCCGACGAGAACGGCCGAGCCGCGCACGAAACCGCCGCCTGTCGCGCGGTCGAGTTCGGATATGCCGGTATGGATGCGCGGCGCCTCTTCGATCTCGCCCGAAAGCGTCGTCAGCGTGACAGGCTTGCCCTTGCGCGGCGTCTTGGCCGGTCCGCCGCCGATCCCGCCCATCGGATCTTCCTCGACGATGGTGTTCCATGCGCCGCAACTGTCGCATTTGCCGACCCAGCGATTGTGGACCGTGCCGCAGTTCTGGCAGATGAATTGTGTACGGGCCTTAGCCATCGGATGCTGTTCTCAAGTTCAAATGCTTCGCTCCTCGCGACGAATCGTGATCGGCTGACAGATAATGTCTTTCCCGGCCTATCAAAACTAATGATTTCCGTATCAATGGCGATCGTGTCAGCTTTTATGCCGGGTTTTTATGGACGATGACCGATGTTTGACTATTCGCTTGCGCACTGGATCGCCTTTCTCACCGCTGCAACCCTCCTCAATCTGTCGCCGGGGCCGGATATCGCTTTCATTCTCGGCCATACGATCAGAAGCGGCATGCGCTCGGGCTTCGCAGCGCTTTTCGGGATCTGGAGCGGCGCATGCCTGCATGTGCTGATGGCGGCCGCCGGCCTGTCAGCGATCCTTGCGGCTTCAGCACTGGCCTTCTCGACGGTCAAATGGATCGGTGCCGCCTATCTGATCTGGCTCGGCATCCAGGCGCTGCGCTCGAAGGGCGAGGCAGCATGGATCAAGGAGGCCGGTAAAACCTTGTCTTTTGGCCGCATCTATCGCCAAGGCATCCTGGTCTCGCTGCTCAATCCGAAGGTCGCCATCTTCTTCCTGGCCTTCCTGCCGCAATTCGTCGTCGAAGGCGCCGGTCCGGTCTGGGCGCAGCTACTGCTGCATGGCAGCCTGATTATCGTCGTCGCCGCTTTCATCGAGCCGCCGCTCATCCTGCTCGGCGGCCGTCTGAGCGAGGCGCTTCGACGCAATCGGAGCCTCGGCCTGTGGCTCGACCGCGGTCTCGGCACGCTCTTCGTCGCCCTTGGCGTCCGGCTGGCGATCAGCGCCCGCTAAATATTCTGAGGAGTAGCCCGGCTATTCTTCGGTCTGTTCCGAGATATACCGGCGCTCGTGCCGCAGCCCCATGCTGGTCAGCATCTCGTAGCCGATCGTGCCCGCCGCCCTTGCGGCCTCGTCGACCGAGATGTTGCTGCCGAAAAGCTCGACATAGTCACCGGCTCTGACCAGGTTTTCCGGTAGGTCGGTAACATCGAAGATGGTCAGGTCCATGGTGATGCGGCCGGCAACGGGCACCTTGTGACCGGCAATGAAGCCATGACCGCCTGGGATGCCGGTCTGGCGCAATGGCACGCCGGCGCTCGACTGGCTGCGCATATAGCCGTCAGCGTAACCTGCCGAGACGATCGCCAGCCGGCTGTCGCGGGTCAATTGCAAGGCGCGGCCGTAGCCGACGGTTTCGCCCGATTTGACCGAGCGGGTCTGGATGATTCGAGCCTCCGCCGTTGCCACCGGACGCATCGGATTGGCCACGCCGGGCACCGCCTCGCCGCCATAAGTGGCGATACCCGGGCGGGTGAGATCGAAGTGATAGTCGGCGCCGAGAAAGATGCCGGCCGAATTGGCAAGGCTCGCCTCGATGCCTTCGAAAGCGGTACTGACCTTGCGGAAAGCCTCGAGCTGCTGCCTGTTCATCGCATTGGCAGGGTCGTCGCCGCAGGCAAGGTGGCTCATGACGAGAACCGGCGCAAAGCTTGCAGGGCGGGAGACGTCATCGGCAAGCGCGATCGCATCGCCCATCGGCAGGCCGAGCCGGTTGAAGCCGGTGTCGACCTGCAGCGCGCAAGGATAATCACCATAGTCCGACAGAACCGACATCCAGAAGGTCAGCTGCTCCTCCGAGGCGATGACGGGTACGAGATCGTTCTCGAAGAACCGGCGCTCCATACCCGGCCAGATGCCGCTGAGCACGAAGATGCGGGCCTCGGGGGCATAGAGCCGCAAGGTCGTGCCCTCATCCGCTGTCGCAACGAAGAAATCGCGCGCGCCGGCGCCATAAAGCGTTTCACCGACGTCCTCGATCCCGAGCCCGTAGGCATCGGCCTTGACCACGGCCGACGTGCGGGCCTTTCCCGAGCGGCGCGCGAGGTCGCACCAGTTTTCGACGAGAGCGCCGAGATCCACCGTCAGCCGCAGGCCGGCGGAAGCGAAAGCATCGTCGTCATTGAAATTATCTGTCATGGGGCGCCCTAAATAAGGAAGTGGCCGGAGGTGATTTGGCTTGAGCCAGGATACCGGTCGCCGATGAAAAGAAAAAGTGCTGCGAGGCATATATGCGGAACTAGGCAAAAACTGCCGCCACATGTCTGACGACAGCTTCCGGCTTAGTGCCTGAAACCACCGGCTGCTTCGAGGCTTGAATTAGCTGAAGAACAAACCTTCATGCACGTTGCGCGCATCATCTTGAAAATAGGCTGTCGTAGGCTTTAATTTCCGGGATGATGGCTATTTCGGAATGGCGGCGACGGACAGTGCGTCGCTGGAGATCGCCGGAATAGGCTCAGTCGTCACGCCATCTCACCGGCCATGAGGCGGTATCGCGATCAGGATGCTGGTTGTTGCTCGTCTTGATCGCCGCAGCCCAATCAGCGCCGTTATTTTCGGTCGCACCGGTATTTTCTATGCCCGTGATTGTATCGAACCATGCCACCATGTTCTCGGTGCAGGTATTGGCATGCGGCGGGAAGGCGTGCGGATCGTCCAGCGAACCGATCATCAGGTTGGTGCGGCCGTTTTCGAGGTGATGGAAAAACAATGGCGTGCCGCAATTGGCACAGAAGCCGCGCTCGACAAGCTCAGAACTCTTCCAGACGCTCGGCTTGCCGCGCGTCCATGTGAGCGCATCATCAGGCGCGGCGACGAGCGCGGTAAAGATATTGCCGGAGGCTTTCTGGCACATGCGGCAGTGGCAGAGATGCGAATTATCGAGCATGGCGCTTGCGTGGTAGCGCACGGCACCGCACTGGCAGCCGCCGCTCACCTTCATCTCGATGCGTTTCAATTCTTCTTCTCCTCTGGAGGGCGGGTTTGGGCTTAACGCTTTTAGGTTTTCATCTTGTGATCGTCCAGCAGAACGACGGATCCGATCACGCCTTGCCGGTGCTGGCAGAGTCTAATGTTGTATTTGCTTAGCCCGTAACTCGGAAGCCGACATCATGGATGGAGGAGCCATAAGCGCCTCAAGTCGCTGACAAGCGGCTAACGTTGAAAGGTGAGATGGATAGTGCCGCTCGGCGCAGTTTCTGATTTGACCGTATAGCCAGCTTCCAGGCCGCGCAGATCGTCCCACAGGCGTATGCCGCGCCCGAGCAGAATCGGTGCGATCGCGACATGAAGACGATCGACAAGGCCCGCCTTCAGAAACTCGCGAACGACTGTTGGACCACCGCCGATCCTCACGTCTTTATCGCCCGCCGCCTTGACGGCTAGCTGGAGCACATCGGTCGGCGCTGCGCTGAGGAAATGGAAGACGGTGCCGCCAGCCATCTCCAGGGAAGGTCTGGGAGTATGAGTGAGGACGAAGACTGGGACGCGGAAGGGCGGTTCTTCGCCCCACCAGCCCCGCCAATTCGGGTCGTCGGGAAAGTTGTGGAGCCCGAACATGCCGGCGCCCATGATCTCGGCACCCACGTTCTCGAAGTATTCTCTGGCGTAATTATCGTCGACACCTGTGGTCCCGGTTCCGCTGGTATCCTTGAGGACGCGCTCGCGAAACGTTCGCGTTGCAACATATGCGCCGACGAGACGCGGCCAGTCCTCGCCAAACGGGGTTTCGGGTGTCTGATCCGTCGTCGTTGCGAACCCGTCGAGCGAGATCATGAGATCGACACGTATTGCCACTGGAGCTCTCCTTGCGAGTGGTTGCACCATAGCTGCTCCCGCAGTCCGGAGCTCAATACTAAGGTAAATGCCTTTATATAAGATGTAGACACTAAGGCAAGTACCTTATTGTTGTTGACTAAAGGCTGAAGACGTTTTACCGAGTCATATGCCTTACCATTCGACGCCCCTCGATCTTGCCTTTCATGCTCTCAGCGACCCGACCCGCCGCGCGGTGGTATCGCGGCTGGCTGAGGGCGAGGTGCCGGTCAGCATCCTTGCCGAACCTTTCGACATGGCACTGCCCTCCTTTGCCCAGCATCTCAAGGTGCTGGAGGATTGTGGACTGATCGCTAGCGAGAAGCGGGGACGCAGCCGCTGGTGCCGACTGGTGCAGGCGCGCTTCGACGAGGCTGCGGACTGGATGGAGGCAGAGCGCAGGCGCTGGACCGAACGATTGGATCGCCTGGAAGTCTACTTGGACAAGAAGGAAGAGGATGATTGAGAACATGGCAAACCCGTTCGACACTTGGGCGCTCGACAGGGAAATCGTGCTGGTGAAGCTGCTGAATCATCCGCGCGACAAGGTTTTTGCCGCGTGGATGGACCCCAAGGCCCTCGCCGAATGGTACGGTCCGGCCGGATTTGAAATTGAGAACCACGAAGGCGACATCCGCGAGGGCGGGATCTGGCGGTTCGACATGGTGGGCGTGTTCGAGGGCCGGAAGCAGCGCTTTCCCAACCTCATGCGCTTTCTGGAGATCGTCCCGAACGAGCGGATTGTGATGGACCATGGCACGCCGGAGCCCAATGACCCCGATCGTTTCCGCGTCACAGTGACCTTCGATGAGCAAGCCGACGGCAAGACGGTTCTTACCCTGCGCCAACTCCACCCCAGCCCCGAGCGGCGCCGGTTCGTCATCGGCTTCGGCGCGGTCGAATACGGGCTACAGACGCTCGATGGCCTCGCAGCATGGTTGGACGGTTGACGTGTGATCCATTGAAGCAGAGAGGTCTCTCTACGGAAACCTTCACCGCCCATGCTTGCGCCGGTTTTGGCGAGCGCGTCGAGATCAGGCCGCGAAAGTAAAGGCATCCTCGCCTCAGAAAGGGGAGGGAAGATCTGTCATGAATCGCCGCGATGAGAAGCAAGTTGTAGAGAGGATTGTGGCAAGGAGAAAGCGCGGACAGGCAGATACCAGCCTTTCCCACACGCGATCACTTTTGTTCAAGACGCGCGGCAGTCGGCTCGATAATGTGCTGGCATGCAGAACGTTTCGCAGAAAGAGGCGGCTGACGCCATGCCGCTTGCCAAGGTGGAATCGACCCGCTTCTGGCGGGACGGTCGCTTTCGCGGTATGGAATGCCTGAGCGCAAGCTTCGTGACGCATGAATATGCGCCGCATGCGCACGACACGTTCAGCATCGGGGCGATTGAGCGCGGCAGCCAGATTGTCACATTGCACGGCAGGCGGGAGGAAACCGGACCGGGCGATCTCTATCTGGTCAATCCTGACACAGTCCACGACGGCGCTCCGGGCGGCGAAGGCTATCGCTACCGCATGATCTACCCGGACACGAAGCTCTTCGTCGACATTCTGGAAGACGTTACGGGCAAAGCCTTCAACGCGACGCCCTCTTTCGCCAGTTCGCTGTCGCGCGATCCGCAGCTTGCCAGCGCCTTCCACAAGGCGCACCGCACACTCGAGAGCGGCGCCGGCGCGTTGGAATCCGATGAAAGCATGTTCTCGGTGCTGGCGGCGCTCTTTGCGCGCTACGGCAGCACGATCGTCCTGCCCGTCGATACCAAGGAGCGCAGTGCCGTTGCGCGCGCCCGCGATTACCTCAGTGAGAATTTCGACAGCGATGTCGGATTGGAGGAGTTGGCCAAGGTCGCGGGGCTGAGCCGCGCGCACCTGATCCGCGCCTTCCGCAGGGAGTATCATATTACACCCCATGCCTTTCTGACCGACCGGCGTGTCATCGTTGCCCGCCGATTGCTCCGGGAGGGCCGCATGCCGGCCGACGTCGCCATCGAATGCGGTTTCGCCGATCAGGCGCATTTTACGCGCCACTTCAAATCGCGCACCGGTGTCACCCCGGGCCAGTTCCGTGTCGGCTAGCGGTTTTCCGTCCGGAATACGTAAAGAAACAAATACGTAGAGCATTTCGCTTTTCCCCGGATGTTGAAAACGCGTTGCGGATTCCGGATGGAACTCCAGTCACTTTCGTTCAATACAGCGCCGGCTGCCGTCGGCTACCTCTCCGTCATTGTTGAAGTGGAGGTTGCCAATGTTGCAGCAAAGCCGGCCGGCCGGCGAATTCAAAGCCGGGATGCGTGCCATTTTTCCGCTGATCGTCGCCGTCCTGCCGATCGGCCTCGTGTTTGGCGCGGTTTCGGCGACCAAGGGGCTTTCGCCGCTGGAGACCACACTGATGAGCGCGCTCGTCTTCGCCGGCGGCTCGCAATTCGTGGCGATGGACATCTGGACACATCCCGCAAGCTGGATGGGCGCCGGCTTCGCGGCTCTGCTCGTCAATATCAGGCACTTGCTGATGAGTGCTTCGATCGGCACGAAGATGCAATCTTTCGCCGGCATCAAACGCTATATCGCCATGCTGTTTCTCGCCGATGAGATTTGGGCCATGGCGGAATTCCGCGCGGGCACGATGCGGCTCACACCCGCCTGGTATGCGGGCATCGTCACGCCCTTCTACTTGGCCTGGGTCGGCTCGTCGCTTGCGGGTGCCTTGCTTGGCGCCTTTCTCGGCGATCCCGCCGTCATCGGTCTCGACTTCGCCTTTCCTGCCGTCTTCATCGTGCTGGTCATGGGCTTCTGGAAAGGACCGGAAACTGGCGCGGTGCTTGCCGCAAGCGGAATTGCAGCCGTTGCTGTCCACCAGTTCGTGCCCGGTGTCTGGCATATTGCAGCCGGCGCGCTGGCGGGGCTGGCAATGGCTTTCTGGAAAGGCCGGGCGCGGGAGCAGGCAGCGTGACGCTTGATCTCAGCACTCTGCTCGCCATCCTCGCCATGGCTGCCGCAACGATTTTCACCCGTGTTGGCGGTCTTGTCTTGATTCGCTACGTTAGGATTGACGAGCGCAGGCAAACCGCAATCGAAGCCATTCCACCAGCGGTGCTGATGGCTGTCATTGCTCCGACGGCTTTTGCTACCGGCTGGGCGGAGGCGCTGGCCTGCGCGGCCACCGCAATCGCCTCCCGCCGCTTGCCGATGCTGGCAAGCGTTGTTGTCGGTGTTGCGACGGTGGCTTTGCTGCGAACTGCGGGACTGTGAAGCGTCTCCGGGAAAAGTGCGAAGTGTTTCTCCGTCCCAGCGGAACATTGAGCTTCGTGTCAATGTTCCTCATACTGCGTAAAAGACGGGTCGGCGAGGTCGGCAAAGCGCGTGAATTCCGACTGGAAGGCGAGCTTCACCGTGCCCGTAGGCCCGTGGCGCTGCTTGGCGATGATGACGTCGGCCGTGCCTTTGACGCGGTCGAACAGAGCTTCCCATTCCCCATATTTCGGGTCGTTCGGATCGCGCGGCTCCTGGTTCTTGACGTAATATTCCTCGCGGAACACGAAGAGTACGACGTCGGCGTCCTGCTCGATCGAGCCGGATTCACGCAGGTCGGAAAGCTGAGGCCGCTTGTCGTCGCGGCTTTCGACCGCACGCGAGAGCTGGGAGAGCGCGATGATCGGCACGTTCAATTCTTTGCCGAGCGCCTTCAGGCCAGTGGTGATCTGGGTGATTTCCTGAACACGGTTCTCGTTCGATTTGCCGGAGCCGGTCATCAGCTGCACGTAGTCGACCACCAGAACGTCGAGACCGCGCTGGCGTTTCAGGCGTCGGGCACGCGCGGAAAGCTGGGCGATGGAGATGCCGCCGGTCTGGTCGATATAGAGCGGCACCTTCTGCATCATCATAGAGCAGGCAACGAGCTTTTCGAAATCGGCGTCATTGATATCGCCGCGTCGGATCTTCGACGAGGAGACTTCCGTCTGCTCGGAGATGATACGCGTGGCGAGCTGTTCGGACGACATTTCCAGCGAGTAGAAGCCGACGACGCCGCCGTTCTTCGCCTTCATCGAGCCATCCGCCTGGACTTCGCCCTCGTAAGCGGCGGCGATATTGTAGGCGATGTTGGTCGCAAGCGAGGTCTTACCCATGCCGGGGCGACCGGCAAGGACGATCAAGTCGGAGCGCTGCAGGCCGCCCATCTTGCTATCAAGCGAGTGGATGCCCGTGGAGATGCCGGAGAGGCCGCCGTCACGCTCCTTGGCGACGGCCGCCATGTCGATTGCAAGGGCCACGGCGTCGTTGAAGGACTGGAAACCGCCGTCGTAGCGGCCATTCTCGGCAAGCTCGAACAGCCGGCGCTCCGTATCCTCGATCTGTGCCTGCGGCGGCATGTCGAGCGGCGCGTCATAGGCGATATTAACCATGTCCTCGCCGATGGTGATCAGCGCGCGGCGCAGCGCCAGATCGTAGATGGCGCGGCCATAGTCTTCCGCATTGATGATCGACACGGCTTCGACGGCAAGCCGCGCGAGATATTGCGCGACCGTCATGTCGCCGACCTTCTCGTCAGCCGGCACGAAGCTCTTGATGGTGACGGGGTTGGCAGTCTTGCCCATGCGGATGATGTCGCCGGCGACCTCGAAGATCTTGCGGTGCAGCGGTTCGTAAAGATGAATCGGCTTCAGGAAGTCGGAGACGCGGTAATAGGCATCGTTGTTGACGAGGATGGCGCCGAGCAGAGCCTGTTCCGCCTCAATGTTATTGGGCGCTTCACGATAATGCTGGTCGGCGGGAGCAATGGCGGCGAGCTTGCGCGCAGCTTCGTTCATTTTCCATCTCTTCGTACTTTAGGGTGTCGACTGGTTTGCGACGTTCCGATGTCATGGTCAACCAGGCAAATGGACAGCCACCCGAAGTGGGGCGAATAGGTCCGGCCTATCAACGTTTTTCCACTCGTCCACAGGCGCAGATTGCCGCCACGTAAAAAATCTCTTGTGGCCACTTTGCAACGAAAAGATCGACACACGAATCACATACGCAAACCATCTGTGGGGAATATCTTAGCTGGGTCTTTCGGCGTATGCATCAATTGGTGCGGCTATCCTGCTTGAAAAGCTGGGGAAATCCGGGTATTTCCTTTAAATTAGGGTAGGACGCTAATTATATAAAGCTGCAATAATGCCAGGTGCGCCATCAAGACAAGAACTCTTCGACGACCTCTCTGCGTTCAATCGCAAGCTGAGGGCGGCTTTTGACGCCCTCGTTCGAGAGCACGGCATGACCCTTTCCCGTGCGAGGGTTTTTCGCAAGCTCTCCCGCCGGGATGGGATAAACCAGAGAGAGCTCGCCGACGAGCTGGAGCTGGAAACGCCGACGCTCGTACGCATCCTTGATGCGATGGAGGCGCAGAATTTCATCGAACGTCGGGCCGCCGTATCCGATCGCCGCGCCAAGCAGATATTCATAACGGAATCCGGAAAAGTCGTTGCCGCCGAGGTCGAAGCTCTTGCCAGCGGTGTGCGCGCGGATATCTTGGAGGGGATTTCGGACGAGGATGTCGGCATGGCGCTGAAGGTTATTCGTGCCATGACTGCCAATCTTCAGAATATCGGCAAATCATGAGGTAATGCATGAGCGGGGATCCGGGCCCGGTCGCCAATGCGCAAGCCAACGCCGTCCCGCCCGCTCCACCGCCTATGCCGGGCTGGAAAGTGCCGCTCTATATTGCGGCATCCGTTCTGTTCTTCCTGACCCAGGGTCTGGGTCTTAATCTTGCCTTCGCCAACCTTACGCAGATCCAGGGAACCATTGCGGCGACCACCACAGAATCGGCGTGGCTTTCTGCCGCCTATATGGCGCCCAATGTCAGCCTCGCCATCGCGCTGGTGAAGATTCGCCTTCAATATGGCGTGCGCAATTTCGCCGAGGTCAGCATTCTCGGCTTCGTGCTCGCCTCGCTGCTCAATCTCTTCGTCTCCGACCTGCATTCTGCGATCGTCGTCCGCTTCCTGAGCGGAATTGCCGGCGCGCCGCTGTCGACGCTCGGCTTCCTTTATATGCTGGAGGCCTTCGAGCCGGCGAAGAAGATGACGATCGGCGTCAGTCTGGCGATGATGAACACGCTGCTTGCTGCCCCCATCACCCGCCTCGTGTCACCCTCGCTGCTGGACTATGGCGAATGGCGTGGCCTCTACACGCTCGAGATGGCATTGGCGCTGCTCGTCATGCCGATCATCTATCTGCTGCCGCTGACACCGCCGCCGCGCGTCAAGGTCATCGTGCTGGGTGATATCTTCAGCTATCTTCTCGTGGCGATCGGTTTCGGCTGTCTTGCCGTCGCCCTGTCGGTCGGGCGCCTCTACTGGTGGCTGGAGGTGCCATGGCTCGGGGTCGTCCTGGTGATTGCCATCGCGTCCCTGACCGTTGCCATTGTCGTCGAGCTGAGGCGGTCGACGCCTTTGATCGACGTTCGCTGGCTGCTTCGGCCTGAAATTCTGCATCTGACGGCGATCCTCCTGGTCTTCCGCATCATTGCCGCCGAGCAGACCTCCGTCATCATGACCTTCTATCAGAACGCGGTCGGGCTCCTCTATGATCAGCTTTCCATTCTGTACTGGATCATCCTGGCCTTCTCCATCATCGGGGGCCTCATCTGCACCGTGTTTATGAGCTACGGCTTCAGCTGGCAGATCCAGTTCGTCGCGCTCATCCTGATGGGCGTGGGCGCGCTGATGGATTCGCAGGTGACGAACTTGACCCGTCCCGAGCAGATGTATTTCAGCCAGGCGCTGGTTGCAGCCGGCGCGGCCCTGTTCCTGCCGCCGTCCATGTCGCAAGGCTTCAAGGAGGCTATATCCAAGGGGCCACCCTATCTGGTGACCTTCTTCGTCGTCTTCACCTTCACGCAAAGCATCGGCGGCCTGATCGGCTCGGCCTTTTACGGGACGCTGATCACCATTCGCGAGAAGTTCCACTCGGCTGTCCTGACGGAACGCGTGCTGCTGACAGACCCGCATGTGGCCACACGCGTCAGCCAGCTTTCATCCTCCTATGGCAAGGTGATCGGGGATAGCGCGCTCCTGAAAGGGGAGGGGCTGGCGCTGCTCGGTGCGCAGGTCAGCCGTGAGGCCAATATGCTCGCCTATGGAGATGCCTTCTTCACTGCTGCCGTAATCGCCTTCCTGTCGCTTGCCGGCCTCTCAATCCATGTCTTCTTCCGCTTCGTCAGGGCTCGCCTGGCCGACGATCGGGCTGAGGTCGTGACATCCAACCCATGAGGATATGAAATAGCTCCATGTCGAGGCTCGTTCGCTCCCCCATCGAAGTCATCGCGGTTCTCGCCGGCATCGGCGGCGTCATGTTGGTTCTCTATGCCTGGCATCTGCCGCCGTTCAAAACCGCGGTCGAGACCACCGACGACGCCTATGTCAAAGGCTATGTCACGACTATCAGCCCGCAGGTCAGCGGCTATATCACCGACGTGCCGATCAAGGACTACAAACTCGTCAAGGAGGGCGACGTGCTCGCCCAGATCGATAATCGTATCTACAAGCAGAAGGTAGCGCAGGCCCACGCGACGCTGGACGGGCAGAAGGCGGCACTTGCCAATTCGCAGCAGCAGGAGCAGGCCGCCAAGGCTGGCATCGTCTCCAGCCAGGCGCAGATCGATAGCGCCAACGCTGCCTTAAAGCGTGCCCAGCTTGCCTTCGATCGCGTCACGACACTGGTCTCCAGAGGTGTCTCGACCACGAGCGATTCCGAACAGGCGCAGGCGACGCTGCAGCAGGCTCAGGCATCGGTCAATCAGGCAAAGGCCGCTCTCGACGTCTCTCAGCAGAACCTGACGACGATCATCGTCAACCGCGCCTCCCTGGAAGCCGGTGTCAGCGGCGCGGAGGCTGCCGTGCAGCTTGCCGATATCGATCTCGACAACACGACCATCAGGGCGCCGCAGGACGGCCGCATTGGGGAAGTTGGCGTTCGCCTCGGCCAATATGTGACACCAGGTACGCAGCTGATGAACCTGGTGCCGAAGGACATCTGGGTCATAGCCAATTTCAAGGAAACGCAGCTCGATGGCATGAAGCTCGATCAGCCCGCCACGATTTCCGTGGATGCGCTCGGGCATCGCGAGATCAAGGGCCGCATCCAGCGTTTCTCTCCGGCAGCGGGTTCAGAATTTGCCGTCATCAGGCCGGACAATGCCACGGGCAATTTCACCAAGGTCGCCCAGCGTCTCGGCGTGAGGATCAAGATCGAGGATGGACAGCCACTCGCCGACCAGTTGGCGCCTGGCATGTCCGTCGTCGTTTCGATTGACAAGGATTCGGCTCCGCTGCCGGAGCCTAGGAATAACGACTGACAGAAGCGTTCGCTTTATCGTCTGCCAATAACAAAAAAGCCTGGGTCGAGGAGCCAGGCTTTCTTTCATTCACAGTTTTGGAGAAGGCTTGAGGATCAAGCTTCTTCTTCGCCGTCGCGGTCAGCTTCCGGATCGAAGAAATCTTCCGGACGCAGCGCGTCTTCGTCAACGCCGTAGATGGCGTCTGCGGAGGTGAGGGTTTCGCCCTTGGCCTGACGCTCGGCTTCTTCAGCGGAACGGGCGACGTTGAGCTCAACCTTGATTTCGACTTCGGCGTGAAGCCCGATGGCAACATCGTGCAGGCCGATAGCCTTGATCGGCGTGTTCATGTGAACCTGGCTGCGGCCGATGTTGAAGCCTTCTGCGGCGAGGATTTCGACGACGTCACGAGCAGCGACCGAGCCGTAGAGCTGGCCGGTTTCGCCAGCCGAGCGAACGACGATGAAGGACTTGCCGCCGAGAACGTCGGCAACCTTCTGGGCTTCGCTCTTGCGCTCGAGGTTGCGGGCTTCGAGCGTTGCTCGCTCGGCTTCGAAACGAGCCTTGTTGGCGGCGTTGGCGCGCAGCGCCTTGCCGAGCGGCAGCAGGTAGTTACGGGCAAAGCCGTCGCGAACCTTGACGGTTTCGCCCATCTGGCCGAGCTTGGAGATGCGTTCGAGAAGAATAACTTCCATTTTCTTGTTCCTTTCGATGTCAGATTTTCGTGTCTTGTTTGGGTGTGTCGGCATTCTTGTTCGGGGTGAGCGATATCGCCTTGCGGGTATCGTAGAGGCCGAGAACGAGAACGATGAAAAGCGGCAGCGTCACAAAGAAGCATACCAGGTAGCAGATGATCAGAACCGGCAGACGCCAGTCCTTGCCCCGCGTCCGGTAGTGCAGCGAAGCAAAGCCGGAAATGATGAAGCCCGCGCCGAAGGCGCCAAGCACGGCGGCGGCGATGAGGCCGAGAACGCCACCGAAGAAGATCGCGACGATCGCCACGAGAAAGACGAAGATCGCATTGCGGTTCATACGCAGCGACGAGGGGATATCGTCGCGCGGACGCAGATTGTGGCTCGAGGCCGCGACAACGCGGGTCGCTACATAATAGGCGGTCAGCAACATCATGACCCAGATCATGCCCCAGGCGATCGGGATCATGTAGAGCATCAGCGACTTCATCTTCGCGATCGCAACCGGATTGAGCTGAAGATCGGGAGACTGCTGGTTCACTGCGGCCATGTAGGCGTCGACGACTTGTCCCACTAGATCGGCACCGTAGCCCATGACCGCGCCGGCGACGATGATCACGACGGCTGCAAGGCCGCACAGATGCAGCATGATGTCGGAGAGCGGATACCAGGCCATCAGATTATCTGGCCCACCAAGTTCAGAGGCAGGACGCGCCAGATTGGCGAGATGGCTGAGCCATGCGGGTATCAGCGTCAGGAGAACGACGAAGAGCCCGAAATAGACCGAGGGTGCGATGATCGTGCCGACGATGCCGGCGACCACGACGGCAACGATAACAGCCATGTTACCCCAGCCGAGGCCGACGATCAGGATCGGGAGAGCGGAAAGCGCACCGAACAGGATGAACAACAATGGCTGAAGGGTCGCGCCATACACGAGTAGGGCGGCGGTCAGACCGGCGAGCGCGCCGATGCCAAGCTCTTTTGCGTTCAACTTTTTCACGTCGCTGTCCTGCTTCGTATCGAGCAGTTAGAGGATGCCTTCGCCACTCTGGCGCGAAAGCTTATCCCCAACATGGGGTTTCAAGGTTCCGATCCGCGCCCATCGCGAAAGGGAGAAGGGAAGGCATCGCTGCCTTCCCTCTAATTCAATCGGCGTCAGCTTATATTAAGCGACGACGTAAGGCAGCAGGCCGAGGAAACGCGCGCGCTTGATCGCCTGGGCGAGTTCGCGCTGCTTCTTCTGGGAAACGGCCGTGATGCGGGACGGAACGATCTTGCCGCGCTCGGAAATGTAGCGCTGCAGGAGACGAACGTCCTTGTAGTCGATGCGCGGCGCATTGGCGCCCGAGAACGGGCAGGTCTTGCGGCGGCGATGGAACGGACGGCGGACCGGTGCGGAGGAAACTTCAGACATTCTCAAATCTCCTTATACGCGGTCTTCGCGCGGACGGCGCGGACGGTCTTCGCGGTCACCACGATCCGGGCGCGGACCACGATCGCCGAAGCTGCGCTCCGGGCGGTCGCCATCGCGGCGCGGACGGTCGTCACGGTCGCGCTTCTGCATCATGGCCGACGGGCCGTCTTCGTGCTTTTCGACAGCGATCGTCATGTAACGCAGGACGTCTTCGCTGATGCGCATCTGGCGTTCCATTTCCTGGATCGCAGCGGCCGGAGCATCGATGTCCATCAGGGCGTAGTGAGCCTTGCGGTTCTTCTTGATGCGGTAGGTGAGGGACTTGAGGCCCCAGTTCTCGATACGCCCGACTTTACCGCCGTGAGCTTCGATGACACCCTTGTACTGTTCTACGAGGGCGTCGACCTGCTGAGCGGAAATATCCTGCCGGGCAAGGAATACATGTTCGTAAAGAGCCATGGATAGCTTTGCCTTTCTTGCGTTGGTCTGAACCCGATATTCGGCGGCTAAGCCTCAACGACTGCTCCTGAGAGGGTAAACCCAAGCAAGAAAAGCGTTTCCGAGACGGTCGAGAGCGGAGACACGGGAGGCTGGAACGCTTCCGTTCCGAACGATTCCCCTTGCGGAAAACCGGCCCTCCGTTCAGCCACCAGCCAGAAGACCGGGTTGCGAACAGGGCGGCTTATACGGATTTTTCTCCGAAAGGCAAGGGTGCGGGCGAAATTATGCCGTTTTGCCCGTGAGCGGCGTTGATGCTCGGGCCAAATCGCGGGTTCCCGTCCGCCGCAGCGTTGCACCCGCCGCACTCTCCCATATGATGGGATGCGAATTGCAGCAACAGGGATGGTTCATGCGCATCTTTCTCGTTCGGCACGGCGAATCCCTCGGCAATATAGACGACCGGTCCTATCGGCAGTTCGGCGATCATAATGTGCCCCTGACGGAATGGGGCTATCGGCAGGTGCTGGAGGCGGGTGAAGCGATATCAGCCTATCTGAAGGGATTGCCATCAGCTGAATTGCGCAAACTGAGCGTCTGGTACTCGCCCTTCCTGAGAACGCGGCAGAGCAAGGATGCCCTGCTGGAGGTTCTGTCTGCCGAACTCATCGGGGATACCAGAGAGGATTATCTGCTGCGCGAGCAGGATTTCGGGCTCTTCACCGAAATCTACGATCACGCCGAACAGAAGCGGAAATTCCCCGACGAGTTCGAGAAATGGGCCAGGCTGCGCAACAATAACGGCAAGTTCTATGCGCGTCCACCGGATGGCGAAAGCCGCGCCGATGTCGCCCAGCGCGTCCGTCTGTTCCTGCAGACCGTCATGCACGACGCCGAAAACGGCAGAAACAATGTCATCATCGTCGGCCACGGCGTCACCAACCGCGCCTTCGAGATGAACTTCCTGCATCACCCGGTCGATTGGTTCGAGCGCTCGGACAACCCGGGCAATGCCGATGTTACCCTGATCGAGGGGCGAAGCTCTGAAGGCTATCGGTCGATCCTGCTTCACAAGTCGACGGACCGGGTAAAGGGGCAGGACGAGTTGCGTGAGGCCTACGGTTCGGAACTGACGATTACGCCGAAGGCGGAGTAATAGGTCGTTTGCCGTAGATATGGTTTTCCCGCTGCCTTATGGGCCTGCTTTCATATCAGCGCCGAGGCGGAATCTTTCGAACGTGTGCTGCAATCATGGCTTGTGAAGCGCCTGGAGCTGTGGAATTCATTGCATGGCTGCAATTGGGGGCTGGCTTGTGAAAGAAATGACAAAGAATTTTGTTTTGGCGGGTCTTGTTTTGGGCCTCACCCTTGTCGCTCAGCATGCGACAGCGAGGTTAAGCTATGAAGCCCATAGTTTGAAAGATGGTTCCAAGTTCATCATGGTGAGTGGTCGGTTCGAAGCTGACGATGACTTGAGCATATTTCGCAATGAAGTTCTTTCCAGCCATGCATTTTCCATTAGTTTCTTCAGTGGTGGCGGAAACGTATACAAGGCTATGGAGTTTGGTCGTCTGATCCGATCTCTAGGCCTTCAAACCGTGGCTGCGCGGGACTCGGAATGCGCCTCGGCTTGTTCCTTGTCATTTCTGGGCGGCGTAACTCGTTATGCCGAGCCGGGTGCGATCGGCGTTCATAAATCTTCGTTCAGCGATACGAGTGGAATGAATATCGAGGATGCCGTTGCGGCCGTTCAACAGCAAACCGCCGACGTGATTTCCTATATGAACGAAATGGGCGTCGATCCTAGTTTGCTGCAGCTTGCCCTAAAGTACGACAGCAATGATATTCGCTATTTGTCATCGAGCGAAATGACACAGTTTCGGGTTACGACGGTCTCGTTTCAAGAAGTTCATGAATCTGAGGTCAAATCGTCGTCCGATAAAGCTCAGGCACCGGTTGCTGATGGACGCATAACGTCAAAGACGCTGAGCAAAAAGCCGCCGCTTCTGCAAGTTCCTGTCCCAAAAAACGGTATTGTTCAAGATGATAGTGGTTCGGCTCTATTAAAAGCCGGGCGGGATATCCGCTCCAAGACGATTGCGGCTTTTGCGAATGGAAGCGAGTTACAGATCATCAAGAGCACCGGCGACTGGTATCGCGTGTTGATCGGCAAAAAAGCCGGTTATATGCCTCAAACGTCGGTATGGGTACGTGAATTTGAAGAAAAACAGCTTGGGAGGCGATACATTGAAATAACCACTGAAAAATCTTTAGAGCCCGCAATGGTTTTCGCCAAGCAGTCATTTATTCCAATGGCAGTTCATTTAACCGCACAGGGGAGTTATGCCGTCACGATTGTTGGGACGTACGAGGGAGATGTTAATTCCCTTGTATTTCAGCCTTTGATTAATACCAAAAGCATCCCTCCGACCGCCTTCGTTACTTATGGCAACAACTACGTTCGCGAAATCTGCTGTCGTGCTTCCATCATGACGGCCGAATAAACGGACAAACTTGCCCGCTTATCCGTTTTGAATCCTACCGGCAGGCTTCCTCACATCGGCATCGGATACTTGCGATGCACCTGCTCCATCTCGGCAAGTGCCTCTTCCGGGAGCGTCACATAAGCGGCGGCCACGTCGGTCTCGAGTTGCGCCATCGTCGTCGCGCCGATGATGACGGAAGTCATGAATGGCTTGGTGAGGCAATAGGCTAGCGCCAGTTTCGAGGGATCGATGCCGTATTTGGCGGCGATTTCGAGATAGGCCTTCACCGGCGGTTCCTGCAGCGGCTGCAGGCGGCCACCGATATCGAGATTGATCGAGCCACGCGAGCCGGCCGGCCTTGCGCCACCGACGTATTTGCCGGTGAGGATGCCGCCGGCGAGCGGCGAATAGGCGAGCAGGCCGACATCTTCGTGATGCGACAGTTCGGCCAGATCGAGGTCGAAATGGCGGTAGAGCAGGTTGTATTCATTCTGGGTGGTGGCGACGCGCGGCAGGCCCTTCTGCTCGGCAATCGTCAGATATTTCTGGATGCCCCAGGTCGTCTCGTTCGAGAGGCCGACGGCGCGGATCTTGCCGGCCTTCACCAGCTCGCCCATCGTTTCCAGGATTTCGGTGATCTCGGCGATGACTTTCTCGCGATCCTGGTGGAAGGGGTTATAGCGCCAGTTCTGACGGAAATGGAAATGGCCGCGGTTCGGCCAGTGAACCTGATAGAGGTCGATGTAATCGGTCTTCAATCGCTTCAGGCTGGCGTCAACGGCTGCATTGATATTGGCGGCATCCGGCCCTTGTCCGCCGCGCAGATATTCGCGGCCCGGACCGGCGACCTTGGTGGCGAGAACGACATCCTTGCGCTTGCCGCTCTTCTCGAACCAGGTGCCGATATATTCTTCGGTGCGGCCTTGAGTCTCTGGGCCGACGGGCGTCGTCGGATACATTTCGGCGGTGTCGAAGAAATTGATGCCTTTATTGACGGAATAGTCCATCTGTTCATGGGCTTCGGCTTCGCTATTCTGCGTGCCCCAGGTCATCGTGCCCAGGCAGATCTGCGAAACGGAAATATCGGTGCGGCCTAATCTCTTATATTTCATGGGAAAACCTTGGGGATGGGAGAAGGTCAAAATGAACGAGGTCGCGCAAATTTAGGCCCGATCTGAGCGAGCGCAAGAAAAAAATCATTGCACTTCGCAGGCGCAAAAGCGGGCGGCTGCGGGGCTTGCACTATTGACTCCGCTGCAAACAATGTCATTGGGAAGCAAAACGACCCCCAAAAGGACGCTTTATAATGACTGTTGCTTTCACATTTCCCGGCCAGGGCAGCCAAGCTGTCGGCATGGGCAAGGACCTTGCCGACAATTTCGCCGAGGCGCGCGCCGTCTTCGAGGAAGTCGATGATGCGCTCGGTGAAAAGCTCTCCGACGTTATCTTCAACGGCCCGGAAGATAAGCTGACCCTGACGGCCAATGCGCAACCTGCGCTAATGGCAGTGTCGATGGCAGTTATCCGTGTACTGCAGGCGCGTGGCCTCGATCTGAAGAGCAAGGTCGCCTATGTGGCTGGTCATTCGCTCGGCGAATATTCCGCTCTCTGCGCCGCCGGCACCTTCTCGCTTGCCGACACGGCGCGGCTTCTCCGTATCCGTGGCAACGCCATGCAGGCGGCAGTGCCCGTCGGCGTCGGCGCGATGGCTGCGATCATCGGCCTTGAACATGCCGATGTCATCGCGGTTTGCGAAGAAGCTTCCACGCTTGGCGCTTGCCAGATCGCCAATGACAATGGCGGCGGCCAGATCGTGATCTCGGGCGAGAAAGCCCCGGTCGAAAAGGCAGCGGAACTTGCGACCGGCAAGGGCGCGAAACGCGCGATCCTGCTGCCGGTCTCCGCGCCGTTCCATTCCGCATTGATGGCGCCTGCTGCGGACGCCATGCGCGAAGCGCTTGCCGGCGTCGCCAAGACCAACCCGGTCGTGCCTGTTATCGCCAATGTGAAGGCGGCTCCGGTTACCGACGCCGATGAGATCGCGCGGTTGCTCGTCGAGCAGGTCACCGGACAGGTGCGCTGGCGCGAGACGGTGGAATGGTTTGCCGCCAACAACGTGACGACATTGTATGAAATTGGCGCCGGCAAGGTGCTGACGGGTCTTGCCCGCCGCATCGACAAGTCGGTCAACGGCATCGCCGTCAACAACGCTGCAGATATAGATACGGCGCTTGCCGCATTGCTTGCCTGATATATTCAAGGAACGAGGGACACACATGCTTGATTTGACCGGCCGCAAGGCCCTGGTAACCGGTGCATCCGGTGGCATCGGCGAAGAAATTGCCCGGCTCCTGCACAAGCAGGGTGCAATCGTCGGCCTGCACGGCACGCGCGTCGAAAAACTTGAGACGCTGGCCTCCGAACTCGGCGATCGCGTCAAGATCTTCCCGGCCAACCTGTCGGACCGCGACGAAGTCAAGGCACTCGGCGCCAAGGCCGAAGAGGAGCTTGGCGGCGTCGATATTCTCGTCAACAATGCCGGCATCACCAAGGACGGCCTCTTCGTGCGCATGAGCGATGAGGACTGGGATGCCGTGCTGGAAGTCAACCTGACGGCCGTTTTCCGCCTGACGCGCGAGCTGACCCATCCGATGATGCGCCGCCGCTACGGCCGCATCATCAACATCACTTCGGTCGTCGGCGTGACCGGCAATCCGGGCCAGGCGAACTATTGCGCCTCCAAGGCCGGCATGATCGGCTTCACCAAGTCGCTGGCCCAGGAAATCGCGACGCGCAACGTTACGGTCAACTGCGTTGCCCCGGGTTTCATCGAAAGCGCGATGACGGGCAAGCTGAACGACAAGCAGAAGGAAGCCATCATGGGTGCCATTCCCATGAAGCGCATGGGCACTGGCGCGGAAGTCGCTTCCGCCGTCGCCTATCTTGCATCTTCGGAAGCCAGCTACGTCACGGGCCAGACGATCCACGTCAACGGCGGCATGGCGATGATCTAAAGGAATTGCTGTTGGAGGGTGCTTTCCCGCCAATAGCATGTTGAGCAACCCGGAGCCGGCTATTTTCTGGCTTTGCGACAGACTTAAACCGTGTTAAGCGGGCCATGACTGTGAACAGTCGTCCGGAAAATTCAGGCGGACTGGGCCATATTCAAGGCGCTGGGCCGGATCTCAATGCCGGATTGAACGGGTTTGCCAGCGGCGTCGGAACAGATGCTGCAGGTTTGAATTAGGGTAGGGATGTCACAAGGCATTCTCATCAGGATATAAGGTCGAGGAAACCGACATGAGCGATATCGCAGAACGCGTAAAGAAAATTGTTGTTGATCATCTTGGCGTTGACGCCGACAAGGTTGTTGAAAGCGCAAGCTTCATCGACGATCTGGGTGCGGACTCGCTCGACACCGTCGAACTGGTCATGGCCTTCGAAGAAGAATTCGGCGTCGAAATTCCGGACGATGCTGCCGACTCGATCCTGACGGTCGGCGACGCGGTAAAGTTCATTGAGAAGGCCCAGGCCTAATCTTTCGCGCTTTTTGACAGGGCGGGCTGAAGAGTCCGCCCTATTTCGTCCGGCGAAGCCGGCCGAAACCCATTTATACGCATATCATCATAAAAAGACGGGGGTCTGCGGGCGATGAGACGTGTCGTTATCACGGGTACCGGCATGGTATCACCTTTGGGCTGTGGCACTGAGGTGTCTTGGACGCGGTTGCTCGCTGGGCACAACGGCGCCCGCCTCGTAACTGAGTTCGAGGTCGAGGACCTCGCGGCAAAGATTGCCTGCCGAATTCCCGTAGGCGACGGCACCGACGGCACGTTCAATGCTGACGATTGGATGGAGCCGAAGGAGCAGCGCAAGGTCGATCCCTTCATCATCTATGGCATGGCGGCCGCCGATATGGCGCTGGCCGATGCCGGCTGGCACCCGGAAACGGACGAGGATCAGATTGCAACGGGCGTGATGATCGGCTCGGGCATCGGCGGCCTCGAAGGCATTGTCGAAGCCGGCTATACGCTGCGCGACAAGGGTCCGCGCCGCATCTCGCCCTTCTTCATCCCAGGGCGTCTCATCAATCTCGTTTCGGGGCAGGTCTCGATCCGTCATAAGCTCCGCGGCCCGAACCATGCCGTCGTCACGGCATGTTCGACCGGTGCGCACGCGATCGGCGATGCCGCCCGTCTCATCATGCTCGGCGATGCCGATGTCATGGTTGCCGGCGGTGCCGAAGCTCCGGTCTGCCGCATTTCGCTTGCCGGCTTTGCCGCCTGCAAGGCGCTGTCGACGGACTTCAACGATACACCGCAGAAGGCTTCGCGCCCCTATGATCGCGACCGTGACGGCTTCGTCATGGGCGAGGGCGCCGGCATCGTCGTGCTCGAAGAGCTTGAACATGCCAAGGCACGCGGCGCCAAGATCTATGCCGAAGTCGTTGGCTACGGCCTCTCCGGCGACGCTCATCATATCACCGCTCCGTCCGAAGACGGCGAAGGCGCATTCCGCTGCATGACATCGGCTCTGAAGCGCGCCGGCCTGACGCCTGATGATGTCGACTACATCAACGCCCATGGCACTTCGACCATGGCGGATACGATCGAGCTCGGCGCCGTCGAGCGGCTGGTCGGCAATGCCGCGTCGAAAATCTCCATGTCGTCCACCAAGTCGGCCACTGGCCATCTGCTCGGCGCCGCCGGTGCGATCGAGGCGATCTTCGCCACGCTCGCCATCCGCGACAATATCGCCCCGCCGACGCTCAATCTGGACAATCCGGAACGCGAAACCGCCATCGATCTCGTCCCGCACAAGGCCCGCAAGCGCGAAATCAACGTCGCGCTGTCGAACTCCTTCGGCTTCGGCGGCACGAATGCGTCGCTTGTTCTGCGTCGCTATGAGGCTTAATAACAACGCGTAACTATGAGAGCGGGGATGTCTTTCGGCAACCTCGCCCGCATTCTTGATTGTTGCTGCGCCTTCGTCTTTTTCGGGAATGCGGTGCGGGAACGCCTGATCGGTCGAAGTCGGAGCTCGCGTTCCGCCTTATCTTCTGAACCTGTTTTTTGCCGCATTGCTTGGCCAAAGAGCAGGCAATCACAAAAGGGAAGGGATTGCCGGTGAGCGATACGAACCAGAGCAATGGAACTCCGAACGGGCAGAAAGGGCCGATCATCCCGAAGTCGGCCAATGAAGCCTTGCGTCCGGAGCGTGTTCCGGACCCGCCGAAGCGTTCGCGCAAAGCTCGCAGCCAGATGGTCATCTTTCTGAACTTCCTGATGACGCTGGCAGTTTTTGTTGCCGTCGTTGCGATCGGCGGCGCCTATTACGCGTTTTCGATCTATCAGGGGCCCGGTCCGCTGACGACCAATACGAATTTCATCGTTCGTAATGGTGCCGGCCTCGGCGAGATTGCCAATCGCCTTGAATCCAATAACATCATCAGCGATCAGCGCGTTTTCCGGTGGCTGACGGCCACCTATCTCCATGACGGCGAAACTCTTCGGGCCGGCGAATATGAGATCAAGGCTGGTGCTTCCATGAGGGACATCATGGAACTGCTGAAGTCCGGCAAGTCGATCCTCTATTCCGTTACCCTGCCTGAGGGCCTGACGATTCGGCAGATGTTCAACAAGCTGCAGGCCGATACCGTGCTGGAAGGCGATCTGCCATCGGCGCTGCCGCCGGAGGGCAGCCTGAGGCCCGACACCTATAAGTTTACGCGCGGCACCAAACGCACGGAAATCATTCAGCAGATGGAGGCCGCGCAGACGAAGCTGGTCGAGCAGATCTGGGAAAAGCGCGACTCCAGCGTGCAGTTGGCGAATAAGCAGGATTTCGTCACGCTGGCCTCCATCGTGGAAAAGGAAACCGGTCTTGCCGATGAGCGTGCGCACGTCGCGTCCGTCTTCCTGAACCGCCTCGGCAAGGGTATGCGTCTGCAATCTGACCCCACAGTCATTTACGGCCTCTTCGGCGGCGAAGGGAAGCCGGCCGATCGCCCGATCTATCAGTCCGACCTGAAGAAGGACACGCCTTATAATACTTACCTCATCAAGGGTTTGCCGCCGACGCCGATCGCAAATCCTGGGAGGGACGCTCTGGAGGCCGTTGCCAATCCGTGGAAGACGCAGGATCTTTATTTCGTCGCTGACGGCACGGGCGGACACGTCTTCGCCGCAACGCTGGACGAGCACAACGCCAATGTCAGGCGCTGGCGCAAGCTGGTTGCCGAAAAGGGTGAAGATCCCAGCGCCATTGCCGTGGACGGTCAGCCCGACGATGCTGCCGTCGCTCCCGGCTCAGGCGCACAGCAGAAGAAGAAAACCAACTGATCCTCGCTGTGCCGCGGCTTGCATAGGAAGCGCGGCGCGGATTCACTTTACATTGACCCATAATGCGAAGACTTTCGTTGGATGGGGATAGAATTATCGGAGGCTTGCATGGCATTGCAGTCCATGACCGGTTTTGCCCGGCGTGAGGGAACGAGCGGTCGTGGCCGTTGGGCATGGGAGCTGCGTTCCGTGAACGGCAAGGGATTGGATGTCCGTCTGCGTCTGCCGCCGGGCCTGGAGCGCCTTGAGGCTGATGTCCGGAAGTCGATTGCGGATCGGCTCACGCGCGGCAACCTTCAGGTCAGCCTTTCCCTTTCCATCGAAGAGAGCCGCGTCGAGGTCGTCGTGAATCAGGATGCGCTGGCAGCGGTCCTGGCGCTGCGCGATCAGCTGGCCGGCATCGTCGATCCCGCGCCGTTGCGACTGGAAAGCCTGATGGCCGTGCGCGGTTTGGTGGAATTCAAGGAAGCCGAAGAAAATGAAGACGCGGTCGCTGCTCGAGACGCCGATATCATGGCGGGCCTTGAGGCAGCGCTCGGTGATCTCAGCGACATGCGCCGGCAGGAAGGAGATGCACTCGGCAAGGTGCTGCTCGGCCATGTGGCAACGATCGAGTCGCTGACGACGACGGTCGAGCGTGATCCCTCCCGTTCGCCGCAGCAAATTGCCGCAAGGCTAGCCACGCAGGTTTCGATGCTTCTCGATGGCTCGTCCGGCCTCGACCGCGACCGCCTGCATGCGGAAGCGGCTCTTCTCGCCACCAAGGCCGATCTGCGCGAGGAAGTCGATCGTCTGAAAGCGCATGTGGCGGCAGCGCGCGATCTCATTTCCAAGGGTGGCCCTGTTGGACGAAAGCTCGATTTTCTTGCACAGGAATTTAACCGGGAATCGAATACCATCTGTTCGAAGTCGAATGCAGCGGCGGTTACTGCCGCCGGCATCGAGTTGAAGGTGGTTATCGACCAGTTCCGCGAACAGGTCCAGAATTTGGAGTAGGCCATGAAGCCGGCGACATCCACATCCATTCCGATCGCCCGCCGAGGGCTGATGCTAGCCATCTCCTCGCCGTCAGGTGCCGGCAAGTCGACGATCGCGCGCACACTGCTCGATAAGGACAAGCAGGTGAGCCTCTCCGTCAGCGTCACGACGCGGCAGCGCAGGCCGAGCGAAATCGAGGGCGTGCACTACCATTTCGTCTCGCAGCGCGAATTCGAGCGCCTTCGCGATTCAGACTCCCTGCTGGAATGGGCCGAGGTGCATGGCAATTTCTATGGCACACCGCGCGAGCCCGTGGAGACTGCCATGGCAGAGGGCCGCGACATGCTTTTCGATATCGACTGGCAGGGTGCGCAACAGTTGCAGGAGAAGATGCCGGCTGATGTCGTCTCCATCTTCGTGCTGCCACCGACCATGACGGAGCTGCAGTCGCGCCTGCATCGCCGTGCTGAGGATTCGGAAGAGGTCATCGCCATGCGTCTCGCCAATTCCCGGGCCGAGATCGCTCATTGGCGCGAATACGACTATGTCATCGTCAATGACGATCTGAACGTTGCTTTCGACGCCGTTCAGTCGATCGTCAAGGCCGAGCGCCTGCGCCGCGACCGCCGGCATGGCATGTTCGATTTCGTTCGCGATCTGCTGGAAGAGACGCCGAAGCTGTAAAGCTGATTACAGGCAGTTTGCCAGACGGCAGAATTCTTCTACCGAAAGCGTTTCGGCGCGACGCTGCGGGTCGATATCGGCCTTTAGCAGCAGGGTTTCGCCACCAATTGGCTTCAGGCTCTGGCGCAGCATCTTGCGGCGCTGGCCGAACGCGGCCTGTGTCACCTTCTCCAGCTTGTCGACTGAGCAAGGAACGGGGTTTTCCCTTGGTGTCAGATGCACAACCGTCGAGGTCACCTTCGGCGGGGGCGTGAAGGCCTGCGGAGATATGTCGAACGCCATATGAGCCGATGTCCGCCAGCCGCAGAGCACGCCAAGCCGGCCATAGTGATCATCATCCTCCTGCGCGACGATCCGCTGACCGACTTCCTTCTGGAACATCAGCGTCAGAGACTGCCAGAAAGGCGGCCATTGCGCCGGCAGCAGCCAGTTCACCAAAAGCTGCGTCGCGACATTATAGGGCAGATTGGCGATGATTTTGACTGGCCCTTGCGGGGCAAGGGCGGCAAAATCCGTCTTCAACGCATCGCCTTCGATCACCTCGAGCCGGCCTGGATAGTGATCGGCGATTTCCGCCAGCGCCGGCAGGCAGCGCGCATCGCGTTCGACGGCGATGACCTTGGCCGCCCCGAGCGCCAGGATGGCGCGCGTAAGGCCGCCCGGTCCGGGTCCGACCTCGAAAACGGTGACACCCTCGAGTGATCCCGCTGTGCGCGCGACCTTCTGAGTCAAATTGAGATCGAGGAGGAAGTTCTGCCCAAGCGCCTTGCGCGCATCGAGGCCATGGCGCTGGATTACATCGCGAAGGGGCGGCAAGCCATCGAGAGCGGCCATCAGGGATTGTTTCCGGTCTTGCTGCTGATCTCGTTCGCCAGCTTCAGGGCGGCAACCAGGCTGTCTTCCTTGGCAATGCCCTTGCCGGCGATGCCGAAGGCCGTACCATGATCCGGAGACGTACGGACAAAGGGTAAGCCGAGCGTGACATTGACGGAATCATCAAAGCCGAGCGCCTTGGCGGGGATTAAAGCCTGATCGTGATACATGCAGATCGCGACATCGTAACGTCGACGGGCATCGTCATGGAACATGGTGTCGGCGGGCAGGGGACCGAATGCATCGATGCCCTCGGAGCGGAGCTTGTCGATCGCAGGCCGGACGATTTCGTCGTCTTCCTTGCCGAGCGCGCCATTCTCTCCGGCATGCGGATTAAGGCCAGCAACGGCAAGGCGCGGCTTGGAGATGCCGAAACGGACGCGGAGGTCGTGATCGGTAATCCGGCATGTCTCGGCGATCAGGTCGGAGGTCAGCGCCTCCGGGACGTCTTTCAGCGGGATATGAATGGTGACCGGAATGGCGCGGAGCTTCGGACCGGCAAGCAGCATGACCGGCATGACCGGCTTTCCGGTCGCACGCGTTGCAAGATCTGCCAGGAACTCCGTATGACCGGGAAAGCCAAAACCGGCATCATAGAGCACCGATTTGGCAATCGGATTGGTAACGACTGCGGATGTCTGGCCGCTCATACTGAGAGAAACAGCCATCTCTATGGCGGCGATCGTTCCCTTGGCGGTGGCGACATGCGGTTTGCCGGCGATGACATCGACCCCTGCTTCGATCGGCAGGATTGGCAGTGCGTCGGGAAAAACGCTGCCGGCATTTGCCGGATCGGCGATCGCAAACGGTACAGTCAATCCGAGCTGAGAGGCCCGTGCCGCAAGCACGGCAGCATCGCCGAGAAACAGAAAGGGCGGCAAATTCAACTCGCCGCGACGCAGCCAGGCGGCGAGCGTAATGTCGGGGCCTATGCCAGCCGGATCCCCCTGCGTAAGAGCAAGGGGAAGGGGCAGGGAAGAGCGCTGTGGCATGGTCAAATCAGCGATAGACGATCTGCGCCTTGGAGCGCAGTTCGTCCATGTACTTCTTATCGTTGGCGCTCACACCCGTTGCCTTGTCCTTGCCTATATCCTCGGCGCGGAACACGGCAGCCGCGGCAACGTCATCGTTCACCTGGCGCTGCGAACAAATGGCCACATATTCGACGCCACGATCGGTCACGATGGGAGCGGTCGTATTGCCGGAAGCCTTCTCCAGCATCGGCTTCCACATTTCCGGGACTTCCGGTGCGAGCACACGGCCGAGATCCTGTACGGAAACATCGCGCATCGTAGCGGCAAAGACTTTCGCCTGGTCGCAGCCGGGGAACTTCGACCGTGACGCCTCGGCTTCTGCCTTGCGCGCATTCAGGATCGCGTTGCGCTTCGCTGCCGGTACGACGAAGACGATCTGCTTCAGGAAATACTCGGTCGTAACGGGTTTTGTCTTGTTTTCCGTCATGCGCGTCACGAGATCGTCGTTCGACATTCGGCTTCTTGCGCCGAAACGTGCATTGACAACCCGGGGCCAGCTCATGGAAACGGCGATATAGGACTTGAAATGATCAACGCCGACGCCGGCCTTTTCCAGAATCTGGCTGAGCTGCGCCGGTGTCATCTTGTTGCTGGAGGCGAAGCGGCCGAAAGCGGCATCGACGTCCGTCGTTGAAACGGACATGCGCAGGCGGGAGATCTCCGCGCGCTTCAACGTTTCGTCGACGAGCTGCTCCTTGGCGAGCTTGTTCAGATCGCCCTTCTGGCGCTGCAATTTGAGGAAGGCGACGCGTTTGGCGATGTCACCGGATGTGATCACCTGGCTATTGACGAGAACTTTCACTTCGCTTGCTGCGAAAGCAACATCGCTGCTCGGCACGGCGAAGCTCGCCATAACCAAGGCCGCCGCTCCAAACACCAGAGCGCGCATCGGTGCATTTCCAGAAAACATCAATTACCCCTTCCCAAAGGTATTTCCTGCCAGCATTGCGCCGTTTTGGTGCGCCTGTCGCGCAATACGGCAACTTTGCGCCACATGTCTACATCAAGCGCGATGAATTGCAAAATCCTTGCGGCGAAACAATGACGTCGGAAACAGCAAGCCACGTCAATGCAAAAGAGCCGGCGATGAAGCCGGCTCTTTTGCAGTTTCGATTCATATCAGAATGTCGCGTCCTGGACGCTGCCAAGGTTGACATCGCCAAGCGTACGGAAGGTCAGGCGAGCGCCGATCGACCAATTGCTTGCCGAGCTGGCCGTCGAATCCTTCTTGTCGAGGAAGGACACGGTAAAGATCGTGCATTCGTCCTCGTAGGAAAGACCCACGCCCTGGCGGGTGATCTCATTGCTGTTGAGATCATAGCTGACTGTGCCGAAGACGGACCAGTATTCCTTGAACTTGATCTGCGCGCGCGACTGGATTTCATCCTGATTGCTGGTGAAACCATATTGCGGCTGGGCCGCAATATGCGTGTAGATCAAGGATGTCTGGAACACATCGTTCGAGAAGCCGACGGATGTATCGCCGCGCTTGAAAGCGAAATCCTTCTGGTCGAAGCGATAGGATGTCGCAAGCGAGATACCTTGCGGTGTCGTCAGACCGAACATGGTGACGTAGTCGGAACGGGTCGTTTCAAGCCCCGAATCCGAACCGACGCCAGCCAGATCGTCGGTCGCAAACGAGTTGCGGCCCGCGAGCTGATAGGACTGTCCAAAGATATGCTGAAGCTTGTAACCGCTGTCGAAGCTGGCCGTATAACGCCACCCGACATTCGCGCGTGTACCACCCTCGATGCGATCGAAGCCCGAGAACTTGTCACGATCGAAGAGATTGGTGGCGTCGAAAACGAAGCTCTGTGCATCTTCGTTCGGCAACCGACCAGCAAGCTGTTCGTCCGGCCGCACATAGATCTGTGCGATCGGCTCGAACACGTGCGTGCTGTTGCTTGTCGTGATGAGGAACGGATACTTGGCTTCGAGCCCCGCCGTGACCATGCCACGAGTTGCATAGTCGCTGGTGTCGTAATTGCCAGGATAGTTGAACGATGTGCCGAAAGAGTTGGGCGAGTTCATATCCAGACCATAGACGTCACCGCGCGCCGCCGCCAATGGCGTCAGCACAAGGCCTTCATCGGTCGTAAAGGTACGCTGCCACTGCACCTCAGTGCTCAGGCGCGTATAGTCGCCGGAGAGACCGAGGAAACGGTCGTTCAAGTTGGCATCGCCAAGATTGACTACGTTGTCGAGTGCGGATGTCTTCTCGCGCGACAGGTGCGTGAAATTCATCGTTGCCGACAGCTCGCCCCCGTAAACCGACTTCGGGTCTACGTAGTGATAGTCGATGCTCGGATAGACATATGCCTGCTGCTTTTGTGCCGTGGCGTTATTGTCTGTATCCTGCACGTTATAGTAGAAGGCGCGCATATCGAAGAAATTGCGCTTTCCGATACCTGTCAGATAGGCCTGGTTCGTATGGGTGCTCTGGGTGAGCCCGTCCAGTCCATAGGTGCGCGAGAAATTGTTATCGCTTTGCACCATGACGTCCCAGCCGAAAGTCCAGCGAGGATTGATCCTGAAATCGGCCTTGGAATTGATCATGCCGCGAGTTTTGTTCTCGGCATCAGTCGTCCCGGCCGTGAAGGCGTCCGGATTCATCTGGCTGATGCCGGCGACGCGCAGGGTATGTGTGCCATTCTCGAAACGCTGGCGGAATTCACCCTCGAGCAACAGCCCCTGGTTGCTGAAGCCCGTGGCAGTGACCGTCGCATCCATGCTCGGCGAAATGACGTAATAGTAAGGAACCTTTACGCCAACGCCGAGACGCTGCGAAACGCTCACCGACGGAAACAGGAAGCCGGACTTGCGCTTGACCGTATTGTCGGGAACCGTGACCCACGGAATATAGGCGATCGGCAGGCCGAACAATTCGAAGCGAGCGTGCTCGAGACGAATGGTATGGGTCACGCCATTCTGGACGACGCGTTGTGCTTTGACCTGCCAGAGCGGCGCACGTCCCTGTTCGGAGCAGGCCATGCAGGCGGTGTAAACGCCCTTTGTAAGAATCAGCTGATTGCCGCCGACACGCTCGCCCTTTTCGGCGACCATTCGGGTATTGTCAGGCATTTCAATGCGAAGGGCATTCACGAACCCGTCGGAGAAGCTGTCGGTGACGTCCATTTTGTCACCGTACATGCGATTGCCGTCCGGAGTGATCAACTCGACATTGCCGAGCGCCGTCATTCGTCCGGATTTCTGATTATACTCGACCCGCTGAGCGACCATCCTGTAGCCGCCATAGTTGATCTGGACCGCACCGCTTGCGGTGACGATCTGCGTATCCTTGTTATAGACCAGTTCGTTGGACGAAAGGACTAGCTTTGCGCCGTCCGGCACCTTCACCTTGATAGGGGAGGTCGCAGTGCCGGCACCGCCATTGTTATTGCTGGCATTATTATTGTTGACCTGGGCGTAAGCGACGACCGGGCTCAAAATATATGCACATGCGGCCGTGCCCGTAACCAGGGCAGCCACAAACTTTCTGATACTCTTGCGGTTGCCTGCCGCCACTTAGCCGTCCTCCTGATGAAGCAGGATCGTTGCCCCGAATGCCAATGCGACGATCACGGGTATCCATGTCGCCACATAGGGAGGAACCACTCCGCTGCTCCCGAATGCCTTTACAAGCACGGTGACAACATAAAGCACGAAGCCGGAGAGGATTCCACCCAGAATCACAGAGCGCGATTGATTGAATCTACTGAATTTTAGGGACACGGTTGCCGCAATCAGCGTCATTGCCACCAGAAGGAATGGCTGTGACAGAAGCGAATAAAACTGTGTCTCAAGTGCGTTGGTCGATATGCCGAAGGAGCGTGCGACCTTTATTCGATTAGAAAGATCATAAAAAGCAATGGTTTCCGGTTGAGCCAAGCGTTGCGAAACGAAATCCTGTTTCAGATTCGTACGAACCTGTACCGAACTCTTGTGGTCAGGAATTTCACCAGGCCGCCGCTCGACGACATTGTTAAGAAGCCAGTAACCATCTTGCAACTTAGCCGAGTCGGCATCCTGCCGCAGGACGATATTTCCCTGTGAATCAAAGTGGATAAACACGACACCGGTCAACGTCGTTCCATTGTTCAGAATGGCCTTGGCACCGATGATCGTGTCGTCTTTTCCGCTGGATTGGCGCAGCCATGGAACAGAAAGCGTATTGCGATAGGACGGGTCTCCGCGCAGGTCGGCTTCGATTGTTTCAGCATGTCGCTGACCCCATGCCGCAACCGGATTAAGCGCGAGCATGGTCATGAGACCGACGCAGAAGGCGCCCATCACGAAGGGCGTCATGAATTGCCATACGGAGATGCCGGCCGCGCGCGCGATAACCAGTTCGCGGCGGCGGTTGAGGGCGATCAGCACCGTCATCCCGACGAAGAGCGCGATGAACGGTACCGTCTGCTGCAGGATGAACGGCAGTCTGACCGCCGTCATCAGCAAACCGACGGACACCGTGTATCCGGGCAGTCCGGCAAGACGCCCGGCGGTCTCGCTGAAGTCGACGAGATAGACGATCGAGACGACGCCGAGGAAGAACCAGAACGTTGTTACGATGTAACGCGTGAAGAAGTAGCGCCAGAGCGTGCCGAAAATCATGCACCGCCCCCGTTCGAGCTGCCCGGTGCGGTCGGCATGCGGTCCTGGATTTTTTGTCTCCAACTGTTGAGGCGGTTGCGGATCGAGACGGGCATTGTCATCTTCCGGCTTCGCAGCAAGAGGACAATCGCGATAAGGGCTGCGATGATATTGATGCCGTAGAGAACGCCAATGAATTTGGTCGAATGGTCAATCTGGTTGGCGGCGTAGAAATCAGCCCAGCGCAGCGCGAACGCTATGCCCAGCGCCGATACCATCGGATGCAGCCGCGCCTCGCGATGTGACCGCGCATCGCCCGCAATTACCAGAGATATCAGCGCGAAGATTGCCGGCAATGCCCAGTCGTTGAGCCGGCGATGCAACTCGGCCCGATAATCGCCAGGCCTTTGCTTATAGTCCGGATCGTTCGTGTCCGGATTGAGCAGGAAACCGAGGCTGCGATCGCTGGCTCGCGCATTTGGCTGGCCGCGACTTTGCGTCATGTCCGAGAGGTCGAAAGAGTAGGAATCGAACTTGATGACCGAGACGGTGCCGTCGGGTGTCTTGCGGTGAACTTCACCGTCCTTCATGAGCAGCGACGTACCGCTTGGGTCGACCGCCCCTTCCTTCGCATAATAGATGAGATCGAAGGCGGGATCGCGCGAATCGACCACAAACAATCCCTTGAGGATGCGTCCCGACAGACGCTGCGAAATCTGGACATAGAGCCCGTCCTCGATGCGCCGGAAGTTCTTCTCTTCGATCACTGTGGACAAAAGGTCCGCATAGGCCTCGGCCACCATCTGACGGGCAGCGACGCGGGCTCTCGGTTCGACGACATTGTCGACGAAAAAGGAGAACACGCTAATCGCAATGGCGAGAATCATGATCGGGCGGATGATGATGCTGCGCTTCGCGCCGGCAGCTTCCATGACGGTCAGCTCGGAATCGCTGTTCATCGCGGTCAAGGTCTGCGTGATGCCGATGACCAATGCGAAAGGCAGAACGATCGGGATAATCGTCGGCAGAATGAGCGTCGCGAGCTTTGCGAAGGAGCCCATGGACTGACCGCTATCGGTCACGAGATTGATGCGCTGCAGAACCTGGGTGGTCCAGATAATAGCGAGCACCGGCAGCAGTGCCACCAGGAACATCATACCGACACGCCGTACGATATATGTCTCGAATAACTTCATGCCGGCCCTTAAACGCAACAGCTGCCGGGCGAGCCGACAGAGATTCACCCTCCTCTACGCTGTTTGAGTTTTTTTGGCGACAACCAACTCGAAAAAATTCGTTAATTTTCCGAGATTTTTCTGTCGTGTGTCGTTTGGGATAATGCCAGCAGGGCGGCGAATATGACAGGTGAAGAAAGCCACCCGAGGACGGCATCAGAGACGTAATGCGCGCCAAAAGCCACTCTCAGCGCGGGAATCAGCAGTGAAACCGCCGCGATCGGCAGAGCCGCGGCCGATCGGAATGGCTGCGGGATGATGAGGATGAGGCAAAATAACCAGCCGGCCGCCGCGGCCTCACCGGAGATGAACGAACAGTTGCTGAGACATTTGCCGGCGAAGGACCCGGCATGCACGAAATCAAGGGGGCCACCGAAGAGATCGGTCTGCCGGGGCCGCGGGCGGCCCGAGAACGCCTTCAGCCACAGATTGACGATCAGCACCGGACCGATGAGCAGGGAGCCGAGCGCCACCTTGAGATTGCGGGCTCTGAGCGCATTGAAGGTCGCGCCGTGATCCCGCCAGCATCTGAGCAGCATCCACAGCAGCACGAAGGCGACGACATAGGGTAGTTGAAAGAAGATTTCCCTCAGCAGGCGCATGTGCTGATCGCTGCTATAAGGAAAAATGCCACAGATCTGGTCAGGCCTTGTGCTTCCAAGGCATTGCTGCCGTTGGAAGAACATGTTCGCGATACTGAGATCGATCTGTGGAAAAAGGGAAAACAGACCCAGCAAAGCCCACCAGAGACAGAAGAGGGCAATGAAGGCATCGCCCGCCGTGCGTGGCCGTAGAACCTCCGGAAAACGATCTTCGCGGTTGATGCTGTTGAAATCTATGATCAAGGCGGCTTCCCGGCGAGAATTGCACCGCCGAGGCGGTTAAACACCATCCCACTAGCCTAATCCCGCTGAATGACAGGGATTTGAAGAGGCCGGACATCCCTTATGGAGAGAATACCGCGTCGAAAGCTTGTATTCCTTAGGGAGACCTTGAATGATGGTTGTGCAAAATTCTCTCACTACGACGTATATTTATCGGAGCAGAAATGTCTGTGAAATTCGAGATTTCCTTCGCCAAGTCGGCTCGTCTCAGCGGCGGTCTGGCCATTCTCCTGAAAGACACGGACAGTGAACTGCCGGCGGGGGCGGAGAGCGCCGATCCTGCGAATGTTTTCGCCCGAGCCGCACCTGTATCCGGCTTCAAAGGCAAGGTGCTGAGCAGTCTGGATCTCATCGCGCCTGAGGCCTCGCCCGCCGATCGAATCATCGTCATCGGGGCCGGCAAGGCCAGGAACCTGACCGCGCACGACTGGCTGAAACTCGGCGGCAGTGCGGCGGCAAAAATCCGCAATACTGAGAAGGTTGCGATCTTCCTTGATGCGCCCAACATCGATGTCGGCCCCAAGGAGGCCGCCGATTTTGCCTTGGGCATGCTTCTGCGCGCCTACAGCTTCGATACCTACAAGACGAAGAAGGGCGATGACGACGAGAAGGGAGCCTCCCGCAAGGCGGTGAAGGTGACGATCGTCACACAGGAGGCGGCAGCCACCAAGAAGCTCTATGCGGCCTCCGAAGCCGTGGCCGGCGGCGTGATTCTCGCGCGCGATCTCGTCAACGAGCCGCCGAATGTCCTCGGCCCCGTCGAATTTGCTGCCAAGGCCAAGGAGCTGGAAAAGCTCGGTGTCGAGATCGAGATCCTGACGGAGCGTGAGATGCGCCGGCTCGGCATGGCGGCTCTGCTTGGCGTCGCGCAGGGTTCTGCCCGGCCGCCGCGGCTCGTGATCATGCAATGGAAGGGCGGCAAGGCGAAGGACAAGCCAGTCGCCTTCATCGGCAAGGGCGTCGTCTTCGACACCGGCGGCATTTCCATCAAGCCGGCGGCCGGCATGGAAGACATGAAGGGCGACATGGGCGGCGCGGCAGCCGTCACCGGCCTCATGCATACGCTTGCCGCGCGCGAAGCCAAGGTCAACGCCATCGGCGTCATCGGTCTTGTCGAAAATATGCCCGACGGCAATGCGCAGCGTCCGGGCGATATCGTCACCTCCATGTCCGGCCAGACCATCGAAATCATCAATACCGATGCCGAAGGCCGGCTCGTTCTTTGCGATGCGCTCTGGTACACGAATGACCGCTTCAAGCCGCAGTTCATGATCGATCTGGCAACCTTGACCGGCGCGATCCTCGTGGCGCTCGGCAATCTGCAGGCCGGCCTCTTCAGCAATGACGATAAGCTCGCGGGCGAACTGACGGCGGCTGGTCTTGCGACCGATGAGCGTCTCTGGCGCATGCCGCTTGGCAAGGACTACGACAAGATGATCGACAGCAAGTTCGCCGATATGAAGAATACCGGCGGACGCCATGCCGGCTCGACCACAGCCGCCCAGTTCCTCAAGCGCTTTGTCGGCGACACGCCCTGGGCACATCTCGATATTGCCGGCACGGCGATGGGCTCGGTTCAGGACGAGATCAATCAGTCCTGGGGTTCCGGCTTCGGCGTGCGCCTGCTCGATGAACTGGTCCGTGCCAATTACGAATCGTGACCAGCCCGATTTTGTAAGATAGCGCCTTTCCGCTTTTCTTCGAATCGCGAAAATGCGCTATCCTTCCCTTGTGACGCATTCCGAACGGAAAACCGCTTCGCACTTTTCCTGGAATTGCTCTAGAAGAGGCGCCATGACCGACGTTCTCTTCTATCATCTGACGGAATCGAAGCTTGAAGACGCCCTGCCGCCGCTGATCGACAAGAGCGTCGAACGTGGCTGGCAGGTCGCCGTGCAGATGCGCGAGCCGGCCCGGCGCGATCTCCTCGATAGCCATCTATGGACCTATCGCGAGGACAGCTTTCTACCGCATGGCACGGAGGAAGGCGACATGGCAGACAAGCAGCCGGTGCTGCTGACCATTTCCTCTGAGAACATAAATAATGCCTCGGTGCGTTTCTTCATCGACGGGGCCGAGGCAACGGATGTTGGGACCTATCAGCGCGTCGTGCTGATGTTCGACGGCTACGATCAGGAACAGTTGGAAAGCGCGCGTGCCCAATGGAAGCGCCTGAAAGGCGAGGGACATAACCTCACCTACTGGCAGCAGACGCAGGACGGCCGCTGGGAGAAGAAGGCCTGACCTTCTTCCGATTTGGCGGGAAGGTGCTTTACGCGCCTTCCGACAGGATCTTCTGGATGAAATCCTTCTTCGCCGCCGTATAGGACGCGCGATCATTGGCATATTTTGCCGCAAGCTCGATCTTCAGTGCCTCATAGGCATGCGCCAGATCCGGCTCTCGGCGCAACCGGTCGCGAAAGATCAGGAAGTTGCGCCAGGTCGGGCCGCCATATTCGACCACATGCACGAGGTGCGTGCGGGTATCCCCTTGAATGTCACGACCGAAAATATGGTCGTCCGGGACGATATTGCTGCCGGCATAGACGTAGCCGATAGACGCCATCGGCTCGACACAGGCAAGCCCATCCTCGAAACGCCGCACGCCGACGGCAATATCGATGATCGGCTTGGCCTTTATCGTTGGGATCGAGGTACTGCCGAAATGCTGGACATCGACGGCAAGGTCTCCGAGAGCCTTGCGAATGGCAGCTTCCTCCAGCAAATAGGCTTCATGCCAGCTCTGGTTCGGGTCGGCGAGCTTGACGGATTTGTTACCGACGCCGAGGCCAAAAGATTGTTCATGCTCCGATGCCATAGGCATCTCTCCAGTGAAGACGATGCGCCACGCTAGCACGCCGCGGGCGGCATTGTCTTCACCGGGAAAGCCTCATCAATCGTAAAATGCTTCAACGAATTTGCGCTTGCCGAGCATGAAGGCATCGGCGACGTGGCGCAGCGGCGAAAGATCGACGTCGGATGTCCCGGCTTTGACGATCTCCGCAAAACGGCGATAGAGCGAGGGATATTCGGCTTCGGGCGCCGAGAATGTGAGCTCGCCATTGACGGAAAGCTTGGAGCCGCCTTCGGCCAGAACCATCCGGCCGGCATCCGTCTCTGCGACAATATCCCAGCTCTGCTTGCCGGTCTGGCGCCAGTCAAATTCGGCGTGGACCGGAAGGCCGGTCCCGCTCTTGAAGTGCAGGTCGGCCGCGATCGGCGAATCGCGATTTTCCGGGAATTCGAGTGTCGCGCCGGTCAGGAAAAGCGGCGGCAGGATATGGGTGACGATCGACAGCGCATTGATGCCCGGATCGAAGACGCCGAGCCCGCCGGCCTGCCAGATCCATTCCTGGTTCGGATGCCAGTGGCGGACATCTTCCTTCCAGATTACGTGAGCGCTACGGATATTGGTGCTGGCGAGGAAGCTCTTTGCAGCCTCCACCGCCGGAGCATAGCGCGAGTGCCAGCTAGCAAAGAGCGACACGCCCTTGGCCTTGGCGAGGTTTTCAAGGTCGGCAACTTCACTCAGCGTCGCACCCGGCGGCTTTTCCATGAAAACATGCTTGCCGGCCGAAAGCGCCTTGTAGGCGGCTTCATAACGATATTGCGGCGGCATGCAGAGAGAAACGGCATCGATGTCAGGCACGGCATCGAGCATGGCTTCGATCGTCGTGAAAGCGGGAATGCCTTCGACGGTGCCATGACGGCTTGCCGTGGCGATCAATTTGAAATCCGCATTGTTCGCGATGGACGGAAGATGCTGGTCGCGGACGATCTTGCCGACACCGACGATAGCGAGGTTGATGGGGGACATGTGCGTCTCTCGATTAGTATGATTATTGATGCGATCTTTATCAGAATGCCGCATGTGGGCAAGGGCGGCAAATCGCAAATGCAGGAGTCAGGCCCAATCTTGGACCATCGTGGCCAGGCGTCATCATGCTTGGAAAACGGGTGCGGGCTCTTGATTCACAGCCTGAAATCGGCACTCTTCCACTGCGCGGCCAAAAGATCCGGGAAGAATCGCTGCGGGGGGAAATCATGAAAACATTGCTCGGCTTCAGCCGAATCGTCGACTATTTGACTGAGATCATTGGAAAATCGGTCTCATGGCTTATTCTGGTGGCCGTCTTGGTCAGCGCCGGAAACGCGATCGTCCGTAAGGTCTTCAACATCTCGTCCAATGCCTGGCTGGAAGCGCAATGGTATCTGTTCGGCGCAGCCTTCATGCTCGCCGCCGCCTACACGCTGCGCCAAAACGAGCATATCCGCATCGACATCGTCTACGGGTCGCTGTCGCGCCGGGTGCAGCATTGGATCGATCTCCTCGGCCACTGCCTGTTCCTAATGCCCTTCGTGCTGTTGATGGTCTACGATCTCGTGCCCTACGTCCGCACCTCGTTCATGTCCGGAGAGGTGTCTTCCAGCGCCGGAGGCCTGATCATCTGGCCGGGCAAGGCATTGCTGCTGGCGGGCTTCTTTTTGCTGGCGCTGCAGGGGATCTCCGAGATCATCAAGAAGATCGCCGTCATGCGCGGCGATGTGGATGATCCGACGCCCTATGTACCGACGCATGCGCCGCTCGATATCGAAACCCCGGCCGGGGAGGCGCGCTGATGATCGAATTCATCGCCGTGAACATGGCGCCGATCATGTTTGCCTCGCTGATCATTTTCCTGCTTCTGGGTTATCCGGTCGCCTTCGCGCTTGCTGCGAACGGGCTGCTGTTCTTCTGGATCGGCGTCGAGCTCGCGCCCTATTCGGGCGGCACCATTAATCTATCATGGCCGCTTCTCAACGCGCTGCCGGACCGCTTCTGGGGGGTGATGTCGAACGACACGCTGCTGGCGATCCCATTCTTCACCTTCATGGGCATCGTTCTGGAGCGATCCGGCATGGCCGAAGACCTGCTCGACACGATCGGCCAGTTGTTCGGGCCGATCCGCGGCGGTCTTGCCTATGCGGTGATTTTCGTTGGCGCGCTGCTGGCGGCCACCACCGGCGTCGTCGCGGCTTCGGTTATCGCCATGGGGCTGATCTCGCTGCCGATCATGCTGCGTTATGGCTATGACCGGCGGGTCGCCTCCGGCGTCATCGCCGCTTCCGGCACGCTGGCGCAGATCATTCCGCCGTCGCTCGTCCTGATCGTGCTTGCCGACCAGCTCGGTCGTTCCGTTGGCGATATGTATGCCGGCGCGCTCATTCCCGGCCTGGTGCTGACCGGTCTCTACATGCTCTATGTATTGATCATGTCGATCGTGAAGCCGAACTCCATGCCGGCATTGCCGAAGGAGGCTCGCTCGCTTGGCTCCGGCGTCATGTCCTTGCTGATCGCATTGTTGATATGCGCCGGCGTGGCCTATGCCGCGCACGTTTACCTGACCCCCGCCTATGGCGAAAACGCCGACATTCTCGGCGCAACTGTCGGCGTCGCCTTCATCTATGCGATCGCGGTGCTCGACAAGGGGATGAAGCTCAACGTGATGTCCCGGCTGGCGCAGCAGGTCATTATTGTCCTCATTCCACCGCTGGCGTTGATTTTCCTCGTGTTGGGCACCATTTTCCTCGGCATCGCGACACCGACGGAGGGCGGTGCCATGGGCGCGGTCGGTGCGCTCATAATGGCAGCTGCCAAAGGTCGGCTGAGCATGGAGGTCGTCCGCTCCGCGCTGACCTCGACGACAAGGCTTTCAGCCTTCGTGTTGTTCATCCTGATCGGCTCGCGCGTCTTTTCGCTGACCTTCTACGGCGTCAACGGCCATGTCTGGGTTGAGCATCTGCTGGTGTCGCTGCCCGGCGGCGAGGTCGGCTTCCTGATCGCGGTCAACATCCTCGTCTTTGTGCTGGCCTTTTTCCTCGATTTCTTCGAGCTTGCCTTCATCATCGTGCCGCTGCTGGCGCCGGCAGCCGACAAGCTGGGCATCGATCTCATCTGGTTCGGTGTCCTGCTCGGCATCAACATGCAGACGAGCTTCATGCACCCGCCCTTCGGTTTCGCGCTGTTCTATCTCCGCTCGGTCGCTGCCCGTGTGCCCTATCTCGACAGGGTGACGGGCAAGCAGATCGCGCCCGTCACGACCGGCCAGATCTATTGGGGATCCGTGCCTTTCGTCGGCATCCAGATCCTGATGGTGGCATTGACGATCATGTTCCCGCAGATGGTCATGCACTACAAGGGAGCAGGCACGGGCGTCGATCCCAACACGATCAAGATCGAGGTCCCCGGCTTCGGCGCGCCCGGCCAGGACAATGGCGGTGGCCTCGGTCTGCCGGGGCTGCAGCTTCCAGGCGGCAATCCGCTTGACGGCAAGCCGGCGGATCAGGGCGGCGGCGATCAGCCGAAGCCGCCAGCCAACGATCTCAGCCAGCCTCCGTCGTTTAATTAAAAGCAAGAATACCTCCTCCCTTTGGGGAGAAGGTATTCATCTGTGCCAAAATACTGACCTGAGATATTACCTCGCCTGCTTCGGAATAAGTATCATTTGCAGCCTTTGGCCTTCATCGTATTTTGAATGGATAGGACCTTACCTTTGGTGACGGAGACAAGGCCTTCCTTATCACCACCTGTCACGCTGGACATAGGCACGCCAACCAGGAAGACACCGAAGGCATCGCCGTTGGCGGCGTTGTTCTGGTCTTTCGAAAGGGCCGTCAGTTTTCCTTGTTCGGCACTGAGTTCTCGGGTGAGGCCTGTGCAATCAAGGTTGGAATAAGCAGCCATTGGAATTTCTGTAGGAACAATGGCATCGGGACGTTTGGCGCAAGCGGCGAGTGGCAATAAGGCGATTATTGCAAATTGTTTTCGGTTCATAAAATTCCCCAGCGTTGAGACAATAATAGCTAGCAACAACGCAGGAGAGAATTGAGTTGAAATATTAATCAACCACAGGAATTTCGTTTCGCGTGAGAAACGGCAAGTCTTTATTCTCGGCCATCAATTCGCTTGGGCGGAGCTTGGGACAAACTCCGCCCGGAAAGGCTATGTCGCCAATTGCCCCACTCAAATCTTCCCAGAGCGCTGCAGCGTCATCATGTAGACGTCGTAGCTGTACTCGGCGACCTGGGTATAGAGATAGTGCTGGCCGCGGAAGCCCTTGATCGATTCCCAGATCTTCTTGAAGGTCGGGTTGTTGGCTTCCATCTCGGCATAGACCTCGTTGGCCTTGTCGAAGCAGGCATTCATGATCTCGGTGCTGAAGGGTCTAAGCTTCGCCCCTTCTGCAACGACCCGCTTGATGGCTGCCGGGTTCAGGTAATCGTATTTCTGCAGCATGTTCGCGTCGGTCGCCTGCGCGGCCGTGCGCAGCAGCGATTGATAGGCCTTCGGCAAGCCTTCATAGGCCGCCTTGTTGAACATGACATGCACCGTCGGGCCGCCTTCCCACCAGCCGGGATAATAGTAGTAGGGCGCGACCTTGTAGAAGCCGAGCTTCTCGTCGTCATAGGGGCCGACCCATTCGGCCGCATCGATCGTGCCTTTTTCCAGCGCCGGATAGATATCGCCGCCGGCGATCTGCTGTGGCACGACGCCGAGGCGTTCGACCACTTTGCCGGCAAAGCCGCCGATGCGCATCTTCAGACCCTTGAGATCGGCAACCGTATTGATTTCCTTGCGGAACCAGCCCCCCATCTGCACGCCGGTATTACCGGCCGGGAAGCCGATCAGCCCCTGCGTCGCCAGGAATTCGTTGAACATGTCGATGCCGCCGCCGTGATATTGCCAGGCATTCATGCCGCGGGCGTTGAGCGCGAAAGGAACGGCAGCTCCCAAGGCCCAGACCGGATCCTTGCCCCAATAATAATAGGCGACCGAATGGCAGGCTTCGACGGTTCCGGCCGAGGTCGCGTCGGCCGCCTGCAGACCAGGCACGATTTCGCCGGCCGCAAAGACCTGGATGTTGAAATTGCCGTCTGTGGCTTCAGACACATATTTCGACAGCACTTCGCCGCCGCCATAGATCGTATCGAGCGATTTCGGAAACGACGATGTCAGACGCCAGTTGATCTTCGGATTGCTCTGGGCAATGGCCGGAGCAGCAAGCGTTGCGGCAGCTGCCACCGAACCCGCACCGGCGACGCCGGCCTTGCGCAGAAATGAACGACGATCCATCTATTACTCCCCCCGGATACGAGCGGGCGGGTTCGCCCGCTCTTCGTGATCACGGCTGCAGCTAATCACGCCCCTCGACGCGTTTCAAGCGTATCGGAAGCTCGTGCAACCATTGATTTTTGCTCGAACCGCAAGAGGGGCCTATAGGTTTTTGCCTTTCACGATCGTTTCCCGCAGGAAGCTGTAGCCCAGCGCGGTACGTGTCGCGCGTTCCGTCGAAGCGCCGTCACCGCCATGGCCGCCCGAGCCGAATTCGTGGAACAGCGGGTGATGGCCGAGCGCTTCCAATTGAGCCGCAAAACGCCGGGCATGAGAGGGGTGAACCCGGTCGTCATTACTCGAGCTTTCGATGTAGATCGACGGATAAGTGATCTCGGAGATAGCCTTGACATTGTGCAGCGGGGAATAGGTCACCAGGTAATCGCGGTCCGCCGGATTGTCGGGATCGCCATATTCGTCGATCCAGGCTTTTCCGGCCGGGAAGACATGAAAGCGGGTCATATCCAGGACAGGCACCTGGCACCAGATGGCACCGAAATCCTTTGGATAGCGTGTCGTCATGACGCCAGTCAAAAGTCCACCATTGCTGCCGCCATTGCCGGCAATGCGCGACGGCTTGGTATAGCCGCGGGCGACGAGATCGCGGGCGACGGCGGCAAAGTCCGCGAAGGCCTTGTGGCGCCCGTGCCCTTTGGCAGCACGGTGCCAGTTCGGCCCGAATTCGCTGCCGCCGCGAATATAGGCCATGACATAGGCGTTGCCTTGCTCCAGCCAGCGGCCAATGACACCGGAATAATAGGGGCCAAGCGAGACGTCGAAGCCGCCATAGCCATACATCAGCACCGGCAGTTCACCCTTGGTCCAGCTTCTCGGCAGGACGATATGATAGGGAATTTTCGTGCCGTCTTCCGAAGTGGCTTCCAGCAGGACGGAACTCATACCTTCGCTGTCGAAATAGGTTGGGGAGCTGGCAATGTGCCTGAGTTCAAGCGGAGTCTGGCGATCGCCAAGATCCAGCCGGTAGGAGGTGGGCGGCTGCAGAAAGCCCGCGCCATAGACCTGCAGCGTATCATCGCCGAGATGCAGATCGGAATAGAGCGGTGCGACCGACACTGTCTGAACATCCGCCGGCAGTGCGATTTCGCGGATTTCGGCATCGGTCCTGGTCAGATCGAGAACGAAGAGATGCGGTTGCATATTGTCCGAGACAATGAAGACGCACCATTCGCGCAGCAGCAGGAATTGCGAAACCGATTGTCGCTCATTGGGCGAAAACAGAATGCGTCTTTCATCAGCATCGCTCTTGCCGGCCTCCCGTGGCAAGGGCTGCAGGGCCAGGCTGCCGGCCGGAATCCGTTCATCGGTCTTGGCAAGCCAGATCAGATGAGAGTGGTTGAATCCGAACTCGGCATCCTTCGGCAGGTCGATCCGCCGCAGCGAGCCGTCCCGATCCTCGATGAAATGGCTGGCGCTGCCGATTTCGTGACCTGCGCTGAAGATCCGGATCGGCTTGGCCGCATCTCCCGTCGCAAGACCAGCGAGCTGCGGATCGAAGATCGAACAGGAGCCATAGATGTCGCTGTCATCGGCGGCATAGAGCACGGGCGCATCCGCCGGCGACTGTCCGCGTTTCAGGCGGCGGCCGACGCGCGGCCAGCCGGAACGCGTCGAGGATTCGCGGTCGATGGAGCCGAAATAGGCGATTTCGTCACGGCCGAGCCAGGTCGCGTGACTGCGCACGGCCGGCGTGTCGAAGCCGCCTTCGACGATGCTCTTCGTCTCGCAATCGAATTCGAGCATCCGAATGGGATCGGAGCCGCCATCGGAAAGGCAAAGCAGCACGCGCGTCGGCTCCCAGGGGCAGGTGATGGCGCCGCGCCAGAGCCATTTTCTGCCCTCTTTGGCGCAGAAGGCGTCGAGATTGAAGATCGGTTCCCAGGGAGCATCGGGTAGAGGGGCAAGATCGGCCGACAGCCGGTACCAGCGACCGAGCGGATGATCGGCGCTGCGATGAAAATCGAACAGCCAGTTGCCGCGCCGAGTGGTGGTGATCAACCGGTCCTCGCGTTCGATCATCTCCTTGATGGCATCGCGGTCCGCCTCGAATTCCGGCGTCTTTAGCAGCCGCTCGGAGTCCGCATCCATTTTGGCGACGAATTGCAAGGTTTGCGGATCGTCGTCGCGTTCGAGGTGGAGGTGCATGGCGGCTCCGGATTCTATTGCTGATGGTGATGAAGCATCAGCAAACCAAAATACGGGCGTTGAAGCAACCGTGCTTCCGCGCCGTATTGGTCATAGATTTTTCGGTATTACCCGGCTCAGCGGACCATCTTGGTGCCGGCCTGCGCGACGAGATTGGTCGCCGGACCCGGTTCGCGCTTGTATTTCAGCGTGACGACCTTGTAGCCCTCATTCTCCAGCCTGCTCAGGAGAGCAGGCAGCATCCTGACAGTGCGTTGGTGGATGTCGTGCATCAGGACGATACCGCGGCCGCGCTGATGGAGCTGCTTCATGGTGCGATCGACCACAGAGGCGGGCTTCGAAGTGAAGTAATCCTTGCTGTCGATATCGACATCCATGACAATCATGTCGCGGGCCGCGATGGCGGAGCGCAGGCGCTTGGAGTCGGCAAGGTAGGGGAAGCGGAAGAAGGGAACGTCCGTGCCGATCGCCTTGGTGACGGCATCCTTGCCGCGGGCGATCTCGGTCATCGCCGCGTCGAAAGTCATCTTGTCGAGATCGGGATGGCGGAAGGTGTGGCTGCCGATCGCATCGCCATGGGCGAGAACTTCGCGTGCCGTCGCTGGGTGAGCTTGTGCCATCTCCCCGACCATCATGAACGCCGCCTTAACGCCGAACTTGTCGAGCGTAGCGAGAATGCGCTCCGTCTTGCCAGGAGCCGGACCATCGTCGAAGGTCAGAATGACCTCCTTGTCGGCGAGCCTGATATCCTTGAGCGACGAGACTTCGAGCGTGCGGCCGGCAAGATTGTGCGGGCCGCCCATGCCGGCCAGGTCATCCCGGGTTTCGAGATCGGCGACGAGCCATTTCTTCGGCTCCATCTCGATGGGATCGTTGGCCTTCAGCGGCTTGTGGCGCGGCTCCTCGGCGGCATAGCTGCTCTTGAGCGACGCTTCATTGCCTGGCTTCGTGGCGCATCCTCCGAGAGCCAGGGACACGGCAAGGCCAGCCAGCAACAGACGGTAGTTCATCAGAATCGCTCAACACTATGTCTATGAAAGTTGAGCGCATATTCTGCAGTTATGGTTAATGATCGGTTAGGAGCGACCGCGAATTCCTTAACAAGCAGTCAGCTTCAGCCGGCCATGCCGCTTTCATATTCCGATGAAAGTTCCAGCCACTGCTCCTCGGCTGCCGCAAGCTTCTCGGCGGCATCGGCGCGCTGCTTTGCCTTTTCCGCAGCCTTTGCCGGTGCCTTCTCGTAGAGGGCGGGATCCGCAAGTTCTGCATCAAGGGCCTGAATCAGTTTCTCAAGCTTGCCGGTCAAGGATTCGATTTCGTTGATCTTCTTCTTGAGCGGCGCTAGCGACGCGCGCCGATCGGCGTTGAGCTTGCGCTGATCCGCTTTGGAAACGGAATCGTCGATGCCGTTCATCTTGGCCTTCTCGTCCTTCGACTTCGGGCTAGCGACGACGAGGCTGCGGTATTCTTCGAGATCGCCGTCGAAGGTCGTGACCGTACCGTCACGCACCAGCCAGAGACGATCGACGGTGGCTTCGATCAGGTGGCGGTCGTGTGAGATCAGGATGACCGCACCGGAATAATCGTTCAGCGCCTGGATCAGCGCATTGCGGCTGTCGATATCGAGATGGTTCGTCGGTTCGTCGAGGATCAGCAGGTTCGGTGCGTCGAAGGCGGCAAGGCCCATGAGAAGGCGCGCCTTCTCGCCGCCGGAGAGATCCTTGACCTGCGTGTCCATCTTCTCCGTCGCCAAGCCCATCTGTGCAACGCGGGCGCGGACCTTCGCTTCCGGTGTCTCAGGCATGCGGCGGCGGACATGTTCGACGGCGGTCTGGTTCGGAATGAGATCGTCGAGCTGATGCTGGGCAAAGAAGCCGATCTTCAGGTTCGGTGCGAGCCTGACTTCGCCGCTCTCCGCGCCCAGCCGGCCTGAAATGAACTTCGCGAAGGTCGATTTGCCGTTGCCGTTGGAGCCGAGCAGCGCGATGCGGTCGTCGGCATCGATGCGCAGGTTCAGGCGCTTGAGGATAGGCTTGCCCGGCTCGTAGCCAACGGCACCGCCGCTGATCGCGATGATCGGTGAGGCGGGCTGCTTCTCCGGCTCCGGAAAGCTGAAGCCCATCACATGGTCTTCGATGACGGCGGCGACGGTGCCCATGCGCTCCAGCGCCTTGACGCGCGACTGCGCCTGTCGCGCCTTCGAGGCCTTGGCCTTGAAGCGGTCGATGAAGCTCTGCAGATGCTTGCGTGCCGCGTCGTTCTTCGCCTTCGCCTTCATCTGCAGTTCGTCGGCCTCGGCCTTCTGCCGCTCGAACTGGTCGTAGGAGCCGCGATAGAAGGTGAGCTTCTTCTGGTCGAGATGCACGATGGAGTTGACAGCCGTGTTCAAAAGATCGCGGTCGTGCGAGATGATGATGACGGTGTGAGGGTAGCGGCGGATATAGTCCTCAAGCCAGAGCGTGCCTTCAAGGTCGAGATAGTTCGTCGGCTCGTCGAGCAGCAGCAGATCCGGCTCGGAAAACAGTACGGCCGCAAGAGCCACGCGCATGCGCCAGCCGCCGGAGAAGGAGGAGGCGGGACGCTTCTGCGCTTCATGGTCGAAGCCGAGGCCGGCGAGGATGCTGGCGGCACGCGCTTCGGCCGAATGCGCATCGATATCGGCAAGCCGCGTCTGGATATCGGCGATGCGGTGCGGATCGGTCGCGGTTTCGGCTTCCGCGAGCAGTGCGGAGCGCTCCTTATCCGCTGCCAGGACGATATCGATCAGAGGTTCTTCAGTGCCGGGGGCCTCCTGCGCCACCTGGCCGATGCGCGCATTGCGCGGGATCGAGACCGAGCCGCTTTCGGCAGCAAAATCGCCGGTGATGATCCTGAACAGCGTGGATTTGCCAGCACCGTTCTTGCCGACGAGGCCAGCCTTCGTGCCCGCCGGAAGCGTCACGCTGGCATGATCGATGAGAAGGCGGCCGGCAATGCGGGCGGAAAGGTCTGAAATCGAAATCATGGCGCGGTTTTGGCCGAACTCGACGCCGAAGGCAAGAGCGCGAAGTCGCTTAGGCGCCAGCCTTTTACGAGGATTTCGAGAGGTTGGCGCAGTTGCGCAGCCGCTCGGTCAACTCGGTTTCGTAGAGCATGAGGTTGCTGAGCGTCGCATTGAGACTGTCGAGGGCGGCACTGGCATGCGGTGCCGCATCGATCTCGCGGGCAAAACGCTGTTTCTTCATCAAGCCCATGGCGAGCTGCTCGGCCACTTCGCGCAGCATTTCCGCCGCATCGCTTTCCGATTTGCGCGCCACCAGCCCGCAATGGCTGACGAGGCGGTGCTTCAGGCCGATTTCGTCGAGCCCGCTTTGCGAGGGAAGGGGGCCAAGTGCCTCGATTTCTTCGGCAAGACGGCGATCCTGCCCGTAAAGCGCCTCATGAAAGAGCTGATAGTTGCGCGGCAGGTTCTTGACCTTCAGCCGCGTCATGAAGCGGCCGATAACCTCAAGCTCGGTTTCCGTTTCATCATTATCGATGGAATATGCCGAAACGCTTGTCTGCGAGTTCTTCATGCCTGCTTCTGACCGTGAGCTGATATATCTTATCAATTTGCAGGTCGGCAGGTTAAGGGAACCTGAACAAAATGCCTTATTCACGCTGCGTCGCAACAAAATGAGGCAGGTGCTCAACGTTTTGGCGAAAGCGGAAAACAGCAATTCGCTTTCCGCTCACATCCAGCGTGTTCCTTCACTACGCAGGAAGTTCAGCAGATCCAGCACCAGCGACGGCTTGCCCATGGATGTGAGGATGGTATGGCACTGGCCGCGGTGGTGGGTGTGGTGGTTGAACATATGGGATACCGCCGCATGGAGGGGAACGGTGATGGCGCCCGGCCGCAGGATCGAGGTATAGGTGAGATCGACGGCAAGCGCGTCGGCATCGAGTGTTTCCAGCCACATGATGATATTTCGATCTTCCGCCTCCCGTAAGCTGCAAAGTCCTTTCAGGGTGTCATGAAGGACGGTCTCGAGTGACGCCGGCACCCCACCGGTGCCGTTGAAACGGTGCATCCACAGCCGGTCCGCTATCAGCAGATGATTTAGCGTTCCGTGGAGCGAACCGAAGAACGCGCCGCGATCCTCGTGGAATTCCGCGTCGCTGAGGTCTGCCGCGGCGTTGTAGACCTGAACATTGGCCCAACGATTGTAGTCGGCAAGCATCCTGAAATGTTTGAGCATATGACCTCTCCTCAATGGTGCGGCGATGTTGCCGCCGAGTTTGCGAATAAACCGTCGCAATGCCATCGGTCGATTGCGAATCGGATGTCCGGACTGTGACAGCGGCGTGAAATTGGCCGATCCCCCTTGTTTTCGGGCCTTGGGGCAGGTAAAGACCGCCCACTTTTCTCTGATTACAAGGAATGGACCCATGGCGATTGAACGTACTTTCTCGATGATCAAGCCGGACGCGACGAAGCGCAACCTGACCGGCGCCATCACCAAGGTTTTCGAAGACAACGGCCTGCGCGTCATCGCCTCCAAGCGTGTCTGGATGAGCAAGCGGGAAGCTGAAGGCTTCTACGCCGTTCACAAGGAACGTCCGTTCTTCGGCGAACTCGTTGAAGGCATGACCTCCGGCCCGACCATCGTTCAGGTTCTCGAAGGCGAAAACGCCATCCTGAAGAACCGCGAAATCATGGGCGCGACCAACCCGGCCAACGCTGACGAGGGCACGATCCGCAAGACCTTCGCTCTGTCGATCGGCGAAAACTCCGTTCACGGCTCGGATGCTCCGGAAACGGCTGCCGTCGAAATCGCCTACTGGTTCTCGGAAACCGAAATCGTCGGCTGAATCAGCCTTTCAGCTTCAGCGCTGAACGATTTGAAATGACTCATGGAAGCCGGGACCTCGCATCCCGGCTTTTTTCATGCCAGCAAGTTAGACTCCCTCTCCCCGCTTGCGGGGAGAGGGCTGGGGTGAGGGGCAGCAGACTATCGTCTGAATGCAAACTTATCGTCTTCAGAATTCGGCATCAGAAGTGGCAACTCTGTTTTTTACTAACGGCTTCATTGCTGGAACAGCGATGGCGTCGAACAATGACTGTTTTCGCAGACGGCCCCTCACCCTAACCCTCTCCCCGCAGGCGGGGAGAGGGGACTGCCCCGCGAACGCCTTCAAACTCAAGGAAACGCAGCTTATCTCCGTTTATGCCGGGCAGGCGGCATCATGCCCGTAGTCGGCGCTGCCATCGCCCTTGAAGACATCGGGATTGGCGGTATAGACCGGGCCGACGACCAGTGGCTTCGTCGGCAGCACGGTCTGGTCGAGATCGGATTTGACCTCCGTCTTGATCGTCTGGATCGTCTTGTCGCTGGCATCGACCAGCTTGATCGAGACGGAATAGGGGCGGTCCTTGCGGACGCAATGGAGGTCCGGACTTTCCAGCGTGATCTTATCCCAGAATGTATAGATCTTCTGGTTGACAACAAGCGGATCGCCGCCGGCGGGATTTTCGAATTCCGCGATCGCCTTTGTTCCCTCCGGTATCGGGGCGATCTTCTTGAGCGTGATCATGTAGCTTGCGCTCGCCACCCGGTAGTTGAACACGAAGAGGCGGCCGGTGAGCTGGGTCGGGCCCTCATCGTCCTCCCGCTGGCAGCCAGCCAGCGCCAGGCCGGCGACGATCCCGGCACCTATCATTGTCAGCATGATCTTTCGCATCGTCATGGCGCAGTCTCCTCTTTCTTGCGCCGGTAGTGCCGGCTGGCTTTGGCCCGGTTGCCGCAAACCGCCATGTCGCACCAGGCGCGGCTCTTGTTCTTGCTGCGGTCGATAAAGAGCCAGCCGCAGTTGCGGCATATTTTCATTCGTTCCGGATCGGGCATGGCGATGAGGCGCAGCGTCGAACGCACGGTTGCGGCATCGAGCCCATCGGAGGACGCGCGCTTCAGGACCCCAGCCAATGCCGCAAGCAGATCGGCGAGCAGCAGATCGGCACTCTCTCCAAGAACGCGTGCCCGGAAATAACGATCGATCAATTCGCGGAGGGCGATGAAATCGGTTCGGTTTTCACGCTTCACCGGCAGGATATCGCCGAAGAGCGTCCGTTCGGCGCAGAAATTGGCTGCCGCCTTCGGAAAGCTATCCATCTGTCCTGCCGCCTCGAAACGGTCGATCCGGCGCTCGTCGTCATGGCGCAGGATCACGCTGTTGGCGACATCGAGCGCAAGCGCGCCACCGGAAAAGCGATGTGGAGTCCAAGTAAAGCTCATAACAAAAATTATAACTGGTAAAATGAATTTTGCCAGTTACTATTTGCTCGTTCTTCGGAGGGGTGGAATGGCCTATCTTCTGCAGCAATTGGCGAATGCCGTTCCGCTCGCTGCACTTTATGCGACGCTGGCCTTCGGCTATTCCATTGCCTTCGGGGTCATGAAGCGGGCCGATATCACCTACGGCGCGTTGTTCGCCTTTGCCGGCCAGATGCTCGTGCTCTTCACGGACGTCGGTTATACGAAGATGTATCTCATCCTGCCGGCCGCCTTTGCTTTCGGGGCCGTGATCGCCGTCGGTTATACGATCGGCACCAGCTTTCTGGTCGGCCGCGCGATCATGCTGCCGCTATCGCGCAAGTCGCCGAATACGGTCATCGTCGCAGCGCTTGGCATGATGATCATCCTGATGGAAACGGCGCGGCTGGCGTCTAGTACGCGCGGCATCTGGCTGCCGCCCTTTCTGAACGGTGCAGTCGTGTTCTGGGATAGCGGCGGCTTCCGCGTCACACTGACCGAAATCCAGCTACTTAACACCGTCCTGATGATCCTCGTTATCTTTATAGGTGCCTATGTCCTCAAATGCACCGGATGGGGCCGCATCTGGCGTGCCGTCACCGACGACGCGCTTGCCGCCGAACTATGTGGCGCCAGCGCCAGCCGTGTCTTTCTGATGGCCTATGTCGCCTCCGCTATGGTCGCGACCATCTGCGGTCTGCTCGCCACTTCCTACTACGGAACCATGGATTTCGGGGCGGGACTGATGTTCGGGCTGAAGGTGCTGATGATTGCGGCCGTCGGCGGCTATTCCGAGCCGCTGAAGTCGGCCGGCGGGGCTGCGCTCCTCGGCCTGACGGAGACGATGTGGGGAGCTTACGGTCCGTTCCTTTGGCGCGATTTCGTCATCTTCTCGCTGCTGGTGCTGCTGCTGGTGTTGAGCCGCCGTGAACGAGTGGTGCCCTGAAGCCTACTTGTTGCCGGCCCACTTGGCCCGCGCGGCATCGTCGGCATCCTTGGCGGAAACCCAGCTGCCTTGCGTGCCATCCTTGCCGTGTTCCTTCTTCCAGAAGGGCGCAGAGGTTTTCAGAAAATCCATAACGAAATTGGCGCCGTCGAAAGCCGCCTGCCGATGCGGTGCCGCGGCAATGACGAGCACGATGTTTTCGCCAGGTGCGATCTTGCCGTAGCGGTGAATGGCAGTCAGGCCAAGAAGCTCGAAACGTTCGATGGCAAGCTTGGCGATGCGGTCGATCTCCGCTTCCGCCATGCCGGGATAATGTTCGAGTTCCAGCGCACCCAAAGTGCCGCCTTCGTCACGGCAGAGCCCGGAGAAGGTGACGACAGCGCCGATATCGCGTCGCCCGTCGGTTAGTCGGTCGATTTCCGTCTGGAGTTCGAAATCCTCGCGCTGAACTTTGACGAATGGTGCAATCATCGCAATTTCCTTGATCGACTTCTCAATCAGTTTGGGGAGTCCGCTCGGCCCTTCGCTCTTGCTCTGGGCGTTCGTCGCTGCAATCGATTCACTGGATCGATTGCTCGGGCGTTGCCCGATCGCTCCTCACCCTCCCGTCATCGGCGGGAAAAGCCCGATCTCCCGCGCTCCGGCGATCAGCTCGTCGTGCTCGGCGTGCTCCATATTGATCGCGACGCGGATCGCCTGAGGGAATTGAAGTGCCGCCTCGTACTCTTCGCCCAAGCCCTTCAAATGACTCAGGAGATCGCCGACGGTGACGACATCGGCGGGTAGGGAAATCTCCTCTTCCGCTTTGCCGATCCGCTCGCGCACCCAGGCGAAATAGACGAGCTTCGTCATCATTCCTCATCCACGACATGCTTCAGCCCGGCCCGGAAATAATCGTAGCCGGTATAGATGGTCAAAAGCGCTGCGACCCAGAGCAGGACGATGCCTATCTCCGTCGTATAGGGTAGCACCTTGTCGCCCGCAGGCCCAGCCAGCAGGAAAGCGATAGCCACGAGCTGGGCGGTCGTCTTCCATTTCGCGATGCGCGTCACGGGAACGCTGACCTTTAGCGCAGCCAGATATTCGCGCAGGCCCGAAACCAGGATTTCGCGGCAGAGAATGATGATGGCAGCCCAGAGAGACCAGCCGGCAATGGTGCCGTCGGCCGCGACCAGCAGCAGGATTGCGGAGACCAACAGCTTGTCGGCGATCGGATCGAGCATGCGGCCGATATTGGAGGTCTGGTTCCAGATGCGCGCAAGATAGCCATCGAGGAAATCGGTGATCGAGGCAATGACGAAAATCCAGAGCGCGACCCAGCGCGCGAAATCCGAACCCTCCAGCTTGCCTTCGATGAAGAAGCATAGAACGATCAGGGGTACGCAGAGAATGCGGCCGTAAGTGAGCAGATTGGGAATGCTATAAGCGCGCGAAGCCATGGAAATCGTTTCGTTTCGGTTGTCTCGGCGGATCGCGATGAGCCTCGATTTCGGGTTTCATCGCGCTCCGAGCATTTGATTTTCTTGATCTTCTCCAAAAACCGCTTCGCACTTTTTGGGATCAAATCCTAGATGATGGTTTGGCGACCTTATCGTCAATATTATTTCTGTTTTTTCACCGCCATTGCGTGGAATTTGCGACCAGCGTTTCTTATTTCGCGGCGTCCTCGTGGAAATGGTTGTAGACCTGTCGTGCCACGTTTTCCGATATCCCCTCGACCGCCATCAGATCCGATAGCGCTGCCCGCGATACGGCCTTGGCGGTGCCGAAGTGCTGCAGCAGCGCGCGCTTGCGCGAGGGTCCGATGCCGCCGATCTCGTCCAGCGGATTCCTAACCATCTCCTTCTTGCGCCGAGCACGATGCGAGCCGATCGCGAAGCGATGCGCCTCGTCGCGCATCCGCTGGATGAAATAGAGCACGGGATCGCGGGGCGGCAGCGAGAAGCTTTCGCGCGCCGGGGCGAAGAAGCGCTCGCGCCCGGCCTCGCGGTCGACACCCTTGGCGACGCCGATGGCGATGACGCTGTCGGTGATCCCAAGCTCCTCGAGAATGGCGCGCACGGCCGTCACCTGCCCCTGGCCACCGTCGATGAGGATGACGTCGGGCCAGGCCGGGAAGGGCTGGTCGGCTGCATCGGTGCCAGATGCTTCTGCGATGGCTGTCCGATCAGGCTTTCCTTCCTCCTTCAAGAGGCGCGAGAAGCGGCGGGTCATGACCTCGCGCATCATGCCGAAGTCGTCGCCCGGCGTGATGTCGGTCGATTTGATGTTGAATTTGCGGTACTGGCCTTTGACGAAGCCTTCCGGCCCTGCCACCACCATGCCGCCAACTGCATTCGTGCCCATGATATGGGAGTTGTCGTAGATCTCGATGCGCTGTGGCACATAGGGAAGCTTGAATGTTTCCTTTAAGCCTTCGAGCAGCCGCGATTGCGAGGCGGTTTCCGCGAGCTTCCGGCCATGCGCCTCGCGCGCATTGGCAATGACATGCTCGACGAGATCGCGTTTTTCGCCGCGCTGCGGCACGAGGATCGCGACCTTGTGGCCGGCTTTCTCGGTAAGCGCTGCCGCCAGGAGTTCCATTTCCTCGATGGTCTCCGACAGCAGGATCTGCCGCGGCACGGGCTTGTCATCATAGAATTGCGCGAGGAACGCGTTCAGCACTTCGGCGCCGGAAAGCGACGGATCGGCCTTCGGGAAATAGGCGCGGTTGCCCCAGTTCTGCCCGGTGCGGAAGAAGAAGACCTGGATGCAGGAAATGCCGCCCTCGTGATGGATGGCGAAGACATCTGCTTCCTCCACGCCGGCCGGATTGATGCCTTGGTGGCTCTGCACATGCGAGAGCGCGGCAAGCCGATCGCGAAAGATCGCGGCGCGCTCGAAATCCAGATCTTCGGCGGCGGCATTCATCGCCTCGGCCATATGCGCCTTGACGTTCTGGCTCTTGCCGGAAAGGAAGTCCTTCGCTTCCTGCACCAGTTCCGCATAGCCTGCATCGCTGATCTCATGCGTGCAGGGGCCGGAACAGCGCTTGATCTGATAGAGCAGACAGGGCCGCGTGCGCGTCTCGAAGACGCTGTCGGTGCAGGTTCGGATCAGAAAGGCGCGCTGCAGCGAATTGATGGTGCGTCCGACCGCTCCAGCCGATGCGAAGGGCCCGAAATAGTCGCCTTTTCGCGCGCGGGCGCCGCGATGCTTGAAGATCGCCGGCGCGCGATGATCGCCCGTGATCAGAATATAGGGGAAGGATTTGTCGTCCCGCAGCAGCACGTTAAAGCGCGGGCGCAAGCGTTTGATGAGATTCGCTTCCAGCAGCAGCGCTTCCGTCTCCGTGCGCGTGGTGACGAATTCCATATTGGCGGTTTCGCGCACCATACGGGCGATGCGGTTGGAGTGCACCTTGCCCAGCGCGTAGTTGGAAACGCGCTTCTTCAGGTTTCGCGCCTTGCCGACGTAGAGTACGTCGCCGGCCTCGTTGAACATGCGATAAACGCCGGGATTGTTAGGCAGGCGCTTGACGAATTCGGCGATCAGTTCGGCGCCGCGAAGGCCGGTCTCGTTCTTGCCGCCTTCATTCCAATCGACAGGCGCAACAGGGGAGGCGGCGGCATCGCCCTCCACCTCGATGTCGTCTTCGATATCCTCTGATTCGTCATAGAGAACGCCGCCATCGGGCAGCTTTCTTCCATTCATTCCGCACTCTCCGACACGTCTGGCGTTTCCCAGGCAAGATGCTGGCCGCCATCGAGCGCTATCATTTGGCCCGTGATCGAGGGCGTGTCAAAAAGAAAGCGGATGGTCCGGCCGAATTCTTCGAGCCCCGGCGCAGCCTTCAATATGAGGCCCTCGATCTGCGCTTGAAAGTCCTCCTCGCTCTGCCGCACGCTGCGCACCGTCGGACCTGGGCCAATCGCGTTGACGCGGATGCGCGGCGCAAAGCTCTGCGCCATCGTCTGGGTTGCGGCCCAAAGAGCAGCTTTCGACAGCGTATAGGAATAGAAGCGGGGATTAAGCGCCCAGACCCGCTGATCGACCATGTTGACGATCAGGCCCGGATAGGGTTCGGGAAGCTGCCGGACGAAATCGGCAGCCAGGATGGATGGCGCGCGCACATGCACGGCGAAGTGCGCTTCGAAGGCTTCGGCATCGAAGTGATCGGCGGAATCACCGAGGAAAGCCGAAGCGTTGTTGACCAGAAGATCGAGCGGACCAAGAGCATCCGCGGCCCTTTCGACAAGGGTTGACGTCTCGACCAAATCTCGCAGATCGGCCTTGATCGCAATCGCCTTGCGGCCCGTTTGCCGCAGTTTCGCCGCAATTTCTTCCGCCTCGTCGAGGGACTGATGGGCATGCAACGCCACCGCGAAGCCATGAGCCGATAAATCCTCGGCAATTGCCAGACCTATTCTTTTGGACGCGCCGGTTATCAGCGCCGTGCGTAGTTTTTCCTGGCTCAAGAGATCGCCTTCTGCTCGTCGTTACCCGATCGATGTTCATATAGGGCGTCGATACACCATATGAAAAGATCTGCGAGCAAATGACACGCTTCGGAATTCTTATGTAAAACTTGCGATATATTTAGTTTAAAATAAGTATACATGCTTTAACCATTGGTTATGGTTAATAATTCCTCTGTTGCGATGAAGCAACATCGAAATTCAGCCACCTCTGTGCCACAATGATATCATATTTTGGCTCTTCCAATTCCTCATTTGCATTCCAATTTCAACCTCGATCCGGGAGGGATATGTTTAATTGCTCGTGGCGCTTCACAGTCGAAGACAGTAAGCGAAGCACACGGGCCTGAAAGGAGAAAAGTATGCGTACTCTTATCAAGACCCTCATGGTCTCCACTCTCGCCCTCGGTGGCTACACCGCAGCTCACGCCGCTGACGCTGTCGAGCAGATTCCGCAGCCGCCCGTCGCTCAGGAAGCAGCTCCGGCCGTCAACAACTGGTCCGGCTTCTACATCGGTGGTGCAGGCGACTGGAGCAAAGGTCATTTCAGCCACAATGGCAACGGCTATGGCTTCGGCGGCCAGGCCTTCACCGGCTACAACTGGCAGCAGGGCCAGATCGTATACGGCGTTGAAGCAGACCTCGGCTATGCAGGCATTGACAGCACCCGCAACGGTCTGACCGCCAAGAATGGCGTCAATGGCTCGGTTCGCGGTCGTATCGGCTACGACTTCAACCCGTTCATGCTGTACGGCACGGCCGGTCTGGCGCTCGCTCAGAACAAGCTCGAAGACGCTACCTCGTCCGACAGCAAGACGGCTGTTGGCTACACGGTTGGTGCAGGTGCTGAAACCTTCATCACCAACAACATCACCGCTCGCCTCGAGTACCGCTATACGGACTACGGCAAGAAGAACTTCGACCTCGACTCCGGTCGTTTCTCTCGCGGTTACGACGAGCAGAGCGTCAAGGTCGGTATCGGCGTCAAGTTCTAATCGCTTGATGGCATGGAATGAAGAAAAAGCCGGGGTTTGCGCCCCGGCTTTTTTGTTTGCTCGATATTAGTTGCCGATGTGACGCGCAACGTCGCAGAACCGCTTCAGACCTGCGGTTTCATCGCTGGAAAATCCGGGAAACGCTTCTCGAACTTCTGCGCCCAGGCAACCAGCTCGGCATGATCCGCCTCCCATTGCCCTTCGAAGCGGAGCTGCAGATAGCCGACGAGCGAGGCAAGCGCAAAATGGCCCGCGTGCAGCTTCTTGCCGATCTTTGGCGGTTCGGCGTCGAGATGGGTGAGGGCGCGGCTGACCTTTGTCCACTGGCGGTCGATCCAGGGCTGATGCTGCTTCTCGGGTTCGCGAAGGCGCCGCTCATAGACGATCGACAGCAGGCACTCGTTGGTGCCGTCGATCAGCGCTTCCAGAACCTCGATTTCGGTGCGCTTGCCCTTCTTCGATGGGTAGAGCCCGCCCTCGCGCCGGTCGAAATAGTGCATGATGGCGCGGCTGTCGAAAATCGCTTCGCCGTCGTCGGTCAGTAATGTCGGGATCTTGCCGAGCGGATTGTTGTCGATCAGCAGCGTCGGACCGGCATTCGTGTCGACATGGATTTCCGCGAGCTTGATGCCGAGATGGCGTGCCGCCATGCGGACCTTGCTGGAGAAGGGGGAGGTGGGCGAGCAAAGAAGTCTCATGAAATCACCTGTGGGATATGTATGTGAAAAGTCTCAATGTTCGCCACGCAGCCAGAAGGCGCGCTGCGAGGCGAAGCGGTCCTGCGCCAGCAGATCCTTCAAAGCCGGCAGCAGCGCGTGCAGCTCGTCCTTGAGCGTGAAGGGCGGGTTGACGATGATGAGGCCGGAGCCGGTAAGCCCGGTGAAGCCGCGGTCGCTTTTGACGCTCAGCTCGGCGCAGAGCATCTTCGGAATTTCCAGTGCCTGCAGCGCCTCGTGAAATGGCTTGATCGGCGCGTCCTTCTTGATCGGATACCAGAGGCAATAGGTGCCGCCGGGAAAGCGGCGCCAGGACCTTGCGAGGCCGTCGATCAGCCGCTCATATTCGCCTTCTTCCTCGAAAGGCGGATCGACGAGCACGATGCCGCGCTTTTCCTTCGGCGGCAGATGCGCGCCGAGCACCAGCCAGCCGTCGAGCTCGGTAATGCGGGCGTGGTGATCGCCCTCGAACAGCCGGTGCAGCCGCTGGAAATCGTCCGGATGCAGTTCCATCGCCGAAAGCCGGTCCTGCGGGCGAAACAGCATGCGGGCGAGTTTCGGAGAACCTGGGTAAAGCCGGAGTCCGCCTTCCGGATTCAGCTCGCGGATCGCGGCGAGGTAGGGTTCCAGCAGATCGGCCACCTGCGGCACAAGTTCTGCCTCCAACACCCTGCCGATGCCGTCGCGCCACTCACCGGTCTTCTGCGCTTCCTCGGAGGAGAGATCGTAAAGCCCGATGCCCGCATGCGTGTCGAGGACGCGGAACGCCTTGTCCTTGTTCTGCATATAACGGACGAGGCGCGCGAGAACAGCGTGTTTCAAGACATCGGCAAAATTGCCCGCGTGGTAGATGTGCCGATAGTTCATTGTCGGTGAAGTCCGCATGAATTGTTGAGATGGGCCGGATTGTCTCTAGTGGCCGGACATCGCTTGAAATATACAAACATCATGAACATTGCGACCCCCATCCAAGCCAAATCGCGCGTCGGCCACACAGCCTGTCCGCATGACTGTCCCTCCACCTGCGCGCTGGAGGTCGATCTGACTGAAGACGGCAGGATCGGCCGGGTTCGTGGCGCCAACGACCATTCCTACACCGCAGGCGTCATTTGCGCCAAGGTCGCGCGCTATGCCGAGCGGCTCTATCACCCCGATCGCCTGATGAAGCCGCTGCGTCGCGCCGGCGCCAAGGGCGAGGGGCGCTGGCAGGAGATCTCCTGGGACGACGCGCTGGATGAGATCGCCGAAGCCTTCGTCAAGGCCGAAGCCCGGGACGGCAGCGAGGCGATCTGGCCCTATTTTTATGCCGGCACCATGGGCTGGGTGCAGCGCGATTCCATCGAGCGGCTGCGCCATGCCAAGCGCTATTCCGGTTTCTTCTCGTCGATCTGCACCAATCCGGCCTGGACCGGCTTCACCATGGCGACAGGCGTGCTGCGTGGCCCGGATCCACGCGAGATGGGTCGCACGGACTGCGTCGTCATCTGGGGCACGAATGCGGTTGCGACCCAGGTCAACGTCATGACGCACGCGATCAGGTCCCGCAAGGAGCGCGGCGCCAAGATCGTCGTCGTCGATATCTACGACAACCCGACGATGAAGCAGGCCGACATGGCCCTGATCGTCAAACCGGGCACGGATGCGGCCCTTGCCTGCGCCGTCATGCACATCGCCTTCCGCGATGGCTATGCCGACCGCGACTACATGGCCAAATATGCCGACGATCCCGCCGGCCTCGAAGAGCATTTGAAGTCGAAGACTCCGGCATGGGCTGCTGGCATCACTGGCCTTTCGGTTGATGAGATCGAAGCCTTCGCCAAGCTCGTGGGAACGACGAAGAAGACTTACTTCCGCCTCGGCTACGGCTTTACCCGTCAGCGCAATGGCGCGATCGCCATGCACGCGGCAGCCTCGATCGCCACAGTTCTCGGTTCCTGGCAATATGAAGGCGGCGGCGCTTTTCATTCGAACAGCGATATCTTCCGCATGGACGCGAGCGAACTCACCGGCCGCGCCATGAAGGATCAGGATATCCGCATGATCGATCAGTCGCAGATCGGCCGCGCTTTGACCGGCGATGCCGTGGCGCTGCGCCATCGCGGCCCGGTGACTGCGATGCTTATCCAGAACACCAATCCGGTGAATATTGCGCCGGAACAGCGGCTGGTGAAGCGTGGCTTTGCCCGCTCCGATCTCTTCGTCGCCGTGCACGAGCAGTTCATGACCGATACGGCGGACATGGCCGATATCGTCATCCCCGCCACCATGTTCGTCGAGCATGACGACATCTACCGTGCCGGCGGCCAGAACCACATCCTGCTCGGCCCGAAGCTTGTCGAGCCGCCGCCGACCGTTCGCAGCAATCTTTTCGTCATTGAGGAATTGGCGAAGCGCCTCGGTATTGCGGATCGCACCGGCTTCGGCTTCTCCGCCCGCGAGATGATCGACAGGGTTCTGTCCAGAAGCGGCTTGCCGGATTACGATTATTTCCTCGAGCACAAATGGTTCGATCGCCAGCCGGATTTCGAGGCCGCCCATTTCGTCAACGGCTTCGCCCATCCCGACGGCAAGTTCCGCTTCCGCCCCGATTGGACCAACCAGCCGGCGCCGAACCGTCCGCCGGCCTCCGTCGGCCTGCTCGGCCCTCACGTCGAACTGCCAGAGTTTCCGGACCAGGTCGATGTGATCGAGGTGGCCGACCCCGAGCATCCGTTCCGGCTCGCGACCTCGCCCTCGCGCAATTTCCTGAATTCGAGCTTCGCGGAAACGAAGACGTCACGGCAGAAGGAAGGCCGTCCCGAGGTGATGATCAATCCCACCGATGCCGAAGCGCTTGAGATTGCACACGGCGATCTGGTGTGTGTCGGCAATGGTCGCGGCGATATCCGCCTCCACGCTCGCGTGACGACGGAAGTGAAGCCCGGTGTGCTGATCGCCGAGGGGCTCTGGCCGAACAAGGCTCATGTCGACGGCGAGGGCATCAATGTGCTTACCGGCGCCGACCCCGTCGCGCCCTATGGCGGCGCGGCTGTCCACGACAACAAGGTATGGCTTCGCAAGGACGTGGCATGAGTAAATTCGAAAAGGCGAAAGCCGAAATCGTCAGCGAAAAGACGCTGGCGGATCAATGGACTCGGCTGAGCACATTCGAGGTCGACTACACGGATTCGCAGGGCGAAAAGCATCGGCTGAAGCGCGAGGTCTATCATCGCACGCCGGCAGCCTGCATCCTCCTCTATGATCCCAAACGCGAAACCGTGGTGCTCGTTCGGCAATACCGTCTGCCGGCCCGGCTGGTCGGCGAGCCGGTCTGGATGATCGAAGTGCCCGCCGGATTGCTCGACGGCGACCAGCCGGAAGCCGCGATCCGCCGCGAGGCCATGGAGGAGACCGGCTTTCGCGTGCGCGACGTCCGCTTCCTGTTCAAGGCGATGACCTCGCCCGGCTCGTCGACGGAGGTCATTCATTTCTTCGCCGCCGTGATTGACACGTCCGACCGTGTTGCCGATGGCGGCGGGCTTGCGGAAGAGCATGAGGATATAGAGGTGCTGGAAGTTCGCCTGTCCGATGCGATTGTCATGATTGAGAAGGGCGATATCTGTGACGCCAAGACGATCATGCTGCTGCAATGGGCGGTCTTGAATGTCGCCAGCCTGAAATAGGCGGCTGCGTGGGTGGGAGCTTGCTCTCCATTCATCACATTGTCACGAATCGAGCTTACCGGGGCGGGCGGCCGAAGACACTCGAATGTTTCCGCCCTTCCTTCGCTTATGGATGTTTCAGGAGAAAGCCGATGTGGCTCAGCAATTTCACGCTCGTTCTTCCTCATGAAGTCGTCGAGAAGGGCGCAGTGCGCATCGAGGACGGCGTGATTGCTGAAATCCGCTCGGAGCCGGTGGAGCAGCCGACTTTTGACGGCGATGGCCGCTTGCTGATGCCGGGCTTCGTCGACCTGCATTGTGACATGGTGGAGCGCGAGATCGCGCCGCGGCCGAATGCGATGATGCCGATCGATTTCGGCATTCATGAACTAGACAAGAAGCTGGCGGCGGCCGGCGTCACCACGGCCTTTGCGGCGCTCTCCTTTGCGACCGAAAGCGTCTACGGCCACGTCCGTTCGCTCGAAACCACCTCGGCTGTCATTCGCGGCATCGGCAGCCTGCGTGATGAGCTCCTGATCGACCACCGCGTCCATGCACGCTACGAAATCACCAATCTCGGCGCGGCGCCGACCCTGGAGCGGCTGCTGGAGGAGGGCTCCGTCGATATGATTTCGCTCACCGACCACACGCCGGGGCAGGGGCAGTATAACGACATTGAAAGCTATATCCGCAGCATGTCCGAGCGCCGGTCCATGTCGCGCGAGGCTGCCGAGGAGGTCGTAGCAAAGCGCATCGCACAGCGCGAGGACCCTGAGATCGAGCGCAAGCTGCATGACGTGGTTGAACTTGCGCTGAAGCACAAGCTGTCGCTCGCCTCGCATGATGACGACAGCCGGGAGAAGGTGGCTGCCATGCACGATCTCGGCGTAACGATCAGCGAATTTCCGGTGACGGGACCTGCCGCCGAGGAAGCCTGCCGTCGCGGTCTCTGGACCCTCATGGGAGCGCCGAACGCGCTGCGCGGCCAGTCCATGTCCGGCAACCTCAGCGCCCTGGATGCGGCGCGCTCCGGCCTGCTCGGCATCATCGCCGCCGATTATCACCCGGCCGCCTTCGTGCCGGCGATTTTCAAGATCGCCGATGTTGTTGCCGGCGGTCTGCCGGCGGCTGTTGCGACGGCAACCGCCAACGCCGCCCGTTCGGCCGGACTGATGGATCGCGGTGAGATTGCTGTCGGTCAGCTTGCCGATCTGGTCGCCGTCGAGCCCGGCTCGGTTCACCGTATCCGCGCCACCTTCCGCGGCGGCCGCATCGTCTATAGCGACGGCACGCTGCATCCGCTGATGGCAATTGCGGCTTGAGGAAGGCGGTTGAGAGCGGCGGATGAGGGGGCTGTTCGACGCCAGAGCTCCGTAATTACTCCGCGTCCCCAAGCAGCGACAAAATCTGCCGTCCATCGACAGCAGGTGTTTTGCCGAGGCTCACGGCCTTGCCGCCTTCCATCCTGACCTTGCCTTCCGCCAGGAGCCGCAGCGATTGCGGATAAATCTGATGCTCGACTGTAAGTACGCGGGCGGCTAGGCTGTCGGCGGTGTCGTCGGTCAAGACAGGCACGGCAGCCTGGCCGACGACAGGACCTTCGTCCATGCCCTCGGTGACGAAATGCACGGTGCAGCCGGCGATGCGCATGCCGGCGTCGATCGCGCGCTGATGCGTGTGCAGGCCGGGGAAAAGCGGCAGCAGCGACGGATGGATATTGATGATCCGGCCCTCATAGGCCTGGATGAAGCGGCCGGAAAGCAGCCGCATATAGCCGGCAAGGCAGATGATATCGGGGGAGAGGGCTTCCAGCTGCGAGAGGATCGCCTCTTCATGGGCTTCCTTGCTGGCAAATTCCTTGCGCACGAAAGCGAAGGTCGCGATGCCCTCCGCCGCAGCCTTTGCGAGACCACCCGCATCAGCCTTGTCGGAGATGACGCCAACGATCTCGGCCGGATAGTCAGCTGCCTTTGTGGCTTTCAGAAGAGCCAGCATGTTGGAGCCGCCGCCTGAGATGAAGACGACGACGCGTTTGCGCGGCGTGGTCATAGAGCGAGAGTGCCCTTGTAGACGGTGCCGGGAGCGCCTTCTTCGCGGGCGATCATGCGGCCAAGGGTAACGACCGCTTCGCCTTCAGCTTCAAGCGCAGCCTTCACGGCGTCGACGTTTTCCTGAGCGACAACCACGATCATGCCGATGCCGCAGTTGAAGGTGCGCAACATTTCCTTGGCCTCGACGCCGCCCGTCTTGGCAAGCCAAGAGAAGACCGGCGGCACCTTGACGGCGGCCAGATCGATTTCGGCGGCCAGATGCTTCGGCAGTACGCGCGGAATATTCTCCGGGAACCCGCCGCCGGTGATGTGGGCGAGAGCCTTGAGGGCATGGGTTTCACGGATCGCCTTGAGCAGCGGCTTCACATAGATGCGCGTCGGCGTCAGTAGCGCTTCGCCGAGCGCCTTGCCTTCGGCGAAGGGAGCCGGCGCATCCCAGCCGAGCCCGGAAAGCTCGACGATCTTGCGCACCAGCGAGAAGCCGTTGGAATGAACGCCTGACGATGCCAAGCCGAGAATGATGTCGCCCTCGGCAATATCACCCGAAGGAAGCAGTTGGCCGCGTTCGGCCGCACCGACGGCAAAGCCCGCCAGATCGTAATCGCCGTGGGAATACATGCCTGGCATCTCAGCCGTCTCGCCGCCGATCAGCGCGCAGCCTGCATCGCGGCAGCCGGCAGCGATACCGCTGACGATCGCAGCACCCTGGTCGGGATCGAGCTTGCCGGTGGCGAAGTAATCGAGGAAGAACAGCGGCTCGGCACCCTGGACGACCAGGTCGTTGACGCACATGGCAACGAGGTCGATGCCGACAGTGTCGTGATAGTTCGCGTCGATTGCGATCTTCAGCTTGGTGCCGACGCCATCATTGGCGGCGACCAGCACCGGATCGGTGAAGCCGGCAGCCTTGAGGTCGAACAGGCCGCCGAAGCCGCCGATCTCGCCATCGGCACCCGGCCGGCGCGTCGAACGGACGGCAGGCTTGATCTTTTCGACCAGCAGGTTGCCGGCGTCGATATCGACACCCGCGTCGCTATAGGTCAGACCGTTTTTTCCAGACTGGCTCATGCTTCCGCCTCCGATGGCCGCCCGTCCATTATGACAGGGCTTTGATCGGGTCGCCATTGCATGATAGGGGCCTTTATGCAAGGCGCAAGCGCCGCAACACCCTCAATTTTCCCCGCTTCCCATTGCTCAGAGCAGATTTCCGGCCGCAGACTTGACCATAATTGCGGCATCATCCTATGTCCTAAGCACACGGCAAACGGGCGCGGAGTAACGGGGAAGACGATGGAGCAAAAGGTCAGCGGGGCGAGCCTCAAGCGTCAAGTCACCTTCTGGGTGATCGTGCTCGTCGTTTTCATCGCCTTTATCTATATCTTCAGCACGATCCTGCTGCCGTTCATCGCCGGCATGGCGGTCGCCTATTTCCTCGATCCGGTCGCCGACCGGCTGGAGCGGATCGGCCTCAGCCGCCTTATGGCAACGGTGGTGATCCTCGTCTCCTTCGTGCTGGTCTTCGCGCTGGCTCTGACGATCTTCATCCCGATCATCGTCAATCAGTTCAACGATTTCATCCAGCACATTCCGACCTATGTGCAGCAGATCCAGCAGCTGATCGCCAAGGCGCAGACCATGGTGCTGCCGGATTGGATCCGCAACCAACTCGGCGCGATCAAGGACAATTTCTCCAGCATCATGTCCGAAGGTTTGAGCTTTGTCGGCGGTCTGTTCGCGCAGCTCTGGAGCTCCGGCAAGGCGCTGGTCAACATCCTCTCGCTGATGGTCGTCACACCCGTCGTCGCCTTCTATATGCTGCTCGACTGGGATCGGATGGTCGCCAAGGTAGACGACTGGATCCCGCGCGATCATGTTGCCACCGTTCGCGAAATCGCTCGCGAGATCGATCAGGCGATCGCCGGCTTCATTCGAGGGCAGGGCTCGCTCTGCATCATTCTCGGCGTCTATTACGGTGTCGGCCTGTCGCTGGTCGGCCTGAACTTTGGGCTGCTGATCGGCCTCTTTGCCGGCATGATCAGCTTCATTCCCTATGTCGGCTCGATGGTCGGCCTCGTTCTGGCCGTCGGCGTCGCGCTCGTTCAGTTCTGGCCGGATTATCTCTGGGTCGGCCTGACGCTCGTCGTCTTCTTCACCGGCCAGTTCCTGGAAGGTAATGTGCTGCAGCCGAAGCTCGTCGGCGAAAGCGTCGGCCTGCATCCGGTCTGGCTGATGTTCGCCCTTTTTGCCTTCGGCGCGCTCTTCGGCTTTGTCGGGCTGCTGATTGCGGTCCCGGCCGCTGCCGCCTGCGGCGTTCTTGTCCGCTTCGCCCTTTCGCGCTACCTTCAGAGCGATCTCTATTACGGACGCTCGGAAGCGGGCAAGGCGCGCAGAGCCAAGGCCGGCAAGACCGAGAATAGCTAGACATGACCGACGCAAAGAACGCTGATCTAAGGCGCAAGGCCGCCGAGCAGCTGCCCTTGGCCTTTACGCATGACCCCGCAAATGGGCGCGACGATCTGCTCGTCGCCGATCCCTTGAGCGCGGCGGTGAGGATCATCGATTCCTGGCCACACTGGCCGTCGCCGGTGGTGATCCTGGCGGGGCCTGTCGGTTCAGGCAAATCGCATCTTGCGAGCATCTGGACAGAGCGGTGCGGCGCCGTCCACATTCATCCTGTCGCCGGCTCCGATGCCGCAGTCGCAGCGGCGAACGGCCCCGTCATCTTCGAAGACGTGGATCGTCTCGGTTTTGACGATACAGAGCTCTTTCATGTCATCAACAGTGTGCGCGAAAACGGCACCAGCCTCTTGATGACGAGCAGGCTCTGGCCGATGTCATGGCCGGTGACGCTGCCCGACCTGCGCTCCCGACTGAAGGCGGCGACGGTGGTCGAGATCGGCGAGCCGGACGAGGAGTTGCTGTCGCAGGTGATCGTCAAGCTGTTTGCCGACCGCCAGCTTTATATCGATGACAAACTCGTCCTCTATATCGTCAATCGCATGGAGCGTTCCCTGAACGCGGCGCAGCTGATCGTCGACCGGCTGGACCGGCTGGCGCTTGGGCGGGGAACAAGGATCACGCGTCTGTTGGCGGCCGAGGTCCTGAACGAGCTGGGCAGTTCCGGCCAGCCGGATTGAGCTGGCTGCGACTGTCACAGTTCCGTCGTCAAACTGATATAGGTGGCACAAGATTGGAAAGAGGGTAGGTGGAACATGGACTCGGCACTCACGGAACATCAGGACGCCAACCAGGAAAATCCAGAGGCCGCACCCCCGGTCAGCGAATTGATGACCAGCCCCGAGCGCTTCATCAACCGCGAATTTTCCTGGCTGCAGTTCAACCGCCGCGTCCTTGAGGAGACGCTGAACACCGCTCATCCGCTGCTGGAACGTGTCCGCTTTCTCTCGATTTCCGCCGCCAACCTCGATGAATTCTTCATGGTGCGCGTCGCCGGCCTTGAAGGCCAGGTGCGCCAGAAGATCCTGGTGCGCACCCCGGACGGCAAGACGCCCGCCGAACAGCTCGACGATATCCTGCGCGAGATCGACAATCTGCAGATGGAGCAGCAGGCTTCGCTTGCCGTCCTGCAGCAATATCTCGCCAAGGAAGATATTCTGATCGTCCGCCCGGCTGCCCTTTCCGATGCCGATCGCCAGTGGCTCCATACCGAGTTCGAACAGGCGATCTTCCCGGTCCTGACGCCGCTCTCCATCGACCCGGCCCATCCGTTCCCGTTCATTCCGAATCTTGGCTTCTCGATCGCGCTGCAGCTGAAGAGCATGAACGGTCGCGAACCGATGACAGCGCTGCTGCGCCTGCCGCCGGCGCTGGACCGTTTCGTGCGCCTGCCGGACGCCAGCAACGTCATCCGCTACATCACGCTCGAAGATGTGGTGAACATCTTCATCCACCGGCTCTATCCGGGTTACGAGGTTCAGGGCTCGGGTACCTTCCGCATCATTCGAGACAGCGATATCGAAGTCGAGGAAGAGGCCGAAGACCTGGTGCGCTTCTTCGAAACCGCGCTGAAACGCCGCCGACGCGGCTCGGTGATCCGCATCGAGACGGACTCCGAAATGCCGCTCGAGCTTCGCCAGTTCGTGGTGGAATCGCTGAACGTCCCGGGAAACCGCATCGCGGTTCTGCCCGGCCTGCTGGCGCTCAATACTCTGTCGGAAATCTGCAAGGCGCCGCGCGACGATCTGCGCTTCGAGCCCTACAATGCCCGATTTCCTGAGCGCGTCCGCGAACATGCAGGCGATTGCTTCGCCGCGATCCGCGAAAAAGATATGGTCGTCCACCACCCTTACGAATCCTTCGACGTGGTGGTCCAGTTCCTTCTCCAGGCTGCTAGGGATCCTGACGTTCTGGCGATAAAGCAGACGCTTTATCGCACCTCGAACGATAGCCCGATCGTCCGCGCGCTGATCGATGCAGCCGATCTCGGCAAATCGGTCACGGCGCTGGTGGAACTGAAGGCCCGCTTCGACGAAGAGGCGAACATCCGCTGGGCGCGCGATCTGGAGCGCGCCGGCGTGCAGGTCGTCTTCGGCTTCATCGAGCTCAAGACCCATTCGAAGATGTCCATGGTCGTGCGCCGAGAAGACGGCAAGCTGCGCACCTATTGCCATCTCGGCACCGGCAACTACCATCCGGTTACCGCCAAGATTTACACTGACCTTTCCTACTTCACCTGCGATCCGAAGATTGCCCACGACATGGCGAATATCTTCAACTTCATCACCGGCTACGGCGAGCCGGAGCACGACATGAAGATCGCGGTCTCGCCCTATACGCTGCGCCCACGAATCCTCCAGCATATCGAAGGTGAGATCGAGCACGCCAGGAACGGCCATCCGGCCGCGATCTGGATGAAGATGAACTCGCTTGTCGATCCCGACATCATCGACGCGCTCTATCGCGCCAGCAATGCCGGCGTCGAGATCGATCTGGTGGTGCGTGGCATCTGCTGCCTGCGTCCGCAGGTGCCGGGTCTATCGGAAAATATCCGCGTCAAGTCGATCATCGGCCGCTTCCTCGAGCACAGCCGCATCTTCTGCTTCGGCAATGGTCAGGGCCTGCCGTCGGACAAGGCGCTGGTCTATATCGGCTCCGCCGACATGATGCCGCGCAATCTCGATCGTCGCGTCGAAACGCTCGTGCCGCTCACCAACAAGACCGTGCATGAACAGGTGCTTTCACAGATCATGCTGGGCAATATCATTGACAATCAGCAAAGCTACGAGATATTGCCGGACGGGACTTCACGGCGCATGGAAGTGCGTCAGGGAAAAGAGCCATTCAACGCGCAGCAGTATTTCATGACCAATCCCAGCCTGTCTGGCCGTGGTGAAGCCTTGAAATCCAGCGCTCCGAAACTCATCGCTGGACTGCTGTCGGGCCGCAACAAATAAATTGGACCTGCATGGTTGAATCAGAAGCCCAGGGGCGCCTTCCGGGCATCGCCCCTGTCTCCGTTGTCGATATCGGGTCGAATTCGGTCCGTCTTGTCGTCTATGAAGGCCACTCGCGGTCGCCAACCATCCTCTTCAACGAAAAAGTGCTGTGCGGCCTCGGCAAAGGCATAGCGCTGACGGGAAAGATGGATGAGGAAAGCGTGGCACGGGCGCTTGCAGCCCTGCATCGCTTCAAGGCACTCTCCGATCAGGCGCGTGCCGCCACCATCTACGTCCTGGCAACGGCTGCGGCGCGCGAAGCAAGCAACGGTCCGCAGTTCATTCACCAGGCCGAAGCCATTCTTCAGCGCAAGGTGCGCGTGCTGTCTGGCGAAGAAGAGGCACGTTTCTCCGCGCTCGGCGTCATCAGCGGTTTCTTCCATCCCGATGGCATTGCCGGGGATCTTGGCGGCGGCTCGCTGGAGCTGATCGACATCAAGGACCACGAGATCGGCAAGGGCATCACGCTGCCGCTCGGCGGCCTGCGCCTGTCCGAATATGCCGGCGGCTCGATCGATAAGGCGCGCAGCTTCGCGCGCAAGCACGTCAAGACCGCGAAGCTATTGAGCAAGGGCGAGGGCCGCACGTTCTATGCGGTCGGCGGCACATGGCGAAGCGTCGCCAAGCTGCACATGGAAATCCGCAAATATCCGCTCCACATGATGCAGGGCTATGAAGTGCCGCTCGATGAGATGCTGCGGTTCCTGGATCAGATCGTCGAAGCGAAGGATTCGAAGGATCCGGCGTTTCAGGCGGTGTCCAAGCATCGCCGTTCGCTGCTGCCCTTCGGTGCCGTCGCCATGCGCGAAGTGCTGACAGCCATGAAGCCGTCCGTCATCTCCTTCTCCGCCCAGGGTGTTCGTGAGGGTTATCTCTATTCGCTGCTGACCGAGGCCGAGCGCAATAGCGATCCGCTGCTCACCGCCGCCGGTGAACTTGCCATCCTGCGTGCGCGCTCGCCGGAACATGCCCGCGAGCTTGCGGATTGGACCGGGCGGATGATGCCCTTCTTCGGGATCACCGAGACCGACGAGGAAAGCCGCTATCGTCAGGCAGCTTGTCTGCTAGCCGATATCAGCTGGCGCGCCCATCCGGATTATCGCGGCCTACAGGCGCTGAATATCATCGCCCACACGTCCTTCGTCGGCATCACTCATGCCGGCCGCGCCTTCATCGCGCTTGCCAATTACTATCGCTTCGAGGGCTTGAATGACGACGGTGCGACCGAGCCGCTGGCAACGATCGCTACGCCGCTCTACATCGAACGCGCCAAGCTGCTCGGCGGCCTATTGCGCGTCGTCTACCTATTCTCGGCCTCGATGCCCGGTATCGTCCGCAACCTGTCGTTCCGCCGTTCGACAAAGCCTGATCTCGATCTCGAGTTCGTCGTTCCCTCTGAATATCACGACTTTGCCGGCGAGAGGCTGGACGGCCGCCTGCAGCAGCTCGGCAAGCTCACCAATCGCCGCCTGGCTTTCTGCTTCGAATGAAGAACAACCTTCTCCCCAAGGGAGAAGGTCGCGCGCAGCGCGGGTTGAGGGGCGCTCGCGATAGGACTTGTTTAGGCTCCTATGAGAAAGCCATTCCCCCTCGTCCGCCCTTTGGGCACCTTCTCCCCGAGGGGAGAAGGGAGTTTTCTTACTTCGCGTTCAGGAAATCGCCGACTTCGAGAAGGCTGAACTCGTTGTCGTCGGCCTTGTCGACGGCGCGGCCTGCAGAGAAGGGCAGGTTGTTATCGTTGCCGATAACGATATGCGTGGCATCGACGCGGTCGACATTCTCGATGGTGACGAAGGGCATGTCGTAGAAGCCTTCGCCGCCGCCCTGGCGACGCTTGTGGTCCGGATCTTCGATGTGCAGAAGGTCGATATAGCCGATCTTGCGAACGGACTTGCCGACATTGGCGTCGCTGAACTCGATCTTGTAGACGCGCTTCAGCTCGGCGGGAGCCTCGAAGCAATCCGGCTTCGGCTGCTTGGGATCGGCGCAAGCCTTGTCCTTCGTGCCGGCGCCATTGTCGCGTTCGATGACCAGGGCAGTCGTTTCATCGAGCATGTTGAAATCGCCGATCGAGGCGCCCTTGTCGGCGAAGGGATAGAGCCAGCTGCGGCCGGTCCAACTCTTCGAGGCAACGTCGAATTCGATGACGCGGATGGCCGTCTTGCCGTCGACGCTCTCCATCTGGCCGTCTTCCTTGTAGATCGGGCCTTCCAGCAGGCCGTAGAGCTTGGAGCCGTCCTTCGACATGGCGAGACCTTCGAAGCCGCCCGAGCGCTTCAGATTGAAGGCCGGCATCTTCTGCGTAGGGTTACCCGGCAGCTGGATCAGCGGATTGTCGGGAGACATGACCGGCTTGCCGTCGAGCGTCGTTGCGAAGACGTCGGTCAGCTGGCCGCTCGTGTCGAATTTCAGCAGGTAAGGACCGAACTCGTCGCCGATCCAGAAGCCGTCGGCAACCGGCTGGACCGATTCGATATCAAAGTCGGCGCCCGTCAGGTAACGCTTGTCGGCGCCTTCGAGAACGATCGGGAAGGGGGCTTTCTTGTTCGGGTCGGATAGGAACAGGTTCTTGACGACCTCGACCTTGCCGCTGTCCCAGTTGAATTTCAGCTGATGCAGGAAGAGCATCGCGTCGCTGGAGTTCTGTTTGGAGCCGAAGCCGTTGTCGGAGAGCGTCCAGAATGTGCCGTCGGGCATGGTCTTGATGCCAGAGAACCCCTGGATCGGCTGGCCCGCGAAGGGCAGCTTCAGATCGGTGACGCGGGCGCCATCCTTGCCAGGCACGGTGCCGAGAGCGTCGGTGCGCTTGCGATCCGGCGTGGTGAACTTGCCTGAAGTCTTCAGGAAATCTGGTGCATCGGCAGGAGCGGCAGTGATGGTGTTGGCCGGCAGGATTGCTTGGCCGACGAGCTTTGCCTTGAACTGCTGCTCGTCTGCCTGGGCCGAGCCGGCAAGCAGAATGAAGAGTGCTGTGGAAGCGGAAAGGATTCGGGTCATCATGTCACCTTGTGGCGGAGAGTGGCGAAAACAACTCCGCTTAGCAGGCGACCCATGTCTGCGAATTAACGCTTAGGTGAAGATTTGGTGACTGTGGACAACCCATAGGCTGTGAAGCTCAGGCGTGCGGCACTACCGAAATGCAGCCAACAATTCGTATTGTTTACGATCTGCCGCGAACGGTCTTCAACGCCTGCCGGTCCTGCGTGTGAAGGGCGATGACGCCAAGGTGCTGATCACGGCCGCGAACGGCATGCTCGCCGAGCTCTTCCTTGATGATCCCTTCGGGAAGCTCCAGCCGTCTGGCAAGGTCGCTTGAAATCAGCACCTGGCGCTCCAGCGTTTTGCAGAGTGACTCCAGTCTTGCGGTCGTATTCACGGTGTCGCCGAAATAGGCGATCTTGTGATGGTCGACGCCGATTTCGGCCGTCACCACACTGCCGCCATGCAGAGCGGCTCTAAGACGCGGCACCCTGCCGTAGGATTTCAGCCATGTCTCTGCGTTCTTTTCGATATCGTCGAGGATATTGAAGACGCAGCGCACGCAATTGGCATTCTTGACGCCCCGCTGAAGCGGCCAGGTGATGATGGCGGCATCGCCGATATAGTCGTCGATCGCGCCCTTGTGCCGGCGAACGGGCTCGGCCATGGCACCGAACACCGCACCGAGGAACGCCTGCGTTTTCAGATCGCCATATTCCTCGGCAAAAGCTGTCGAACCGACAAGGTCGACGAAAAGAAAGACGCGCTCCTCTTGCACCGGATTGCGGTAACGGCCGGTCAACAGGCTGGAGAAGACGTCGCGGCCGAGCAACTCCCGCACGCGGCCGATGAAAATGACGATGGCGGTCACCAGGACGGCATAGATGTAGACGTCTATCTTCAGTACCGTCAGGTCTTCCCATGATGCTTTGACGAGGCCCAGCAATTTCATGGAGCTGCCTGCAGTGGCATAGCCGACGCTCATCAGCAGGAAATCGACGACGAGCGCCGAAAGGATGAAGGCCGGCGTTGGCAACCGGTGCATCCAGTCGTTCAGCCGCGGCAGGAACATGCGGCGCTCGAAGGCGAGCAGAGGCATGCCGCAGAACAGGGCGAAGATTCCGCCGATATATATCGGAGATTCCGGAAAGAATAGTTTGCCGTAAATGACGCCCGTCGAAGCGACGAACAGCGATATCAGGATCCAGTTGCGTATCGAATGGAAAATACCCATTCACTTTTCCGCCGAGAAACGACGCCTGTCATCGACGCGGGATTGCGTCGGCAAACTGGAACGTCATCGAATAGAACGATTACACAAGACGTTCATTCCACGAGATTTGCGGCGCAATCGTGATGGCGACCGACACCTTGGTCCGCGAATCATACGCAATCGCAAGGCGCCGGGAAAGGAGAATGTCGCGACTAGAGGCTGACGGTTTCGATCCGCTTGCCGACGAAGCGCAGGGCCACCTGGCCCTGGATAAGCTGCAGGGCTGTCTCGCCGAAGAGATCGCGCCGCCAGCCGGTCAGAGCCGCGACATCGGCCTTCTCGCCCTCCGCCGCGATCTTGTCGAGATCGTCGCTGTTGGCGATCACTTTCGGGGCGACGCCATGCTTTTCGGCAATCAGCTTCAATAGCACCTTCAGCAGTTCGGAAGCCGCAGCCGTGCCCTCTGGAGCCTGCTGATGGCGCGGCGGATGCGGCATTTCGGATTTCGGCAGCGCCAGCGCCGTGTTGATCGCTTCAAGCACCGCCGAACCGGCGGCAGAGCGCTCCCAACCCTTCGGGATGGTGCGCAGCCGCGCAAGTGCCTCGGTGTCTTTCGGTTGCTGCTGGGCAATCTCATAGATCGCGTCGTCCTTCAGCACGCGTGCCCGCGGGACGTTGCGTGCGCGGGCCTCGCGCTCGCGCCAGGCGGCCACAAATTTAAGGACGGCCAGCTCCTGCGGTTTGCGCAGCCGCATCTTCAGCCGCTGCCAGGCATCGTCGGGGTGCAGGTCGTAGGTCTCGCGCGCCTCCAGGATCGCCATCTCCTCCTGCAGCCAGGAGGCGCGTCCTTCGCGCTGCAATTGCTCCTTGAGCGAGAGATAGACGTCGCGCAGATGCGTCACGTCGGCAAGCGCATAATCCAGCTGCTTTTCCGAGAGCGGACGCCGGCTCCAGTCGGTGAAGCGCGAGGACTTGTCGATATGGACGTTCTTGATGCGGCTGACGAGCTGGTCGTAGGAAACCGAATCGCCGAAGCCGCAAACCATTGCCGCAACTTGCGTATCGAAGATTGGATGCGGAATGAGGTTGCCGCGATGAAAAATGATTTCGATATCCTGGCGCGCAGCATGAAACACCTTCAAAACCGATGAGTTGGCCATCAGTTCGAAGAACGGCGCGAGATCCAGCCCCTTGGCCAGCGGGTCCACCAGCACTTCGGTGGTGGGGCTTGCCATCTGTATCAAACACAGCTCCGGCCAGAAGGTCGTTTCTCGCAGGAATTCCGTATCGATGGTAATGAATTCCGACTTGGCCAGCTCTTGGCAGGCCGCCTCCAATTGGGCGGTAGTTTCGATCATATCAACACATTCAATGGTAAAATACTTCCTTAACTTCCTTCTCCTTTCAGCCCGATATGTCAATACTTTCGCGGACAAAGCCTTTGTCGCATTTCGCTTTTCACTGAAATTGCCGGGGACTGTGACAGCTTCGACCGAAACTGCCTGCGATCGAGGTGGCTTGCGACCGCCTATGCCACCCGCACGTAACTCGTCATGCCCGTCTTCTGGTGCTCGATGATATGGCAATGCAGCAGCCAATCGCCGGGATTGTCGGCGACGAAGGCCAGCTGCACCTTTTCGTCCGGCTGGATCAGATAGGTATCGGAGACAAAGGGCTGCACCTGCCGAGTCGAAGAGGAGAGGACCGTAAAGCTCATCCCATGCAGGTGGATCGGGTGGCTATGCGGCGTGACATTTTCCATGTCGATGACATAGCTCTTGCCGAGTTTGAGCTCGGCAAGCGGCGCCGTGGGATCGGGGGTGTCACCCGGCCACGGTACCTTGTTGATGGCCCAGAAGCTGTAGCCGAGCGAGCCGCATATGCTGTTGTCAGCGGTGTTCTCTGCCGTCGAGCTCAGGATCAGCGGAATATGGGTAGCGGAACCGAGGTCTGCCTTCTGCACGGGATTATCTTCGAGCGGCGCCAGATCGCGCACGTCGCGCTTCAATGATGCGCCGACGGCGCGCAGCGTCGCCAGTGCTTTCGGATTGGTGCCCTTGATGTCCTCGAGCTTGACGACCGCGCCTTCGCTGTCGGGCATGCGCACGGCAAGCTCCAGCCGTTGCCCCGGCCCAAGCTGCAACAGATCGAGCGGAAAGCGCTGCGGCACGGGATTGCCGTCGATGGCGATCACCGTCGCCTCGGCGCCGTCCATGCGGAAGGAATAGATGCGCGTGACATCGGTAATGGCAATACGCAGCCGCACGAGCCCGCCGGAAGGCGCGTCATATTGCGGCTCTTGCTGCCAGTTGGCGGTCCGGACGGTGCCGTAGGTGCCGGATTTTGCCGCATCGCGCGGCCTGAATTGCGCAATAAACTGTCCGTCTCCCCCCAGGCGCCAGTCGCGCAGATTGAGCACAACTTCCGAATCGAAGGTAGGATCCTTGGGATTTTCCACCACGATGACGCCGGTCATGCCGTGGCCCATCTGCTCCAGCGTATTGCAATGCGGATGATACCAGAAAGTACCGGCATCCGGGGGCGTAAAGGCATAATCGAAATGATCGCCGGTATAGACATAGGGCTGGGTGAGGAACGGCACACCGTCCATATTGTTGGGGAGCCGGATGCCGTGCCAATGAATGGTCGTCGGATCGTCTATGCCGTTGATCAGCCGCGCGGCGAAGGGTTGGCCCTTCTTCATGCGCACCACCGGCGGCATGCCTGCCTCGCCATAGGTCAGCACGCTTTTCGTCATGCCACCATCAGTCAGATTGGCTTCGATCTTGGCGGTTTTCAGCCTGAGTGGCTCAGCTGCCACCGCCTTGCCCGCGAACTTCCCGGCAATGCCAAGGCCTACCCCATAGGCGCCGGCAACGGCTGAAGCTTTGAGCAGATTGCGGCGTGTAAGGATCGGCATGTTATGCTCCGGGGCGACGATATAACGATGCCTGTTTAAAGTTGACTAGAGCGTTCAGCAATAGCATTGAGGTCATCAAACTGCTGCGTAGACTACTTATGGTATGCAATCTTGGAGTATAATTAAAATCTAAAGTTGAAAACAGATGGTAGATTTTGTGTGTCTCGAAGCACCGTTAGTTATAGATGCTGGTGGCAGTGCGCCTGCAGAAAGGTAAGAGTCGCTGGGTTGGCGAGCATTGCAAAATCAGTGCTCCTAAACGCATTTCTCGAATGGTATAGTCGATGTATTGGGTGGCAATATTTGGAGGTGCAGATGTCAAAATCTATCGAAATCTGTCTATCGATTATCGTTGTCTTGGTATTAGCCTCGAACGTTGCTCAATCTGCTGATGTAAAAAAAGATACAAGTGGGCCGCACTACTTTCATCAGGATGATAAAAATCAGTTCGTTGATGTTTATGTGCATCAAGACGATCGGATCACAATCAAGGTCAGTAACGGTCGCCCTTTGAGACCGATGTGGATCAATCTACACGCAGTCTATAGGCAGGGCACGTCCGTTATCACGCACGTAGATTATCATGTTTACTGCAAGTCTCCCGTTGGACATGGCGCTGAGAATTGGTTCGAGTTCCACACTCCGGGAGCCAATCAGGCTAGCTCGGTTGAACTCAGCAGCAATAAAGAAAAGCCATGGAAATCGCCGGCTGATGGATGGACGGTCGGCATCAGCACGGACGGAACTTTTTAGGGGGCAAGGCTATGCTTGCGGCGCTCGCTGGCGCAAAACATCTATCCCGAAAGGACCGCTCCATGCGTCGGGGTATGAAATCGCAAAGTGACAGTAACACTCGATGGCATGTAAGACGATGCCCGTCGAGCTGAGTAACAATAGGGAGTGATCTCGTTATGTGAGGGTTTTCCGAGTCCTCTCTCTTACTCGGCGAACGGAAGCAGTAGTTTCACTGGTCCAGCTATCGAGATGCGGGCGTTGCGTCGTTCACAAAGGCCCGGCGCAATTTCTAAGCCATTGAAATTGCAAGAGCGGTGGATCTGGTTCTTGTTCAGTCTAGTTCAATAGCCATGCGTCCCCACCTACCCCCTCTCTTGCAAAAACTAAGACTTAGAAGAGGGGCGAGCCCTCATCTAAGCCTAAGTTTTTGCTTTCTCGCCCGCCGGGGGCGAGATAGAAGCGGTGTTCGAGCCTTGACAAATCGGGCGTGCCATGCGCTTTTCCGCCCGATTTTCTCGTCGGCGGGCGAGGGGTTTGCGTGTCCTTTCGCCGCTGCCCGCCAAGTCCAGGATATATACTATGCATCTCTATCGCAGCCACACATGCGCCGCCCTGCGCAAGTCCGACGTCGGTTCGACTGTCCGTATCTCCGGCTGGGTCCATCGCGTCCGAGATCATGGCGGTGTGCTGTTCATCGACCTGCGCGATCACTACGGCATCACCCAGGTCGTTGCCGACCCTGATTCTCCGGCCTTCAAGCTCGCCGAAACCGTTCGCGGCGAGTGGGTCATCCGCATCGACGGCTTGGTCAAGGCCCGTACGGAAGACACCGTCAACAAGAACATGCCGACCGGCGAGATCGAGCTTTACGCTCAGGAGATCGAAGTGCTCTCCGCCGCCAAGGAACTGCCGCTTCCCGTCTTCGGCGAGCCCGACTATCCGGAAGACGTGCGTCTCAAGTATCGCTTCCTCGATCTGCGTCGGGAAACGCTGCACCGGAACATCGTCAAGCGCACGCAGGTCATCTCGTCGATGCGCCGCCACATGGGCGAAGTCGGTTTCACTGAATACACGACCCCGATCCTGACGGCCTCGTCGCCGGAAGGCGCGCGCGACTTCCTCGTGCCGAGCCGTATCCATCCCGGCACCTTCTACGCGCTGCCGCAGGCGCCGCAGCAGTACAAACAGCTGCTGATGGTTGCCGGCTTCGACCGCTACTTCCAGATCGCTCCGTGCTTCCGCGATGAAGACCCGCGCGCCGATCGCCTGCCGGGAGAATTCTACCAGCTCGACCTCGAAATGAGCTTCGTGACGCAGGAAGACGTCTGGAACACCATGGGTCCGCTGATGACCCAGGTGTTCGAAGAGTTTGCCGACGGCAAGCCGGTCACCAAGGAATGGCCGCGCATCCCCTATGACGTTGCCATCCGCAAGTATGGCTCCGACAAGCCGGACCTGCGCAACCCGATCGTCATGGAAGCCGTCACCGAGCATTTTGCCGGTTCCGGCTTCAAGGTCTTCGCCAACATGATCGCCTCCAACCCGAAGGTCGAAGTCTGGGCAATTCCGGCCAAGACCGGCGGTTCGCGCGCCTTCTGCGATCGAATGAATGCCTGGGCGCAGAGCCAGGGCCAGCCCGGCCTCGGCTACATCTTCTGGCGCAAGGAAGGCGAAAAGCTTGAAGGCGCAGGCCCGCTTGCCAAGAACATCGGCGAAGAGCGCACGGATGCGATCCGCACCCAGCTCGGCCTCGATGACGGCGATGCCTGCTTCTTCGTCGCCGGCGATCCCTCCAAGTTCTACAAGTTTGCCGGCGAGGCCCGCACCCGGGCTGGCGAAGAGCTGAACCTGGTCGATCGCGACCGTTTCGAGCTGTGCTGGATCGTCGACTTCCCGTTCTTCGAATGGAGCGAGGAAGAAAAGAAGGTCGATTTCGCCCACAACCCGTTCTCGATGCCGCAGGGCGGCCTTGAGGCGCTGCAGAACCAGGATCCCCTCACGATCAAGGCGTTCCAGTACGACGCGGTCTGCAACGGCTTCGAAATCGCTTCGGGCTCGATCCGTAACCAGTCGCCAGAAACCATGGTCGCCGCCTTCGAAAAGGTCGGCCTCAGCCAGACCGACGTCGAAGAGCGCTTCGGCGGCCTTTACCGCGCCTTCCAGTATGGCGCGCCTCCGCACGGCGGCGCTGCCTTCGGTATCGACCGCATCGTCATGCTGCTGGTCGGCGCCAAGAACTTGCGCGAGATCTCGCTGTTCCCGATGAACCAGCAGGCGCAGGATCTGCTGATGGGCGCTCCCTCGGCCGCAACGCCGACGCAGCTGCGCGAACTGGCGATCCGCCCGGTGCCGCCGGTCAAGAAGGACTGAGTCCTCCAAGGTTAATCAAAATGCAAAACCCGGCGACCGAAAATCGCCGGGTTTTTGTTTGGGACGCTGATCTCAATCAAATCGCGGCATAGACCGCTTTCGCCAGATCCGTCGTAAACTGGCCCCACATGCCCTCAAGGGTCGTATTGGTCAGGGCGACCACCGTCAGGCCCTTTTCGGCGTCGACAAACCAGCTATGCCCATAGACGCCGCCCCATTTGATCGTGCCAGCCGAGAAGGGGACCTGCGCGACCACGGGATCGAGAACAACGGACCAGCCGTAGCCGAACCCGAAGCCCGCTTGTTGCGCCTGCATATGCCCGCCCGCCTGATCGGCCATCATGGTATTCACCGTATCGGCCGATAGCAGCGGTGCTCCACCCTTTCTGATCGTGTCCAGAATGGCGAGGATGTCGCTTGCCGTTCCGGCCATACCGGCGCCGCCGGAGTGGTAGGAAGCGGGATCGAATATCCTGTCGGGTGCAAAGCGGATCGTGCCGTCGAAGATTGGAACGAGCGCCTCGTCGCCCATCCGTTGCGGCTCGGGAGCATCATTCACATAGGCGGCTGCCAGGCGGCTGCGGTCGCGCACGTAAAAGCCCGTGTCGGAAAGGCCGAGCGGCTTCATGACAAGCTCTGCAACCGCATCGCCGAGCGGGCCGCCGGTTTCCTTCTCGATGATGCCGCCAAGGACATCGATCGCCAGGGAATACTGCCAGCTTTCACCAGGTGCAAAGAGAAGGGGGGCGCTTGCGAGGCGCTGGAGGTTGTCAGCCAATGATCGGCCTGGAGTGTCCAGCCCGTCGGATACGCCAGCCTTGTGATAGGGGCCGTCCTGCGCCTCGGCGAATGTGTAGCCCAATCCTGAGGTGTGCGTAAGGAGGTGCCGGATGCGGATCACGGCTTCGCCGCCATCAGGCAGACGCGGCCGGAAATCCGGCAGCCATTTGGTGATTGGATCGTCGAGCCCGATACGGCCCTGTTCGACGAGCCGCATGGCGGTAATAGTGACGATCGGCTTGGTAACGGAGGCGAGGCGGAAGATGGCATCTTCCCGCATGGCCACCCTGTTTTCCCGGTCCGCCAGACCGGCGGCGCGGGTGTAGACCAATTCGCCGTCTTGAGCGATCAGAACGACGGTTCCGACCAGCTTTTTGTCCGCGAGGGCGGAATCGATTGCAGCATCGACGCCTTCAGCAAGGCTGCCGTCACCGAGAGGAACGGAATTTTCCAGGGGAAGACTCATGGGGCAAAACCTTATATAATCACAATGACCATTCCTGAATAAACCAAGTCGGGAAATAATTCTAGAGTGACCATTGTGAAAAATATTGAAGAGAAGGACAATTCGTCACCGCGCAAGCGTGGGCGCCCGCCCGCTTTCGATCGCGAAACGGTTCTTGCCGCGGCGCGGGATACTTTCTGGCAGCATGGCTATGACGGTTCCTCGATTGCCGATCTGACGGCGGCGATGGGTATTACGCCGCAAAGTCTCTATGCCGCCTTCGGTTCGAAGGCCGAGCTCTATCGCGAGACGCTCGATCAATATCGGCGCATGCCCCGTCCGGAACCCGGCAATCCCTTTCAGGACAAGTTGGATACCGTGACTGCGTTCGAGCGCTTTCTGACGAACTCCGCCAGGATCTTCACGGCGCCGGAGCATCCAAAGGGCTGCATGATATCGACGGCGGTGCTGAATTGCGCGGAGGAGAATGAGCCGATCGCCCATCATGTCGCATCGATGCGCCTGCAGACGCTGGATATCTTCACCGCCCGGATTGAACGCGGCATCGCGGAAGGCGATATCCGGCCTGACGCCGATCCTCGGTCGCTGGCGCGCTTTCTCGGTGCGATCGTGCAGGGCATGTCCGTTCAGGCCCGCGACGGTGCGACCACGGAGGAATTGCTTGCCCTGATGTCCCATGCGCTTAACGAGCTTAGGACGTATCAGCTTCTGAAAGCCTCCGAGCTTTGAGGCAAAGGAAAACCCGGCGACCGAGATCGCCGGGTTTTGGATGGTTCAAAGAGCGGCTGCTCAGTCGTTCGAGGAAACCTTGAGGCCGATGACCTGCGGTATCGTTTGCGGTGCGCCCATGGCGGCACCGATGATCATCGGCACTGGCACCGGCTTGCCGGGGGCAGCGGTAACTGTCAGGCTCTTCGGATTGTCGAGATAAGTGCTGACCGCTGCGGAGACGGCATTCTGCAGCTCCGGAATGTTAAGCTGCGCCATCATGATCGGCGTCATTGCCTTCAGCGTGTCGGCGAGCTGCTTGCCCGTGACGCCCTGCTGCTTGCCGGCGAAATCGAGCGCGCGTGCGGTGATCGAGGCATCGTCGAAGCGGATCGCAGCGCTATTGAAGGTGAGCTGCTGCAGCAGGCCAAGCATGGCGAGGCCGGCGGACTGCTGTGCTTCCTGCTGGTTCGGATTGGAGCGAACCGTCTTCAGCGCATCCTGCAGCGACTTGGCGAAGGCGGGCGTGTAGCCAGAAATGCTGAAGGCGAGGTTCAGCTTGCCGATGTCCCTGAAGTCGAAGGAATATTCGCTGATGTTGATGGTGCCGGGTCCCATGTCCCAGCTGCCCTTCATGGAGACAGTGCCGTCGATCTGCTGCAGCTTCAGCGCCTCGATGGCTTCCTTGGTCTTCGCATCGTCGACTTTGCTGAGATCGGCCTTGATGCCGTTGATCTTGGCATCGAAATCGAGGCCAGACTTGTCGTCGCGCTTCTTCGTATTGGCGTCTGCGCCCTCGATCGAGAACACCTCGACATCGTCCTTGGTCACGGACACGGCACCTGCATGGGCGCTCTTGTAGTAGAATAGCGAGCTTAGGTCGCCCTTGCTCGCGTCGGCCGGGATCTCGACACCGGTCAACTTGAGGTCGGTGGCGGAAACAGAGGCGCCGTCCTTGTTGAAGTCGACATCGGCAAAATCGATTTCCTCGATCGTATAGCCGCCGTTGTTTTCCTCGACGCCATCAAGGGTGATGTCGCCGAGCGGAATGCTGTCCTCCATGCCGGCTGCCTTGAAGCTTGCACCCTTCAGCGTCACCGTGCCGCCGTCGACATCGATGCCGGTAGTTGCAATCGAACCGCCCTGCTGGCCGTAGAGATCGTTGATCTTTTTCAGCAGATCATTGCCGTCGAGCGCGAAAGCGGAGCTGGCGAAAGACATGATGGCGGCGCTGCAAAGCATCAGCCGCGTGGTCCGATAGAAAGTCATTATGGCGTTTCCTCTTTAAGCCGGTGGTATAGGCATGGGCATACAGATTGGGCGTGTGCTGGGCTGACTTATATTGATCTTTCTCTGAGAATCCAATGACAATGAATGTTGAAGGCAGGCGCAGCAAAAATGTATCGGTCGCCATCTCGCAAGAGAGCTGAAACGCCTTCATCCACAGGTGCTTTCCACCGATTTCTTGCCCGGAATCGCCATCTCTTATAGTCAAGAGCCATGGGAAAAAATCTGACTCCGCCGCCCGGTGACGGCGACGACAATATCCTTCCGGTCGATCTGAAGGCCGCGCTCGAAGAGCGTTACCTGGCCTATGCCTTGTCGACGATTACGCAACGCGCGCTTCCGGACGTTCGTGACGGGCTGAAGCCGGTGCATCGCCGCATCGTCTATGCGATGAGCGAGATGGGGCTGCGCCCCAATGCCGCGTTCCGCAAATGCGCCAAGATCGTCGGCGAGGTGATGGGTAACTATCACCCGCATGGCGACCAATCGATTTATGATGCGCTGGCCCGTCTCGCTCAGGATTTCTCGCAGCGCTACACACTGGTCAACGGCCAAGGCAATTTCGGCAATATCGATGGCGATAGCCCGGCCGCGATGCGTTACACCGAATCCAAGATGACGGCGGTTTCCGAACTGCTGCTCGAGGGTATCGATCAGGACGCGGTCGATTTCCGCGACACCTATGACGAGTCGAATTCTGAACCGATCGTTCTGCCTGGAGCTTTTCCCAATCTGCTCGCCAACGGCTCTTCCGGCATCGCTGTCGGCATGGCGACCTCCATCCCGCCGCACAATGCTCACGAGCTTTGCGACGCCGCCTTGCATCTGATCAAGGATCGCGATGCGACGGTCGAAAAGCTGGTGGAGCTGTATATTCCAGGTCCCGACTTTCCAACCGGTGGCATCATTATCGATGATCGCCAGAGCATTATAGAAAGTTACAAGACCGGCCGTGGCGGCTTCCGTGTCCGGTCCAAATGGGAGATCGAGGATCTCGGCCGTGGCGGCTACCAGATCGTTGTCACCGAAATTCCGTTCCAGGTTCAGAAGTCGCGGCTGATCGAAAAGATCGCCGAACTGCTGCTGGCGCGCAAACTGCCGCTGCTCGAGGACATCCGCGACGAATCCGCTGAGGATATCCGCGTCGTTCTCGTGCCGAAAAGCCGCACCGTCGACGCGACGATCCTGATGGAATCGATGTTCAAGTTGACCGAGCTTGAGAGCCGTTTCCCGCTCAATATGAACGTTCTGTCCATGGGCCGTATCCCCAGGGTCATGGCCCTGAACGAGGTGTTGAAGGAATGGCTGGATCATCGCCGCGAAGTCTTGCTGCGCCGCTCCCGCTTCCGCCTGGCGGCCATCGAAAAGCGGCTCGAAATTCTCGGCGGCTTGCTGGTCGCCTATCTCAACATCGATGAGGTCATTGCCATCATCCGTGAGGAGGATGAGCCGAAGCCCGTCATGATGGAGCGGTTCGGCCTCACGGACAATCAGGTCGAGGCGATCCTCAACATGCGGCTGCGCTCCTTGCGCAAGCTGGAAGAGTTCGAGATCCGCAAGGAATTCGATGGCCTGACAAAGGAGAAGGCCGATATCGAGGCGCTGCTGGCTTCGGAAGAAAAGCAGTGGCAGACCGTTGCCTGGGAAATCGGCGAGGTGAAGAAGAAATTCGCCAAGGCCACCGAGATCGGTCGCCGCCGCACGCAGTTTGCCGAAGCGCCCGAAGCCGATGATGAGGCTATCCAGCAGGCGATGATCGAGAAGGAGCCGATTACCGTCGTCGTTTCGGAAAAGGGGTGGATCCGCGCCCTCAAGGGCCACATTTCCGATACGTCCTCGCTGACCTTCAAGGAAGGCGATGGTCTTAAGGTTGCCTTCCCGGCGCAGACGACGGACAAGATCCTCATCATCACGACGGGCGGCAAGGCCTATACGCTCGGCGGCGACAAGCTGCCCGGTGGCCGAGGCCATGGCGAACCGCTGCGCATCATGATCGACATGGAAAACGATCAGGATGTGCTGACCGCCTTCGTCCACGATCCCCAGCGCAAGCAGATGATCGCATCGACGGCGGGCAACGGCTTCATCGTTGCCGAGGCGGAGCTGGTCGCCAATACCCGCAAGGGCAAGCAGATCATGAACGTCTCCTATCCCGACGAGACCAAGCTTCTCGTCCCGATATCAGGCGATCACGTTGCCGTGGTCGGCGAGAATCGCAAGATGCTCATCTTCCCGCTCGCGCAGGTGCCGGAAATGTCACGCGGTAAGGGCGTGCGCCTTCAGAAATACAAGGATGGCGGCATCGCCGATGTCAGGTGCTTCGCGATTGTCGATGGCCTGACATGGGAAGACAGTGCCGGCCGCACCTTCACCAAGACCAAGGACGAGTTGGTGGAATGGCTGGGCGACCGCGCCGGCGCCGGCCGCGCCGTGCCGAAGGGCTTCCCCAGAAGCGGCAGGTTTTCTGGGTGAGGAGCGGTCGGACAAAGCTTGAGCAATCGACCCAGCGGGTCGATTGCAGCGACGAATGCCCTTAGCTCTAGCGAAGGGCCGGGGGTGTTGCGGCTAAGGGGTAGCTGTCATCAGGCCAGCGGAACGCTGAAATCTTTCAGGAATTGAGTCGCACCTATTTCATCGATTTCCCCGGCCGCGACACCCAATACAAACGTCACGATCATCCCATCGTCGGCTTCAATCAGATAGCCATTGATGTAGAGAAATGTGAACGCTGCCAGGTAACCAGTTCTTTTGTTCCCGTCGGAAAAAGGATGGTTCCGCACTAGGCCATAAAGATAAGCGGCGGCCAGAGCGAATACGTCATTTTCGCCATAGGCAGCCTTGTTGAGCGGACGGGCCAACGCCGCTTCCAAAGCATTTTCATCCTTTAAACCCGGCAAGCCACCATGCTCGGCGAGTTGTTCCTCGTGCATGATCTCGATGGCTTCGCGGGAGAGCCATTTGTATTCGGTCACTTTGCAAGTTCACGCAGAGCGGCACGATATTTCTGCATGCCAAGCCGCGCAGCTCGCAGTTGTTCGGCAAGATCGGCGCGCTCCGGAACCAACTCGATATTGCCGTTCACTTCGCGTATCTCCAGTGCATCGCCGCTCTTCAAACCAAGCTTCTGGAGAACTTCCTTCGGAATAATCACGCCCTCGGAATTGCCGATTTTGCGGATGGTGACGTTCATGCCTTAGCTCCAATGTGATAACCTGGTTATAACATCGGAAGAGGACCACTTCAATGCGCAAGGCTCTGTGCGGTGATTGCTGCTCTGGCTTTCACCCGGGCTTGCCATAGCGAGTGAGCGGCCAGTGCCAGGATGAGGATCGCGCCACCGGCAAGCGTCATATTGGTCGGCGCCTCGGAAAAGATCAGCCAGACCCAGATCGGCGCGAGAATCGTTTCCAGCAGATAGAACATTGCCACTTCCGGCGCCGAAAGAAAACGCGTGCCCGTCGCAAGGCACCAGAAGGAAAGCGGCATCAGCACAGCGCCGTCGAAAAGGATCCAGCCCGGATGATCGATGGAAAAGCCCGAGGGCATCATATGATAGAGCCCGACTGCCGCCGGAATGACGGCCGCCAGCAAGGAAGCAAAACCCATGTCCCGGCCCGAGGCGCGACTGATCGTGATGGCGCAGGCGATGGAAAGCGATGCGAGCACAGAAAGCGCGTCGCCAAGCAGATGGCCGCCCTCCATACCATCTCCCACGATCAGACCAACCCCGAGGATCATGACAGCCATGGTAACTAATGTGGAAAGGGCAGGGCGCTCCTTGAGGAAGATCCACGAGAGCAGGGCGGTGAACATCGGGTTGAGGGCGATGATGAAGACCACATTTGCCGCCTTGGTATAATAGACGGCGAGAAGGAAGGTGATGGTGGTCAGCCCGTAGAAGAAGCCAACCGGAATTCCGAGCCAGCCCGGCAGCACAGTTTGCAACGAGCCCGTGACCCGACGGATGACGAAAAGGGCGGCCAGCGCCACGACGATGGTCGCAAGGCTGCGAGCCGACAGCACCGACCAGACTTCACCGCTGGAAAGCCGTATCAGCGGGATATCCATCGACAGCGCCAGACCGCCGAGCGTCGTCAGCAGCAGGCCCTTCTTATGGTCCGAGAGATGGGAAAACATTCAGCGGAAGGTATCTTTGTCGCCGTCGGCTGCGGGGTCGAAACGTTCCCAGCCGCGCGGCGTCAGATGTTCCTGCGGCTGAAAGCGGGTCTTGTAGTCCATCTTGCGCGAACCCTTAACCCAATAGCCGAGATAGACATGCGGCAACCCCAGCGTCTTCGTCCGCTTGATATGATCGAGGATCATGAAGGTGCCGAGTGATCGCTCGTCGAGATCGGGATTGAAATAGGAATAGACCATGGACAGCCCGTCGCTCATCACATCGGTCAGAGCCGCGGCCAGCAGTTCACCCTTCGGACGCTGCTCCAGCCCTGAACCTTCCTCGCGGCGGCGATACTCGATGATGCGCGTGTTCACATGCGTGTCCTCGACCATGATCGCATAGTCGAGCACGGTCATGTCGGACATGCCGCCTTGCTGATGACGATAGTCGAGATAGCGGCGGAAGAGCCAATATTGCTCGCTGGAGGGCTGCGCCGGAAATTCGGTGGCGATGATATCGCTGTTGGCCGTCAGCACCCGTTTCATCGACCGGGTGGGCTCGAACTCCTGCGCCAGGATGCGGACCGATATGCAGGCCCGGCACGATTCGCAGGCGGGACGATAGGCGATGTTCTGAGAACGCCTGAAGCCGCCCTGCGTCAGGATATCGTTCATCTCGGCAGCACGAGGCCCCACAAGGTGCGTGAAGACCTTGCGCTCCATCTCATGCGGCAGGTACGGGCAGGAAGCCGGTGCCGTCAGATAAAACTGCGGAGAAGGCGTCGACTGCGTGTTCATCTGCCGTTGATTGACCTTTCTTTCGGCACCCGTTTTCTACAAGCATGGCCCAAGTTTAGAAAACGTCAACTACGTCCTTCGCTAAAGATCGAAGTTTCCTAATTGACCATGCACAGAAATATCTCCCGCGCGCCAGTGGCTCCGCAGGAGATCCGTGCGGTGTCCCAAGATTATGCGTCGTTTTAGGCCGTTCGAGCGATGACGGTGCCGAGCAGCAGGTCATGCACAAGCCGGCTGCGGTCGGTAAAGAGACCCACCAGCAGGATAAGCGGCGTCAGGACGGAATTCAGGATCCAGAACAGTGCGAGATGGACGATCGCCGTCAGGAAATCCATGCGCCGGCCGTCGACACGAACCATGGTGAGACCCATGGCGCGCATGCCGAGCGAAGCCTGGTAGGGACCGCCGAGCGTCCAGCCGAAATAGAGGCCCGCAACGAGAACGAACAGCACCGGATAAAGGAAGAAGCCGAGCCCCAGCGTCAGGATCGAAACGAAAAACAGAAGCACAGCCGCGGGAATGCACAGCAGCGCGACGATGATGTAATCGACGATGAGCGCAAAGATGCGCCGGCTCAGCACGCCACTATAGGCGCGCCAGTCGTCCGGTGCTGCATAGAGCGGGCTGGGGTTTAGGCTCATTGTTTTCCTCCTTGGGAAACATTTGCCGAACATATGGTATCAGGTGCGGCAAATACAATAAGCCGGCAGCCCGAGCTATTTCTTCGCAAGATGTCGCGCCACATCGACAGCAAAATAAGTGAGGATGCCGTCGCAGCCAGCGCGCTTGAAGGCGAGCAGGGTTTCGAGCATCACGCGATCACCATCGATCCAGTCGTTGGCGGCGGCCGCCTTGATCATCGCGTATTCGCCGGAGACCTGATAGGCGAAGGTCGGAAGGCCGAACGCCTCTTTCAGCCGCCAGCAGATGTCGAGATAGGGCAGGCCGGGCTTGACCATCAGCATGTCGGCACCTTCCTCGACGTCGAGCGTGGCGTCGCGCACGGCTTCGGTGCCGTTCGCCGGATCGATGTAATAGGTCTTCTTGTCGCCCTTCAGCAGGCCGCCGGTCGAAATCGCCTCGCGGTAGGGACCATAGAAGGCCGAGCTGAATTTCGTCGCGTAGCTCATGATGCCGACGCTCTGGTGTCCGGCTGCATCGAGCGCCTGGCGGATCGCGCCGATGCGCCCGTCCATCATTTCCGAGGGCGCGATGATATCGGCGCCGGCATCCGCCTGGTAGACCGCGGCACGCGCCACCTGTTCGACCGTTTCATCATTGACGATTTCATTGCCGCGCAGGATGCCGTCATGGCCGTGGCTGGTGAAAGGGTCGAGCGCGACGTCTGTGATGACGCCAATGTTCGGCACGGCCTTCTTGATTGCGGCGGTAGCGAGATTGATGAGATTGTTCTTCTCGAGGCTGTTGGAGCCGGTCTCGTCGCGCAGCTCCATTTCGATGTTGGGGAAGGTGGCAAGCGCGGGGATGCCGAGATCGGCCGCTTCCTTTGCCGCTTCTACCGCCATGTCCACGGTCATGCGGTTGACGCCGGGCATGGCAGGGATCGGCTCGACGATGCCGGTGCCCGGGATCACGAAGATCGGCCAGATGAGATCGTCGACCGTCAGCCGGTTTTCCTGCACGAGACGGCGTGTCCAATCGGCCTTGCGGTTACGCCGCACGCGCCGATGACCGGTAATCTCGTCAACGAGATGCGTCTTGTTCTCCATGATGCCGCCATCCTTCTTCGTCTATTTATGGCATTCTATATTGGGGGCGTACCTATCACGCCGTCCCCAGGATTCAAAACCAGGCGAAAGGCCGCAGCCATTATATTCTGGCGAGGCACGTGCCTCCTACGTATTGTTCGCGCATGGAACCTGATTCTTCGACCGTACCCAAGAATACGCTGACGGACATCCTGTTCGTGCTGTTCCTGCGGCTGATCGCGATCGCCTGCTTTTGGCTCGGCCTGCAATATTGGGCCATGCTGGTCGGCTACTCGCTGGATGGCCATGCGCGCTTCGATCTGCTCGCTCTCCCTTGGAAGGTCGCGGGCGCCGGGCTTGCGGTGGTTTTCCCGGTCGCAGCCCTCGGATTGTGGCTTACTGTCTCCTGGGGGCCGGTCATGTGGGTGGTGGCGGCAGGTGGGCAGGCACTGATGTATGGCGTATGGCCGGAGATATTTGGATCCAATCCGCTGATCATGGTCTTGCATGCCTGCGTCGCCGTGATTTATTGCCTTTTCCGCATCCTGCTATGGCAGGAAAAACGCCGGCGCCGTCAGCAGCAGGTAATGGTTGATTTACCCTGAGACAGCAACACGTCCTGGTAAGGTGCTGTTAAGCCTGCAGTTTAAGTAGAATTTTATGTGTATTCGATAGGGTCTCACTCAAGGCGGGAAGAAAACGACACCGCCAAACAAAACAGAGTGAGGCCAAGTCATGATGAACACGAAAATCAAGCCGCAGGCAGTTGCAAACGCTCGGGATCAGCAGGTTGATGACATCCGGGCTCTCTACATGGAATCCCTTCACCTGGTCGAGCGTCTGCACCGTCGCCTGCTTGATGTTATCAAGGACGAGTTCGACCGTCAGGGTCGCGACGACGTCAACGCCGTCCAGGCGCTGCTCCTTTTCAATATCGGCAACTCCGAGCTGACGGCCGGCGAACTGCGCTCGCGCGGTTTCTACCTCGGCTCCAACGTTTCCTACAACGTCAAGAAGCTGGTCGACCTCGGCTTCATCAACCATCAGCGCTCGCGCATCGACCGCCGCTCGGTCCGCATCAGCCTGACGGAAACCGGCCAGGATATCGCCGAAACCGTTGCCAAGCTCTATGAGCGCCACATCGGCTCGATCGACAAGGTCGGCGGCATCGGCACCGATGAATTCACCCAGATGAACAAGCTCCTGCAGCGCCTCGACCGCTTCTGGAACGACAGCATCGCCTACCGCATGTAATCTACCAAGCTGGCGTTCCCTCCGGCTTTTTAGAAACTCGAGACTGACACAAACGGGTGTAGCGAGGCGAGAGAAGACGCCACGTTGCGCCCGTTTGTGCATGAACTGGGCGCGAGAGCATTGTAGGCCCCTTGTCACACGACAGGGTAGACCAAGACGTATGCGTTAGCACGGCTGGCTTGTAAGTCTTCCTCGAGTTGCTAAACATAGCATTCCGCAAAAGAGGTTTGAGATGATTGGAAAAGTGGACAAGAAGCGATGTTTCGTCGTTGGCCCGATTGGCGATGACGACAGTGATGATCGAATACACGCGGATTGGTTGCTTGAAGAAATCATACTGCCCGTTTTCAATGAGCATTTCCCAGAGTATAGCGTGCAGCGCGCGGATAAGATTTCCAATCCTGGACAGATAAACACGCAGGTCATAACTGCCCTACTGGAAGCGGAGATCGTTATTGCAGATCTCACAACGCTTAATCCCAATGCTTTCTACGAGATCGGCATACGTCACACCATTCAGAAGCCCATTATTCATATGCACATCGAAGGCCAGAGAATTCCATTCGATATTGCGCCATTCAGGTCGATAAAATTTTCACGGCGGCGACCTGTCGATATTCGCGCCGCTCGCGCGGCTTTGCTTGAATACGCGAAGGAAGCGACGGACGAGGCGCATGTCATCGACAATCCAGTGACGTTCTCACGGGGCAAGCTTCAATTTGAAAAAAACGCGACGCCTTCTGAAAAGATTGCTCAGGAACAGATGGAGTATTTGGGCAATCGTCTTGATTTGATTGAAATGCAGCTAGGAAATTCCCCCCTTCTCGGCGGATACCGTGATCACAGAAGGAAGGCTAGGTCGATTGCCTTGGAGATTCGAGCCCGTCAAGATACCTCATTGGAGCAACTAAAGAGCTTCATCGACACGGTATTATTGAATAGATTTCCCGACGCCATCATGATGGAAAATAACGGGAACAACTTTGTTTTCTTTGTGCCGGACACCGACCAAAGCCGTCAGCGGATCGAGACTCTAAAAAATGATTCCGCGCTTGCGGCTTTCGCGGTCGACATTTCCGTGAGCTATTAGGAGAATTTTCCACAATAGGGCTTAACGTTCGTTACTAATTGCCTAGCCGTAAAGGTCGCACAACGTGCTGCGAATGGACCCGCAAATCGGTTCTCGACCACTTCTAGAACGATTAAATCCTCCATCGCCTGTAAGTGAGTGGCAGGGATTGATCTTGCGACCTTCAAGTCAAAGCAAGCTGGACACGTTCCCTGCGTGTCCGGCTTGAACGCATTGCCGGCCCGATCGTTGTGCGCTTTTTGCCACGTCCGCGCTTCACCTTCCATCCCATGTAACGTCCCGGACGGCTAAGCCATTGACGCCGGATCAGGACACGCTATGAACCACGCGCAGCTGTGGTATTTTAGCAAAAGCAGTTTGGCTTTTCTTTCGCACTCGTGCGGCAAAGCAAGTTTCATGCCGGGAGACACGAATTGGCCATATTGCTATGACAGCGGAAATCGACTGCAGGCAGCGTTCTCGAAATACGATCTTCCGACCTGAAGGTCTTGGCTTCGCGATATTGTGATAGTTCGTGGCCAAGTTTTTGGTGGTGCATTAAGGGAACGGATTGATACTGAGCGGCGTTACTTGGCGCGAGCTTGCGCTATTTACTGCTTCCTCTCTTGGCTGCGCATGATTGGATCGCAGCGTTGAACGGTTAGGATATGTCGAAGAAAAACGGAATTGGACCCTTTTCGCGCCGCTCTTTCCTGCGGTCGGCTGCAACTCTTGGCGCTGCCGCACTGGCCGCTCCGGCCCTTGCGCAAAACGCAACTCCGCTTGAGGCGTTGATCAACGATCGCTCCCGTGGCAATTGGGACGACCAGTTCGACGCCAAGGCTGCGGCGCGCACCGCTGCCGCCGTCCAGTCGAACGCGCCAATCCTCGGGCCAGATTCCGTACCGAACATTCAGCAGGCGATCGCGCAATATCAGAACATTGCCGCCAACGGCGGATGGCCGCAGATCAATCCGACAAGCCAGCAGGCGCTGCAGCTCGGTGCGACCGATCCGGCCGTACAGTCGCTGCGCCAGCATTTGATGATTACCGGCGACCTGCCGCGTGAGGCTGGTATATCTTCTGCCTTCGACTCCTATGTCGACGGTGCGGTCAAGCGTTTCCAGGCCCGTCACGGACTGCCGGCAGATGGCGTCCTCGGCGATTTCACGCTGAAGGCGATGAACATCCCCGCCAATGTCCGCCTGCAGCAGCTCAACACCAATCTCGTCCGCCTCCAGACGTTCCCGTCCGACCTCGGCCGCCGTCACGTCATGGTCAATATCCCGGCGACACGTGTCGAAGCCGTCGAGGACGGTCAGGTGGCGCTGCGCCACCAGGCGATCGTCGGCCGGGAATCGCGGCCGACGCATATCATCAATTCAAAGATCTACGAGGTCATCCTCAACCCGTACTGGACGGCGCCGCGCTCCATCGTCGTCAAGGACATCGTGCCCTTGATGCGCAAGGATCCGACCTACCTGACGAAGAACAACATTCGTCTTATTGACGGCAAGGGCCAGGAAGTGGCACCCGAGACGATCGACTGGAATTCGGACAAGGCGCCGGACCTGATGTTCCGTCAGGACCCGGGCAAGACCAACGCCATGGCGTCCACGAAGATCAACTTCTATAATCCGAACAACGAATATATGCACGACACGCCCGAGCAGGGCCTGTTCAACAAGCTGATGCGTTTCGACAGCTCGGGCTGCGTGCGCGTTCAGAACGTGCGTGACCTCGCGACCTGGCTGTTGGCCGAAACGCCCGGCTGGCCGCGTCAGCACATCGAGCAGGTCATTTCCACCCGCGTCAACACGCCGATCAAGCTGGCGACCGAAGTGCCTGTCTATTTCGTCTATATTTCGGCCTGGAGCGCCCGCGACGGTATCGTCCAGTTCCGCGACGATATCTATAATCTGGACGGCAATTCCCAGTTGGCGCTCAATACGACCCAGGGCATGGAACAGCCGGTTCAATAATCGGCGTTCTTGGAGCCAATCCGTTTAAAAAGCCGCGTCCTCGATGCGGCTTTTTTGTTAGGAAGCACTGCTCTGCGTAGTTTGCCCAGCAAATGTCGCTGGTCGTATTGCTCTCCGGCGACCCTGACGCTAATACCGTTTGCATTGCCCTTCCGGCCCGTTCAGGAGCTTTCACGATGACCAACGCGTCCACCGAACCCTTCTTCAATCGCTCGCTTGCCGATACCGATCCGGAAATCTTTGGTGCGATCGGCAAGGAACTCGGTCGCCAGCGGCACGAAATCGAATTGATCGCCTCGGAAAACATCGTCTCGCGCGCCGTGCTGGAAGCGCAGGGCTCGATCATGACCAACAAATATGCCGAGGGATATCCGGGCAAGCGCTATTATGGCGGCTGCCAGTATGTCGATATCGCCGAGGAGCTTGCCATCGAGCGCGCCAAGAAGCTGTTCGGCGTCAATTTCGCCAACGTCCAGCCGAATTCCGGTTCGCAGATGAACCAGGCCGTGTTCCTGGCGCTCTTGCAGCCCGGTGACACCTTCATGGGTCTCGACCTGAATTCGGGCGGTCACCTGACGCATGGTTCGCCGGTCAACATGTCCGGCAAGTGGTTCAACGTCGTATCCTACGGCGTGCGCGAAGGCGACAACCTGCTCGATATGGACGAAGTGCAGCGCAAGGCCGAGGAAACCAAGCCGAAGCTCATCATCGCCGGCGGCACGGCCTATTCCCGCATCTGGGACTGGAAGCGCTTCCGCGAGATCGCCGACAGCGTCGGCGCCTATCTGATGGTCGACATGGCTCATATCGCCGGGCTCGTTGCCGGCGGCCAGCATCCGTCGCCGTTCCCGCATTGCCATGTTGCCACCACGACCACGCACAAGTCGCTGCGCGGCCCGCGCGGCGGCATGATCCTCACCAACGACGAGGATCTGGCGAAGAAGTTCAACTCGGCCGTCTTCCCCGGCCTCCAGGGTGGCCCGCTGATGCATGTCATCGCCGCCAAAGCGGTTGCGCTCGGTGAAGCGCTACAGCCGGAGTTCAAGGACTACGCGGCCCAGATCGTCAAGAACGCCAAGGCGCTTGCCGAAACGCTGATCTCCGGCGGCGTCGATGTCGTCTCCGGCGGCACGGACAACCACCTCATGCTGGTCGATCTGCGCAAGAAGAATGCCACGGGCAAGCGCGCTGAGGCCGCACTCGGCCGCGCCTACGTCACCTGCAACAAGAACGGCATTCCCTTCGACCCCGAGAAGCCCTTCGTCACGTCAGGCGTTCGCCTCGGCACGCCGGCCGGTACGACGCGCGGCTTCAAGGAAGCCGAATTCCGTGAAATCGGCAATCTGATCATCGAAGTGCTCGATGGCTTGAAGGTCGCCAATTCCGACGAAGGCAATGCTGCCGTCGAGGCTGCCGTGCGCGAGAAAGTGGTCAAGCTCACCGACCGCTTCCCGATGTACGGCTATATGGGCTAAGGAGAGCGCATGCGCTGCCCTTACTGCGGCTCAGAAGACACCCAGGTCAAGGACTCGCGCCCGGCGGAGGACAACACGTCCATCCGCCGTCGGCGCATTTGTCCGGATTGCGGCGGCCGCTTCACCACTTTCGAGCGCGTGCAGCTGCGCGAGCTCATGGTTATCAAGAAGACGGGCCGCAAGGTGCCGTTCGATCGCGACAAGCTGGTGCGCTCTTTCGAGATCGCGCTGCGCAAGCGCCCGGTCGATCGGGACCGGATCGAGCGGGCCGTATCGGGCATCGTGCGCCGCCTCGAAAGCTCCGGCGAGACCGAAATCAGCTCCGAGCAGATCGGTCTGCAGGTGCTGGAAGCGCTGAAGAGCCTCGATGACGTCGCCTTTGTGCGCTACGCCTCCGTCTACCGCGATTTTTCGCATGCGGAGGATTTCGAGCACGTGATTGACGAAATCAACGCCAAGATCGCTCGCGATCCGCTGGACCCTTGACCATGGCGCTGCGGCCCGAGGACGAGAATTTCATGGCCGCGGCCATCCGTCTGTCGCGCCAGCATCTGGGGTTGACTTCCACCAATCCATCCGTCGGCTGCCTTATCGTCAAGGATGGCGTGATCATCGGCAGCGGTGTGACCGCGCTTGGCGGGCGCCCGCATGCCGAGCCTCAGGCGCTGGCCGAGGCAGGTGAGGGGGCCAGAGGTGCCACCGCCTACGTGACGCTTGAGCCTTGCTCGCACTACGGCAAGACGCCGCCATGCGCCGAGGCGCTGATCGCTTACGGCGTGGCACGCGTCGTCATCAGTGTCACCGATCCCGACCAGCGCGTCTCCGGACGCGGCATCACCATGCTGCGCGAGGCCGGCATTGAGGTCGATACCGGTGTTCTGGAGATGGAAGGCAGGCGATCTCTCGCGGGCTATCTCATGCGCCAGACGAGAAACCGGCCCTATGTGACTCTCAAGCTTGCGATTTCCGCCGATGGCATGATCGGCAAGACGGGCGCGGGCCAGGTTTGCATCACCGGCGATGCCGCACGCGCTGAGGTCCAGATGCTGCGGGCCGAAAGCGATGCCATTCTTGTTGGCATAGGTACGGCGATAGCAGATGATCCGGAATTGACCTGTCGGATCCCCGGTATGGAGGATCGCACGCCGCTACGCATCGTCATTGACGACGAGCTGCAGCTCCCCCTTGGCAGCAAGCTGGTCCGCACGGCCCGGCAATATCCGGTGATCGCGGTCGCCGGCCATCCGCCGCCGTTTGACGAGAATACCGACGCCGCATTCCTCGGACGCCGCGCAGCGCTGGATGCCGCCGGCGTCGAGGTCTTGCAATCCAATTCGAGCGAGCCGGGCGAGCTACTGGAGGCATTGGGCACCCGTGGTATCTCGTCGCTGCTGGTGGAGGGAGGCGCCAAGACGGCACGGCGCTTCCTCGATGCTGGAATGGTCGACCGCATCCTGCTGTTTCAAGGTCCTGCCGAGATCGGCGAGGGTGGTATTGAATCGCCGGTTCTGAAATCCAATATCCCAGCTGATTTTATTCATGTTGGCCAGAGCCGCTTCGGCGACGATCTCTGCGACGAATACGAAAGAGGTTTTTGATGTTTACCGGAATCATCACCGACGTTGGCACGGTCGAATCCATTTCCCCGTTGAAGGAAGGCATCAAGCTGCGCGTCGCCACCAATTACGATCCGGCCACGATCGACATGGGCGCATCTATCTCGCACGCCGGCGTCTGCCTGACGGTTACGGGTCTGCCTGAACAGGGCAGCAACGGACGATGGTTCGAGGTCGAGGCCTGGGAAGAGGCGCTGCGGCTTACGACCATCGGCACCTGGGAAGCTGGCGCCAAGATCAATCTTGAACGCTCGCTGAAGATCGGCGACGAACTCGGCGGCCACATCGTGTCCGGCCATATCGACGGCAAGGCGGAAATCCTGTCGGTGACATCAGAGGGTGAGGCCACGCGCTTCCGTCTGCGCGCGCCGGAACATCTTGCCAGGTTCGTCGCGCCGAAGGGTTCGGTCGCGCTCGACGGCACCTCGCTGACCGTCAATGCCGTCGAGGGTACGGAGTTCGACGTGCTGCTGATCCGCCATTCCCTGGAGGTCACGACCTGGGGCGAGCGCAAGGCTGGCGACTTCGTCAATTTCGAAGTCGATACCATGGCACGCTACGCCGCTCGTCTGGCAGAATTCCCCGCGGTCCGCGAATCCTGAGTTCCCTAAGCTCGCCGCAAGAAGGCGTCGATCGGCGCCTTTCCGGCCTACGCAAGTGTCTTTTCCATACGAAAATTCGACAATATCTGGCCGCGCTTTTCCACCTGCTGCGCGGTCAGGACGATAAAGCCTCTGCTCTCGAAGAAGGGGCGGGCGGTCAGGCTTGCTTCGGTGAAAATCCGTTGCAAGCCCTGTTCGCGAGCGGCTCTTTCGACCGTCTCTAGTAAAAGGCTGGCGACGCCCTTTCCCTGATAATCCGGCGAAACGAACATCATATCCAGGCAGCCATCCGATTTTAGGTCGGTAAAGCCGATGGGTGTAGAACCATCGACAGCAAGCCAGGTCGGCCGGCTTGCCCGATACTGCGCCCAAACTTCGGCATCATCGATCTTTGCCCAGGCGGCAACCTGCTCCGGACTGTAGTCTTTCGATGCGACCTCACGAACAGCCCGCAGGAAAATCTCGATCGTGGCTCGGGCGTCGTTTGGTTCGTAGCGTTTGACAGAAAACCTTTTCTGCGAAACCGGCACGATGGTTCACCCCTGCAACGGCTAACGTTCGAAGATGGCGTTGGATCTGTCCTTGAGCATGAGCTCATCGATACGTCGGAAGCCGATCTTTTCGGCAACCCGCAACGACGGTAGGTTCTCAACGTCTACGATGCAGGTCATGCGCCGTCCTGCGAACTGTTTGTCCGCCCAGGCAATGGCGGCGTTCATGGCCTCTGTTGCATAGCCCTTGCCCTGCATCGGTGGCGTGATGCCCCAGCCGGCTTCCAGTGTGCCTTCCGTCATCGGCGTCATGTCACGATGCAGGTCGAGGAATCCCACCTCGCCGATCAACCGGCCGCTTTGGCGTTCCTCCACAGCAAAGAAGCCGAAGCCGAGATGATGCCATAGGCCGGCATAGCGCAGCAGGCGGGCCCAAACCTGCTCGCGTGTCGGCATCTCGCCGCCGATGAAGCGGACGATCTCCTTGTGTTTCCAGAGCTCGAGGAATTCGTCGAAATCATCAAGCGTATGGCCGCGCAGCAGAAGCCGGTCGGTCGTCAGTGTCGGTATATGGGTCATCGGATTAAATCTTTGCTGAAAATGGTTTTGGTGATGGTCAGTCGTTCGAGGCACCGGGCTCGCCGTCCCAGTAGTCGAGGTTGGTGGCAGCGGCGCGGCCGATGGCACGGAACGCCGTCTTGCCGTCGCTATAGGTTTTGGCCAGGAACTTGCCGGAATCGGGATATTCCACGATCTCGGTTCGAGCCTTGGTGGAAATGGCGAGGTAGGTGAGCACGCCGGGGCCGATATTGATCAGCTGATGGGCCGTTTCCGGGCCGCCGGCCGGCGCGCCCAGTACATCGCCCTTGCTGACCGCGATGCGCTGGCCGCCGAAACGATATTCGCCTTCGCCGTCGAGAATGACGAACATCTCCTCCTCGACGTGATGATTGTGAAACGGGCAGCCGGATTTGCCCGGAGGTACTTCGTTGTAGCTGATGCCGAGCTGCTTCAGCCCGAGCTTCGCCCCGAAGGAGGTGTCGCTGCCGGCAAAGAAGCTGCCTTGCTGCCAGTGCTCCAGCTCGAGTTCGCCGACATTGACGGCGGGTGCGGATTTCTTCGTCATGAACCTCCCCCTTGCAGGCTTCAAATTATTATCGAAGCGGTTGCGTGTGCGGAAGCCACAATTTCCGCGGTGCGCCGATCATTTCCAAATAGGGTCGGAATCGGCGCAGACCATTGAAAAACACTTGCCAAGCGAGGCCCGCCGTGGTTTGACCCGGCCTAACAAGGTGCCGCGCCCTCTCAAATCGCAGGTGATGTATGACCAGCTCTTCCAATGCTCACATCCTTATCGTCGAAGCCCGCTTCTATGACGATATGGCCGATGCCCTGCTCGATGGCGCCAAGGCCGCTCTCGACGAGGCTGGCGCGACCTACGATATCGTGACTGTGCCCGGCGCACTGGAGATCCCGGCAGCGATTGCAATGGCGCTTGATGGGGGCGACAATGGCAACGTTGTTTATGACGGCTACGTCGCTCTCGGCATGGTCATCCGTGGCGAGACATATCATTTCGATATCGTTGCCAATGAATCCTCGCGGGCGCTGATGGATCTGGCCGTCAGCGAATCCCTCGCGATCGGCAATGGTATCCTCACCGTCGAAAACGATGAGCAGGCATGGGCGCGTGTGCGCCGTTCGGACAAGGACAAGGGCGGTTTTGCCGCCCGTGCGGCGCTGACCATGATCGCGCTGAAAGAGAAGTTGGGTGCATAATACATGAGCAATCAGGATAACGAGCGACCGGCCAAGCCCGCCAATCAGCGAGGTGCCGCACGTCTAGCGGCGGTTCAGGCGCTCTATCAGATGGATATCGGCGGAACCGGCGTTCTGGAGGTGGTGGCTGAATACGAGGCGCACCGCCTGGGGCAGGAGCTGGATGGCGAGACCTATCTGAAGGCCGATGCATCCTGGTTCCGCTCTATCGTATCAGGTGTCGTGCGTGAGCAGACGCGACTTGATCCGCTGATCGGCTCCGCGCTTCAGGACGACTGGGCACTGTCGCGTCTCGACAGCACAGTGCGCGCCATCCTGCGCGCCGGCACCTTCGAGCTTATCGACCGCAAGGACGTGCCGGTCCCGGTCATCGTCACCGAATATGTAGAGATCGCGCATGCCTTCTTCGAGGAGGACGAGCCGAAGCTCGTGAATGCCGTGCTCGACCGAATCGCCAAGCAGATTCGCGGCGAAGCGAAGAAATAAAACCGCGCCGGACGCTCGGATCACGGCATAACGCATTTTCGTTTCCTTCGTTCGCGCCTGATTTCATCTTCGAATATTCTTTTGAACCTTCTGCGGGTGTTTTACCCGCGGACGGTCTTGACGCGACGTTTTCCCGCCATCAATCTCGCAACTGCACATCAGCCGATCTCCTGGAGGAGGGGACCGACCGTTGTTGCAGGCGGCCGGGGGAGGAGTGAACCGCCGGCTTTTTTGGAGGGAAAAAGCGAAATGTCGATTCTTTTAGGAGTAATCGCATGCGGACTGCTCTCGGTGATTTACGCCGTATGGGCAACCCGGTCGGTGCTCGCTGCCGATCAGGGCAATGCCCGCATGCAGGAGATTGCCGGGTATATTCGTGAAGGAGCGCAAGCCTATCTGGCGCGCCAATATAGAACCATCGCCATCGTCGGGATCATCGTTTTCATCGCGGCCTGGCTCCTCTTGTCGGCCGAAGCCGCTTTCGGCTTCCTGATCGGCGCAATCCTCTCAGGCGCCGCAGGTTTCATCGGCATGCATGTCTCCGTGCGCGCCAATGTCCGCACTGCGCAAGCCTCGTCGCAGAGCCTGTCCGCAGGCCTCGATATCGCCTTCAAGTCGGGTGCCATCACCGGCATGCTGGTTGCAGGTCTCGCCTTGCTCGGCGTCTCCATCTACTTCTACGTGCTGACCGGTATCCTCGGTCATGAAGCCGGTTCGCGCGACGTGATTGATGCGCTCGTCGCCCTTGGTTTCGGCGCCTCGCTGATCTCGATTTTCGCCCGTCTCGGCGGCGGCATCTTCACCAAGGGTGCTGATGTCGGCGGCGACCTCGTCGGCAAGGTCGAGGCCGGCATTCCCGAAGACGATCCGCGCAATCCCGCTACCATCGCCGACAACGTCGGCGATAATGTCGGCGATTGCGCCGGTATGGCGGCCGACCTGTTCGAAACCTATGCGGTGTCCGTCGTCGCGACCATGGTTCTGGCCGCTATCTTTTTCGCCGGCACGCCGATCCTCGGTTCTGCCATGATCTATCCATTGGCGATCTGTGGCACCTGCATCATCACCTCGATCATCGGCACCTTCTTCGTGAAACTCGGTGTCAATGGCTCGATCATGGGCGCTCTCTACAAGGGCCTGATCGCGACCGGCGTCCTGTCGATTATCGGTCTCGGTGCAGCTACTTCGCTGACCATCGGCTGGGGTTCTGTCGGCACGGTGGCCGGCTTCGACGTCACCGGGACGAAGCTGTTCGCTTGCGGCATCGTCGGCCTGATCGTCACAGCCCTGATTGTGGTGATCACTGAATACTACACCGGCACAAACAAGCGGCCGGTCAATTCCATCGCTCAGGCGTCGGTCACCGGTCACGGCACCAACGTCATCCAGGGCCTTGCCGTCTCGCTGGAATCGACGGCACTGCCGGCGATCGTCATCGTTGGCGGCATCATCGCCACCTACCAGCTCGGAGGCCTGTTCGGCACGGGTATCGCGGTTACCGCCATGCTCGGTCTTGCCGGCATGATCGTCGCTCTCGATGCCTTCGGCCCGGTCACGGACAATGCCGGCGGTATTGCGGAAATGTCGCATCTTCCGCCGGAGGTACGCAAATCCACCGACGCACTGGATGCGGTCGGCAATACCACCAAGGCCGTCACGAAGGGCTATGCCATCGGTTCGGCCGGCCTCGGTGCGCTCGTGCTGTTCGCGGCCTATTCGAACGACCTGCAATATTTCGCGGCTCACGGTGACAAATACCCGTACTTCGCCAACATCGGCACGATCTCGTTCGAGCTTTCGAATCCTTACGTCGTTGCCGGTCTGCTGTTCGGCGGCCTCATCCCCTATCTCTTCGGCGGTATCGCCATGACCGCCGTCGGTCGTGCCGCCGGGGCGATCGTGGAGGAAGTTCGCAAGCAGTTTCGCGAAAAGCCCGGCATCATGCAGGGCACCGAGCGTCCCGATTACGGCCGTGCCGTCGACCTTCTGACCAAGGCCGCCATTCGGGAAATGATCATCCCGTCGCTGCTGCCGGTTCTGGCGCCGGTCGTCGTCTATTTCGGTGTCCTGCTGCTGTCCGGCTCCAAGGCTTCGGCATTTGCCGCTCTCGGTGCTTCCTTGCTCGGCGTGATCATCAACGGCCTCTTCGTCGCCATTTCGATGACGTCGGGCGGCGGTGCTTGGGACAATGCCAAGAAGAGCTTCGAGGACGGTTTCGTCGACAAGGACGGCACGCGTCACATGAAGGGCTCGGAAGCCCACAAGGCTTCAGTCACGGGTGACACCGTGGGTGATCCCTACAAGGATACGGCAGGCCCGGCAGTCAATCCGGCGATCAAGATCACGAATATCGTGGCTCTGCTTCTGCTCGCCATTCTCGCCGGCTAAGCAAACGGAATGCAAAAGAAAACCCGCGAGACGCCATGCCTCGCGGGTTTTTCGTAGAAACGGTATCCCGGCTTACTGGCCCGGGTTGAGGTTGTTGAGGAAGTTCCTCGCGCCGTTGACGCCGCTGCCGCTGCCCTGGAGGATCTGCTGCAGGAAGGTGATGTCGCGGCCGCCAGTCGGGGTCGTGCGGCTGATCATGTCGAAGACCCTGCCGTCCTTCAGCGTATAGTTAGCTTCCTGCTTCACCACGCCGTCCTTGTCGAAATAGATCGCAAGAATGTTCTGGTCGACCAGCTTTGGCTTCATGAAGGCGGCGGCACGCGTGCGCTTCTGGGAGATATAATAGAAGACTTCGCCGTCAAAGGTCGCTGTGGTCGAGGGCGTACCGAGCGAAAGCAGAACCTGCTCGCGGCTCGAACCGACCGGCGCAAGCGCCAGCGACTGCGGATCGAAGATGTAGCCGTTGTTCATGACCTCGCTGGTCTTGCAACCGGAAAGGCCCATGGTCGCAATCACCAGGGCGATGGCGGCAGTGCTGCTGAAAGTAATGTCAGACTTGAAATACCGTCTGGTCAACGACATCTCATCTCCCCTAATGAATCAATCCGATGGCCGGACGGCCAGTATGACCTTGCTGTACACATCATTGTGTCCTTTCCGCGATGGCAAAAGGCACAATCATGTTGTTCGGCACTCTTCGTCACCGATCATGCACAACGTGACGACGGTAAGGGCTGGAGCCTCGAAGCGGGCACAAACGGCATTGCAATTCGCGCCTGCTTCGGTAAACCAGCTTTTGCGTGGATGCAACAAGGCCAAGCAAAAACGGGGCGCTCCGAGGGAGCCAATTCCGGGAATTTTCATGATTTTTGGGCTCTTCCGCAAAAGAAATCACAATCAGATCATCGTCGTCAGGCAGTATGAAACCTTGACCTTCATGGCGCGGCAGCCGGTTTTTTATACCGATTACAACGTGCCGGATACGGTGATGGGGCGTTTCGAGTTACTGTCTGTCATGATGATCCTGTTCTTTCGCCGCACGCGGTCGTCGGCGACAAGCGGTCAGGAACTGGCGCAGGAAATTGTGGATGCTTTCTTCGAGGATATCGATTATTCGATCCGCGAGCTTGGTATAGGCGACAATAGCGTGCCAAAGCGCATGAAGAAGCTGGCCGGCATGTTCTATGGACGCCTCGAAAGCTATGCGAGCGCCATGGATGTCGATGATCGCGCCGCGCTCGCCGTAGCGTTACAGCGCAACATCTATCCCAAGGCAAATGAGGCCGCGGCTTCCATGAGTGCATTGGCCGATTGGATGTTGGTCGCGGAAGCGCATCTGGCGACCGTCGCGGAAGATCAGATCGCCACGGGCTCGGCGACGCTGCCGGTGCCAGACAAAGTCGGTCAACAGGCCGGTTAGGAGATAAAAATGAAAAGACAGGACTCCGATGAAACGCCGTTTTCCTATCCCGTGAAGGTAGGGCATATCTCGGCCAATCCGGTGGATGTGCACATCGAGGCTGATGACCGCGAACTGGTTGGCCTCGCAGCCCTTTGGGGTGTTCTCTCGGTCAGCAAGCTCGAAGCCGATCTCAAGATTTCGCGCTGGAAGCGCGACGGCGTGCGCATCAAGGGCAATGTGAAGGCAAAGATCGTTCAGGCTTGCGTTGTCACACTCGAGCCGGTCGAATCTGATATCGATGAGGACTTCGAGCACATCTTCGTGCCCGAGGATTCCAAACTGGCGCGCGCGCCTTCTGTGGATGCCGGAGAAATGATACTTGATCCCGATGGTCCGGATCTTCCGGAGACCTTCACCGGCGATACGATAGACGCTGGTGCGGCCGTTGCGGAATTTGCCGCCCTCGCCATAGATCCTTATCCGCGCAAGCCTGGCGTCGAGTTCGAAGCGCATATTGAAGATACCGGTGAAGACGACAGAAAGCCTTCGCCCTTTGCCGTTCTGAAAGATTGGAAAAAGGAATAGGCCCCGGTGCCGTTCGAGCACAATTCAGTTGTCACCGGGGGAGAAAACGGTATTTTGACGCCAAATTCGCCCGTCGCGGCGGAGAAAAAGGACTAGGGACGCGTGATCAGAATTTCTCTTGACCTAATGGGTGGCGACTTCGGCCCTGAGGTTGTTGTTCCCGGCGCGGCCAAGGCGCTGGATAGGCATCCCGATATCACGTTCGTGATGTACGGACAGAAGGAACGCTGCGAGGCGGTCCTCGCCAAATATCCCAAGCTTCGCGAGAAATCGGTCTTTCACGAATGCGAAGTTGCCATCAGTATGGATGAGAAGCCGAGCCAAGCGCTTCGCCGCGGCCGCTACGTCTCCAGCATGTGGCGCTCGATCGAGGCGGTAAAGACGGGTGACGCCGATGTCGTCGTATCCGCCGGAAACACCGGCGCGCTGATGGCGATGGCGAAATTCTGCCTCCGCACCATGGCCAATATCGAACGTCCGGCAATTGCCGCGATCTGGCCGACGCTGCGCGGCGAAAGCATCGTGCTCGATGTCGGCGCCACGATCGGCGCCGATGCCCAGCAATTGCTCGATTTCGCCCTGATGGGCGGCGCCATGGCGCGCGCGCTCTTTGAGATTGAACGGCCGACGGTTGGCCTGCTGAATGTCGGCGTCGAGGAAATCAAGGGTCAGGAAGAGGTCAAGGACGCCGGGCGCCTGATCCGCGAAGCCAATCTCGAATCGCTTGAATATTACGGCTTTGTCGAAGGCGACGATATCGGCAAAGGCACCGTCGATGTCGTCGTCACCGAAGGGTTTTCCGGCAATATCGCGCTGAAGGCGGCCGAAGGCACGGCAAAGCAGATCGGCGCCTATCTGCGCGCCGCGATGTCGCGCACGCTGCTTGCACGTATCGGCTATGTATTAGCCAAGGGCGCCTTCGATCTGCTGCGCGAGAAGCTCGATCCCAGCAAGGTCAATGGCGGCGTATTCCTCGGCCTCAACGGTATCGTCATCAAGAGCCATGGCGGAGCCAATGCAGAAGCCTTCGCAGCGGCCGTTGATGTCGGCTATGATATGGCCAAGAATGGGCTCACGCAGAAAATCGAAAACGATTTGAAGAGATATCATGCCAAACGGCTGCCCCCTATCGGGCCGGAAGCGGCATGAGAGACGGGGTACAAGCAGAATGATCCGTTCAGTTGTTCGCGGTTTTGGGGCAGCGCTCCCCAAACGCGTCATGACCAATGCCGAGATGGAGCAGGTCGTCGATACCAGCGACGACTGGATCGTCCAGCGCTCCGGCATCCGTCAGCGCTATATCGCCGGTGAAGGCGAAACTACGGCCTCGCTTGGCGAGCAGGCGGCGCGTGCTGCCCTTGCCAATGCCGGCATGACGCCGGATGATCTCGATCTGATTATCGTTGCCACTTCGACGCCGGATAATACCTTTCCCGCAACGGCGGTGAATATTCAGAACCGGCTCGGAATGCATCATGGCTTTGCCTTCGATGTCCAGGCCGTCTGCACCGGCTTCGTCTATGCCGTAACCACGGCCGACGCCTATATTCGCGGCGGGCTTGCCAAGCGCGTGCTCGTCATCGGCGCCGAGACATTTTCGCGCATTCTCAATTGGACCGACCGCACGACCTGCGTTCTCTTCGGTGACGGTGCCGGTGCGCTGATCCTGGAGGCCGGCGAGGGGACTGGCGCCAATACCGATCGCGGCGTGCTGACGGCAAGCCTGCGCTCCGACGGTTCGCACAAGGACAAGCTCTATGTCGATGGCGGCCCGTCGACGACGGGAACGGTCGGCGTTCTCCATATGGCAGGTCGCGAAGTCTTCAAGCACGCCGTCGGCATGATCACCGACGTCATCCAGGCCGCATTCGATGCGACGGGCACCACGCCCGACGATCTCGATTGGCTCGTGCCGCATCAGGCCAATCGCCGCATCATCGATGGTTCCGCCAAGAAGCTCGGAATTGCTCCCGAGAAGGTTGTGGTCACCGTGGACCTTCACGGCAACACGTCGGCGGCGTCCATTCCACTCGCGCTTGCCGTGGCCGCCGGTGACGGACGGATCAAGAAAGGCGATCTGGTGATGCTGGAGGCCATGGGAGGCGGCTTCACCTGGGGCGCGGTCCTGCTGCGCTGGTAGCGCCGCATCTCTAAAAGCCGTTCCGAACAAGAGCTTGACCGCTCGGCGCAACGGCAATAGTCTCGCAAAACTTGAAGAAGATTACGCAGCAAAATGGGCGGGGAGCTATGACGGGCAAGACAGTGACGCGCGCAGACCTGGCGGAGTCGGTATTCCGGAAAGTCGGTCTCTCCAGAACGGAGTCGGCGGAACTCGTCGAGACTGTGATCGATGAAATTTGCAACGCCATCGTGCGTGGAGAAACGGTAAAGCTCTCCTCGTTCGCGACATTCCAGGTGCGCGACAAGAATGAGCGCATCGGCCGCAATCCGAAGACCGGTGAAGAAGTGCCGATTTCCCCGCGGCGTGTCATGACCTTCAAGGCGTCGAACGTTCTGAAGACCCGTATCCTGAAAGCCCATACGAGCCGTAAGGCAAAGACCAAGCCGGCAAATCCCGCCTCCTGATTCATCCTCGCGATTTCGATTTCGGCCGGCCAGATGCCGTGTCATGCCGTCGTTTTAGGGCGATCCGTTTGCGGATTTGTCGCAAGCTTGTGTAACGGCTGAATATCTGACTTGAATTTCCTCCGCCAAACCGTTGAAATATGGTGAGTCGTATCATCGAGCGATACGAATGCCGAAATCCGCTTATGTGTGATCCGGCTCAACGGCACCGCATGTGCAGTGTGGGAGTATGATGATGGACAAGAGCCCGGATGCGTTCCGCACGATCAGCGAAGTCGCGGAAGACCTTGATCTGCCGCAGCATGTCCTACGGTTCTGGGAAACTCGGTTTCCGCAGATAAAGCCGATGAAGCGGGGCGGCGGCAGGCGCTATTATCGCCCCGAGGATGTCGATCTGCTGAATGGCATCCGCCATCTGCTCTACGATCACGGCTATACGATCAAGGGCGTCCAGAAGCTCCTGAAGACCAATGGCAACAAGTTCGTCATCGCCGTCGGGCATGGCGATCTCGCCAGTGTGGAAGCGCTCGCCGCTGCGCAGGAGCCTGCCGCCGTCGAGCCTCGCGTTGCCTCTGCCAATTCCGAGGAAGATCAGATCGTCGGCCGCGCCAAGGCGCCGATCAGCCGCCGCTTCTTCAATTTCGTCAGCGGGGACGACGGCGTGCCGGGTGTTTCCATCGGAAAATCGAGCGTCGGCAAGGAAGATCGCGCTTTGCTTCAGGAGACGCTTTATGATCTTCTGGAATGCAAGCGCCTTCTTGACCAGGTGCGATAGGCTTGCAGCCACGCTGGATTGCTGCTGAAGCATATTGCCTCTCGTAAATAACATCCAAAAACTGCGGCGATGGGGTTGATGCGCGTATTGGATGCGCGCAAGCCGGTCGTTTTCTTATCGCGAAGGCCGAGTGACATTATTGTCACATCACTCACCCTTCTGCGCCGTGAAAATTAGTTCGCAAACCTTATTAACTTGATGAGTGGAGATCGCGGGTCCAGTTTGACGGCGAAGCTTATGGCTTCGCCCTGTTTTGAGGCAACAGTCAGGCCATGGAGGGGCACGTTGTTGTCTGCCGGGAGACTCCATCTCTGACGAATAGTCGAATGGAGATATCATGAACATCAAGAGCCTTCTTCTTGGCTCCGCCGCTGCTGTCGCTGCAGCAGGCGCTGGCCATGCCGCAGACGCCATTGTCGCCGCACAACCCGAACCGCTTGAATATGTCCGCATCTGCGATGGATACGGCACAGGCTATTTCTATATTCCCGGCACCGAAACCTGCCTGAAGATCGGCGGAAAGGTTCGCACCGAAGGCGAGTGGTATGACGCCTATAATCCGCGCAGCAGGGTCGGCACCCTCTGGCACGAGCGTGTCGAACTCAATGTCGATACGGCGACCGACACCGAATACGGGCCGCTGAAGACCAACACCATTTTCCGCTGGGAGTGGAACGATGGAGGCGCGACCTCCTCCAAGTTGCTGTTCGCCAATATCAGCCTCGGTGGCTTCACGGTCGGTAAGCTCGACTCTCAATACAATCTTTACGTGGGCTATGCCGGCGACGTCATCAACGACGACGTGATTTACGACGGCCCGTACGAGCTCAATCAGTTGACTTATAAATACGAGCCAGACAATGGTTTCTCGGCTGTGATCTCCCTGGAAGATTCCAATTCCACCTCCGACGGTGAGGCCTCTTACGGTGCCGGCTGGTGGACGGATGACAAATCCAACCACTATGCTCCCGACGTCGTTGCCGGTCTTGGCTACAAGACGGCTAACTGGGGCATCAAGGTCGTCGGCGGCTATGACTCCATCGTCGAGGAAGGTGCCATCAAGGCTCGTCTTGACGCCAAATTTGGTGGCGTGGAAGCCTTCTTGATGGGGGGCTGGAATACGGACGGCGACAAGCTGAACAAATATGCCGGCACCAACCAGGATATCTCGGCCTGCACGAAATCGAACGGCACCGTCAATGCTGCCAAATGTGGCTGGGGTGACTGGGCTGTCTGGGGCGGCGTCGGCGTTCCGGTCAACGACAAGCTGAAGTGGAACCTCCAGCTTGCCTATACCGAGTCCAAGATGTTCGAGGCGACCACGAACCTCAAGATCTATCCGGTGAAAGATTTCCTGGTCGAGCCGGAACTCACCTATGTGCATTACGACTACATCAAGGATGACACGGTCGCCGGCATCCTTCGTTTCGAGCGGAACTTCTGATCGAAAACGTTCCCCGGCCTGGATAGTCTGCGGGCCTGCTAATCGGATATGGGCCTCGTCATCCGGCGAGGCCTTTTCATTTTGTGCTAACGCGCTATCCGGCTGTTAAGCACGATGCGATCTCTGTGCACAGTTTTGCCATAATTTGGCCGATTTTCGCGTTTTGCTTGGTAAGGTTGGCTTGCTAAAGCTTACCTTTGGCTGTATTCCACTTTCCCTGGGTTGTATCTAAAATTGCCGGAGGGAACATGCGCATACGTGCCACAATGGCGGCGAGCCTCGTCGCTATATCGACCATTCTATCGAGCTGTCAGACACCGCAGGAATCGGCGACGAATGCGGAAATGACATGCCAGTCGCAAGGGTTCCGTCCGGGAACGCAGCGTTACAATCGCTGCGTCGGCGCGACCTATCAATCCAATCGCGCCCAGGCACAACAGGCTGAAAACCAGGCCGCCGCTTTGGCTGCCGCCGGTATCATCGGTGGCGTCCTCGTCGGTGCCGCCGTCAGCGATAATCATCATCGCGGCTATTACGGCCGTCCTTATTATCGCCGCTGCTATCGCTGCTGGTAGGTGTGATCCTTATCCGCGCCATGCCATGCTCCGTCGGCTCGCGCTGACGGAGTTTTCACGTCCGGGTCATAGCGGGTTGTTAGTCTGGCGGGCTCATTTCCTGGCGGTTGACGAGCTTCACGCTTCGGTCCGGCTGGACGATGTAGGTTTCGAGCACATCCTGGCCCCACTGGTTGGTGAAATGATGCTGGAATTGCGAGCCGGGGGGTGAAAGCGTCAGCTTCATATGCGGCTGACCGCCGTAGGTAATGCTGCCTGGAATGGGCTGCACCGTTTCCGTTGTGTTGCACGCGGCAAGCAGCGGTGCGCATAGGACGAGAGCTAAGAGGGACTTCATTGCCTTGACTTTCCGCGGGCTTCCGCTCTGAGCAATTCGTCGCTCAATAAAGGCGGAAGGGCATCTATGAGTGTGGCTTCAAATCACTATATAGACATAATGACGGCGTGCTCGGCAGCAAGGTTTGCATGCAGATTTACTTCGCAGCGCCGCCGGATTTCGAAGGAGTCGCATATGTTTACGATTGCCAGATCGATAACTTCCGCTGGCTTTGCTCTTTTGCTGGCGACCGGCGCCGTCATGCCGGCGAATGCCATCACCATGCCGGCCCTGACCGTTCCTGCAACCGAACAGCCTGAGATCATCCAGATTCGCGATCACGGCCACGGTCATGGGCATCACCACCACCATAATCGTTGGGGCAGCGGCCACCGGCTACACGGCTCGGACAGCTATTATGACGACGATTCGGACAGCGGCGTGCTTTTCAAATCTTTCGTGACCGGCACTCTGTTTAACAACCAGGGCTCGCAGAGCTATTACGGAAGCCATGCGCGTGACTGCGCAAGCCGCTACCGCTCCTATCGCGCCTCGGATAACACTTATCAGCTGGGCCATGGGCCGAGGCGGCTGTGCCGCTGAACGGCAACTTTTTCTGAGCAGGCTGCTACTTTTCGCTTGCGTCGGCAAACGCTAAACTCTAAACGAAACAAGCCGTTTCGGCAGGTCGGGGCGTAGCGCAGCCCGGTAGCGCACTTGACTGGGGGTCAAGGGGTCGCTGGTTCGAGTCCAGTCGCCCCGACCATTTATCTCCTTGAACTCCCAATCGAATTTTTGAAAATCAGCTACACCAGGATGTCGCCTGGCCGGTCCAGCGGCGTGCGAGGCCTTCCGACACCATCTGGTCCCCGAGCGAGCGCCCCGCGCGCATGGCAATGCGCAGCTTGCCGCCATTCGGGTCGTCGCGGCGGTTGCTGCCGGAAAGCACGAAGTTTCCATCGTTGAGAATGGCCTGCAGGCGAAGCTTTGCGGCCACGCCTCGCTGCTTTTCGCTGGGGCAGCGTGCGGTACCGGCATCCGGGACGTCAATATCGGCCAGCTGGATTCTGATGCCGTCCTGCCAGAAAGTATTGCCGTCAACGACGCAATTGGTCCCGGAGCCGGCGCCGCAAAGCACGAAGCGGCCGCCGGACTGAGCCCGCAAGCTGGGTATGGGCCGTTCGACCGGTATCTTGTTGACCGGCATCGCCACCGGAATGGCGGCGGGCGGCACTGGCAGGGAAGCTTCGGCGCGAGGCTCGGGTGTGATCGCCGCCGTCTTTATCTGCGGCTTCGCTGCCGGCACCGGCGCGTCCCTAGCCATATGAGGCATGCCGGCAACTGCTCCGGCATGCGCCAGCATCGACGGCATATCCTTGCGATGCTGATAGGCGTAGAGGCCGGCTACCGTTGCCAGGCCGACAACGCCCCATAGCCACATCGAATTGCCCGCCTTGGACTGCGGCTTGCGTCGCGTGCGTCGTTTCGCTTTCGCCATGGTATCGTCCCTCAATTGCGAGGGGGATTATCGCCGCCATTTCTTACCGATCCGTTGGCTTTGGCGGAGATCGTGAACTGTGATGGGCAAGGCTACTTCGCGGCCGCTGTCGGCGCCTTCAGTTTCACCGACATCGTCACCTGTCCGTTGATGGAAAGTCTCGTGCCGCGATTGTCGAGATTGTTGACCGCGCTATTGCTCGACAGAGCACTGATCTCGCAGGCATCCGCAATGGTATCGAGTAGAGTGGCGCAGCTGCCGGCGGCAATCTTGTAGAAGGATTTCAAGGCCTTCTCCTGCTGCTCCTCGCTGTCTCCATCCGCCACCGGATAGGAAATCGATATTCCGGATTGAACGGAAATATATCCTTCGGGCGGCTGGCGAGGATTGCGTAGCGGAAGGTTCGAGAAGTTCTGTGCGACGGCGGGCAGGGCCATCGTTGCCAGCGTCACGCCGAGAGCGGTCCGAATCAGAAATTTGGTCATCATTGTGCCTCCGTTTTCCGCTTGTCGCATAAGCAGATAAAGGCTCGGTGATACCATAACTTAAAATTGTACCTTCGTTCGATTTTCCGTAAAATTTGCGAATCAGAAATACTTCGCGCCGAAATGCTTCCTTGCCAACCCAATATGCAAGGCGCATAGTCCAGTCTTATCGTCGGAAATAAAACGGGTGCCGGCGAAGTACTGCGTGCTTCTGCCCGAACGGACAACGAGACGCGCAAATGCTGGACACACCTATACATCCACGAGATCTGCCGCTGTTTTCAGACGATCTGGACCGTCTCGAGAAGGTATTGGATACCGTCTGCAAGGACCGCGGCATGAACCCTCGCAGCCTTGAGGCAGAGCGCCTCGGCGCGCTGATCATCCAGCTCTATCGCCAGGGCGTGAAGGATGACGCAAAGCTGCTCGCCCTTGCGCGGGCTTATTTCTGACACAGCTTCGGTTTTTTGTGGCCGAAAATCTAATCGATTTAAGCTGATTTCACATAGCTGCAATGATGCATTGTGCCTGTTCTAATCGGACAAGGTTCCTTATATTTGCTGCATTGCACAAAGAGATTCGATTTCTCGATATCACTGATTCTCGAAAGGAACAGTGCGCGTCAGCCGGCAGCGGGATAATACCGATCGCGGCTGACGTGGATGGAAAGGTCCATGATGAATTTTAAAGTTCCGAGCCGGCTTCGCCGCCTGCTTGTCGATTCCGCTGAGCTGCCGCGGCTTAAGTTTCCGATGACGCAGCCGCAATCTCAGCCGGCACGCCGTCGTGTTTCCACGCGTCCTTCTGCCCAGCGGCTGACCGAAGTTTTGTGGTTCGGCCGCAATCCTGGCAATCTGCGCATGCTCGAATATGTGCCGCCTGGTGTGAAGGGGCCGATGCCGCTCGTTGTTGTTCTGCATGGCTGCCATCAGAATGCAGAGGATTTCGATCGCGCGAGCGGCTGGACGGCACTTGCCCGTCAGCATGGATTTGCCGTGCTTTATGCGGAGCAAAAGGCTTCGAACAATCCCAATCTCTGTTTCAACTGGTTTCGCCCGAGTCTGGTCACGCGCGATCGCGGTGAACTCGGCTCTATCAAAGAAATGATCGATTTCAGCCGCCGTCTGCATGCGATCGACGACAGCAGGGTTTTTGTCATGGGCCTCTCGGCTGGGGGTGCTATGGCCGCCGCATTGCTCGCGACCTATCCGGAGCTGTTTGCCGCGGGCGCTATCATCGGCGGTCTGCCTTTCGGTGCTGCCCGGGACGCCATGTCGGCGCTTGATGTCATGAGGCGCGGCTCAAGCCGCCCGGCCGAAAAATGGGGCGAGCTTGTGAGCGAAATGTCGCCCGATGCCGGTCGCTTTCCGGTCGTTTCCATTTGGCATGGCGATGCCGATGAAGTGGTGTCCTTCGCCAATGCGGAAGCCTCCGTTTCACAATGGCTGGCCGCTCGTGAGCGTCCACGCACCAAGGGTCGGCTGCGTCTGTTCGAGGGCGGCGAGCGGCGCGAGTGGCGCGACGACTACGGTCATCTGATTTTGGAACTGGTGACGCTGACCGACTTCGGGCATGGCCTGCCCGTCGGCTCGATCGTTGAAGGTTGGGAGCCGGCCAACGATACTGAACGCTACATCTTGCCGGCTGCGCTGTCGGCGCCTGAAGAGCTTGTCAAAAGCTGGAAGCTTGGAGCCTGAGGCAGATAAGCGAAATCGTGCAGCTGTCCTACGTCCGGAATGCTAGAACAAAGAGGTCAAGCGGTTCGGAGCCTGCATGGAAAGCTGATCCGCTCTGGAGGTCGCAACCTGCCTCAGCCCTCAATCGTCATTGGTGGCATTCAGGTTCTCAGGCCGAATGCCATCATCGTCGGACCAGTGCTTGAAGCGAATGCCGGGGCCGCCCGGGCCGTCGCTGCCACCAGCGAGGAAAATCACGCCATGGTTCTCAAGGACGGAGCGGATTGCCGCAAGCGCTCTCATGTCCGCCGAACTGCCCTCTGTTTCCAAGGCTTCGATCGTCGAAGCCGGCAGTTTGCTCTCGCTGGCAAGCGTCTCGACCGTCAGTCCGAGCATGGCGCGCGCGCCGCGCAATTGTGCTGAAGTAATCATGAGTTAAGTCTATCGCATCGGCTCGAAAAGCGGAACCGATTTCGCACGAAAATCCGATGCGAGTTTAGAGGGCCGACGCGCTTTTCTTCCGGCCTTTGATTGTATCGCTAAAGTGGGAGCTCGCCAGTTCCAGCGGGGCGGGGAAGGGTTGACCGAGCAGGTCGTAATAGATCTTCTCGGTCGCATGGGCCATGCCGGCAAGCGTATAGCCATCCTTGCGGCGACGAGCTTCAGCGGTGAAACTTGCAAGCCGTGCCGGGTCAGCAAGTCTCGCCATCGCCGCCGCCAATGCTTCAGGATCATCGCTGTTTGGCACGATATAACCGTTTCTGCCATGTTCCAGCACCGTACGCGCGCCCCCGACATCGGCGAGCAGCAGCGGCTTGCCTGCGGCAGCCGCTTCCAGCATCACATAGGACATAGCTTCGTAGCGGCTGGGCATGACGACGACATCGACGGCGTCTATGGCGGTCACACCACGCACGCTGCCATCGATGCGGGCGCGATCTTCAAGCCTGGCTGCCCTGATCATCTCTCTTGTTGCATCGGCGAGCTCGCCGATCCCGATCATCAGCAGATGCGCTTGCGGCAAGTGGGGTGCTATCCGCGCAAAAGCTTCGACTAGGCGCTCCGGCGCCTTCTGTCGCGTCATCCGCCCGACAAAGCCGAAGAGCAGGGCGTCCTGTGGAATGCCATAGCGTCTGCGGATGGCCGTCCGCTGGCTGATGGGCCGCGCATTTACGCCGTTGACGACGACGCGCAGACGTTTCTCCGGGATGCCGAGCGACAGGGCATGATCATATTCGTCCTGGGAAACGCAGATTAGCCGATCCGTCAAAAAAGCCCCGAGAAGACGCTCGATGCTGCCATAGATCAGGCGGCCTTTCGAACCCAGCGTCGGGTCCATGGTGCGAAAGGCATGCGGTGTGTAAAGAACAGGCACATGCCGCCCCGGCAGCCGCAAGCGCGTGAGAGCGCCGGCCTTGGAGCTGTGACCGTGGATCAGATCGAACGGCCCGTGAATGGCGGCGAGCTTGCGGAGCTGCCACCATGCCGTCAGATCCCAGAGGCCGGGAGCGCGCCGCATGGCAAGCGGAATGACATTGTCCAGGCCCATATTTTCCAGTTCGGTGACGAAGGCGGGCTCGGCGCGCACCGGGGAATAGATGGCGGTCACGAAATGGCCGCGATGCTGCATGGCCCGGCACAGATCGAGAAAATGTCGCCCGGAGCCGCCGCCGCTCGGTTCGAGAACCTGCAGCAACGACAGGCGTTTGACGTTGGTGCGAATGTTCATCGCGCAGCTTCCCTTCTGCTCAAGTCACGCTGATATTTCTGCTCCAGGGCGCCGCAGCCCCAGACGATGCCGATCAGCATGTAAAGATGGCGCCAATGGTCGGTATCGATGACGTTGCCGATGCCGACATGGCCGAGAATGACGATCCAGGCGATCATCAGGTAGGGCTGCCAGGGACGCTCCCTCAGCAGGTTGCGGAAGCCGATATAGATGGTCCAGCAGATCATGCTGACCCAGCAGAAGAAGCCGAGCCAGCCATAGGTCGTCAGCGTCTTTAGCCAAGTATTGTGCTCGTCTTCTTCGAACATCTGGCCGAAAACCAGCGGCCCTATGCCGAACGGCCGCTCCATCGACAGAGAGAAGCCCAGACTATGGCGCTCGAAGCGGCCGAGATGTCCGCCGTCATATTCCTGCACCAGCTGCAGGCGCGTGGAAAACAGGTCGCTGACCTGCGGAAACTGCAGCGCAATGACGAGCAGGACGACCATGAGGATGATCGCCGTCAGCGACATCACCAGGATGCGCAGCCGGAACTTGTTGCTGCGGTGCTTCAACAGCATGCAGAAGATCAGCATTACCGAGGAGAAGGCAAACAGAGCCCAGGCTGCGCGCGAGAAGGACAGGAAGATGCCGAAGGCCAGGACGAGAAGGCAGGCCGCCTTGATGGGAGCCTTTTTCAGATCGCCGATCAAAAGGCCGTGGACCAGATAAAGACTGGGCGCTGCCAGATAGGGCCCAAAGACATTCGGATCCTGGAAGGCGCCCTTGGCACGATCATAGAGGGTGAAGATGTCGAAGCCCGGAACGGCATGAAAATAGCCGAGGATACCGAGGCTGGCAGTGATCAGCGCCGCCACCACCCACGTATTGAAAATCAGCTTCAGCCGCCTTTCGCTATCTTCGATGATGGCCGCGTAAAAGATTGAGCTCAACGCGAGGAAGGTGGAAACGGCAATGTAGATGGGGCCACCGAGATGGTTACCGGCGGCGAGGTCGTGCATCTGCGTGATCGAGAGCATCCCGCCGACATTGAACGTCAGGAACAAGGCCAGAAGCGGCGCGACGCTGCGCGAGATTTTCAGCCCGAGAATGAACCATGTGCCGATCAAAAAGGCGAGCCACAGCTCGTAGGGTGCGGGCTCCGCGATGACGAAGCCCGACAGGAATACGCCCACAGCAACGCTAGCCGTACCGATCAGCCGCAACGCAACAAGCTGCGGCTGCGCGACGCGGGGTGATGGCAGGTCGATCGCGCTCAATATGCATTTTCCGTATTGAGCAGACGGAATGGCGTCAGGAACAGGATTTTCAGATCGAACAGCAGCGACCAGTTCTCGATATAATAGAGATCGTAGGCCGTACGGAACTTGATCTTGTCGTCGCTGTCGATCTCGCCACGCCAGCCGTTGATCTGTGCCCAGCCGGTCACGCCCGGCTTTACGCGATGGCGCGCGAAGTAACCTTCGACCACGTCGGCATAGGTGCGGTTATGGCTGGCGGCAAGCACGGCATGCGGCCGCGGGCCGACGAGCGAGAGGCTTCCGAGCAGCACGTTGAAGAGCTGCGGCAACTCGTCGATCGACGTCTTGCGGATGAAGCGGCCGACGGGGGTCACGCGCGGGTCGTTCTTGGTCACGGCATTGCGAGCCGACGGATCGCTCATATGCGTGTACATCGAGCGGAACTTGAACACGTTGATGATCTCGTTGTTGAAGCCGTGGCGCTTCTGCATGAAGAACACCGGTCCCCTCGAGGTCGCCTTCACGGCAACCGCAGCCCCCAGCATGATCGGCCAGACAAGGGCGAGCGCGACCACGCTGAAGAAGATGTCGAAGATGCGCTTGGCAACGCCATCCCAGTCCCGGATCGGCTTGTTGAAGATGTCGAGCATCGGCACGGCGCCGACATGCGAATAGGCGCGGGGGCGGAAGCGCAGCTTGTTGGCATGCGCCGCCAGTCTGATGTCGACGGGCAGTACCCAAAGCATTTTCAACAATTGCAGAATGCGGTCTTCGGCGCTGATTGGCAGCGCGATGATCAGCATGTCGATGCGCACGAGCCGCGCGAACTCGACCAATTCCGCTACCGTGCCGAGTTTTGGATAGCCGGCCACCATAATGGGAGAACGCTTTTCGCCGCGATCGTCAAAGATGCCGCAGATCCGGATATCGTTGTCAGGCTGATGTTCGAGGGCGCGAATGAGTTCCTTTGCCGGTTCGCCGCCACCGACGATGACGGCGCGCCGCTCCATGACGCCGTTGCGGGCCCAGTGGCGAATGCCATAGGCAAAAAGCAGGCGTGCCACGAGAAGGAAGCCTGCGCCGGCTGCGAACCAGAGGCCGAGGAGGGGGAGAGAATAGATATTATTAATGTCGAACGGGAGCAGGGCGATGACCATGACCGCGAAGGCGGCCGCCCAAGCCCCGAGAATCCTGTGCAGGTAATGGTGAGGCGAGCGCAGGACCGGGATCTGATAGGCATCCGCAATCTGCAGGAAGGCAATGGCGAGGCCGCAGAGTGCGAGCGTCACCACGCCCTTCGACAGGAAGGGATAATTGTCCGATGTGCCGAAAAGGAGAATTGCAAGCCCGAATGCGAGCAGCGATAGAAATTCGAACAACCGGTACTGTCCGACGATGATGGACGGAGACTGGTTGGTTTCGCGAAACTGTTCTGCGATCTGCCGCGCATAGGTGTTCATGCCGCCGGAACGGTCGCCCGGCGTCTCGCCGGCACCGCGCGTGCGGATTTCCGAAACCTGCTTGCGAAGATTGTCCAAGCTGAGCTGCTCGGACTTTTCGGTAGTGTTCATGACAGCTTATCCGATCGTTATCGGACAAGGCCTACCAGATATCAGCTAAGAAACACTTACAACACTTGGCTGTATTCTAACCGTCGCTATCCAGACCAAGTATATTTTGATACAGGTGCAAAGTATCCCGTGCCATGGCTGAGGCGGAAAAAATCGTTCGGATTGTCCCGATATCGGGCATGTTGCGAGCGCCCCATAGCGGTTCAGTGATCGCTTCAGCCATGATGCGTGAGAGGTCGTCGGCATCTTCCGGTTTGGCGAGTGCGGGACTGTTTTCGCCAAGCGCTTCCGCAACGCCGCCGACCCGCGAAGCAATCACTGTCTTCCCGGCTGCGAGTGCTTCGAGAACGATATAAGGCATGGCTTCGGCGCGCGAGGGAACCACCACATTCTGGGACACCGCAAAGGCTTCCTGCACGCGCATGGCTGGCAGCATTCCAATCCGGTGACCAAGCCCCCGCTCGACCATCATCCGGTGATATTTGTCTCTGTCCGGCCCGTCGCCGATCATCAGAGCGGAAAGCGGCCTGCCGATCCGCCGTTCCGTTTTCGCAAAGGCGTCAACGAATAGATCGGGACCTTTGAGGTCCCGCAGCATGCCGATATAGACGAAGTGCACGGAGTCCGATCGTGTCGGTATGATGCGGAAATCTCTTTCGCTGATGCCGTTATAGATCATAACCGAGCGGGTGCGCGGTTTGCCGATCTTTGCTTCGTAGGTGCGGCGTTCGAAATCGCAGATAAAGATCAGCCCGTCGGTCAAAAATTCCAGCATCCGTTCCATGCTATGGACAAGCATGCCCTGGAAGGAGTGACGAGGAAAATGCAGGCTTCCGCCATGCGCGGTGTAAAGGCGGGCTACGCGATACCTGTTGACCCGCAGGATCGAGCCGAGAACGCGCGCAAGCAGGCCGCCCTTGGCGCCGTGCCCGTGCAGCACATCCGGCCGCAAACTCTTGATTTCCTTGTAGCTGCTCCAAAGTGTCGCGCCATCCGTAAGGGTAATTTGCCGCCGGATCGGCAGGCGAACGATGCCGAGAGCGAGGAAGGGTGCTATGTCGTCGAACAGGCGATCCTCATGCTCGCCGCCCGTCAAGCTGTCGCAAAGTATGCCGACCTCGTGCCCCGCCTTGCTCTGTTCCTCCGCCAGATCCCGGACATGGCGGAAGACCCCGCCGACCGGCGACCTGAAGCAATGAAGGATTCGAAGTGGTCGGGTCATGAGCGGTCGCGGTTAGAACAACCGCTCTCTGACATAGATGGTGTCGCCCGCCAGCACCGGATCGGAAATGCCGACCCGTCCGGTCATGACATGACCGTTGATCTTGCGGGTGACATCCGCGTTGGATTGGTTGGCCCGGCTGGTGAACCCGCCTGCGACCGCGATGGCATTCTGGATGGTCATGCCCGGCACATAGGAATATTGGCCCGGTTGGCCGACTTCACCCATGATGTAGACGGAGCGATAGCGGTCGATGTCGATGGTGACGTCGGGATCGCGAATATACCCCTGGCGAAGCTTCTGCGCGATCTGGCCGGAGAGCTGTTGCAGGGTCCGGCCGCGGGCAGCGACCTGGCCGATCAGCGGGAAGGCGATATAGCCGGCCTGATCGACAGTATAGGTGTTGGTCAGGCCGGCTTGGTCGAACACGGTCACCCGCAGCCGGTCGCCGCTGTCAAGCGCATAGGGCTGGATCGTGGCCTCATTGAAGGCCTTCGGAGCCGGTTGATAGGTGTTGCAGCCGGCGAGCGCGGCGCTCACGGCAGCCATGCCGAGTGCAAGGACAATCTTTGGCTTTGCGAAGGGCATTTCGCGCTCATTGGAAAGGGAAGGACACTGTCGTCGTTATCGATCCGTTAGGGTTAACGGTCGGTAAAGAGCAAATGAAAATCCGAGAAAAAATTAGCGACATCAAAAATAATGCTGGCGAAATACTATTAACGCTTGGGTTACTATAGTCGTTTACGCTTAATTCCGGCTTTCTATTACGGAGTTTTGCATATGTCCGGTGTCAACAGCACCCAGCAGGATGTGGACATCGATCTCGCTCAGCTCTTTCGCGCTGTGTGGCAGCGGCGGGTGCGTGTCATCGCCATCACGCTGGCTGGCGCGTGTGCGGCATTTGCGATTGCCAAGGTCATGGCGCCGGAATATCGCAGCGAAGCCCGCATCCTCATCGAGCAGCGTGCGCCGGCCTTCGCAACGACGACGTCTGGCAATGATGCCGGTGCCGGACCTCTGCTGGACGAGCTGAACATTGCCAGCCAGGTGCAGATCCTGCAGTCGGCAGATCTGGTGAAACAGGTCATTACCAATCTGAAGCTCTACGATCGGCCGGAATTCGCCGCCGGCAACAATAGCTCCGCGATCTCGGATATCCTGATCAAGCTGCATCTGAGACAGCCGGCGGCAGATAAGGCACCGGAAGAGCGGATGCTGGACGCCTTCAACAGCCGCCTGCAGGTCTATCAGATCAACAGCTCGCGCGTGATCGGCATCAGCTTCACGTCCCGAAATCCGGATCTTGCCGCCAGCGTGCCGAATGCCATGGCGCAGGTCTACCTGTCGATGCAGAGCGGAGCCAAGCTCGATTCCAACAGCGAGGCAACCCGCTGGCTGGAGCCGGAGATCGCCAAACTGCGCGACAAGGTCAGCGAGGCCGAAAAGAAGGTTGCCGATTATCGTTCCGCCAACGGACTTCTGCAGACCAGCCAGAACAGCAATTTCGCGACACAGCAGCTTGCAGACATTTCGACGCAGCTGGCGCAGGTGCGCGGCGACAGGGCCAATGCCGAGGCGAGGGCACAAGCGGTGCGCAGTGCGCTGTCCAGCGGCCGCTCCACCGATACGCTTGCCGATGTCGCGGGATCGCAGACAATTCAGCGACTGAAGGCGACCCAGTCGAACCTGGAGTCGCAGATCTCCGATCTCTCCACGACGCTGATGGATGGACATCCGCGGCTGAAGAGCCTGCGGGCGCAGCTCGCCGATATCCGTCAGCAGATCGAGCGCGAGACGCAAAGGATTCTGGCAAGCATCGAGAATGAAGCGAAGGTGGCCCAGCTGCGCGAGCAGCAGCTCCTGGCGCAATCCAACGCGCTGAAGGCCGACAGCGCCCGGGCAGGGGAGAGCGAAGTCGGCCTCAACGCCCTGGAACGTGAAGCTACGGCCGAGCGGCAATTGCTCGAGACCTATCTCGCCCGTTATCGCGAGGCGGCCTCTCGCGTCGACAAGAATTCCAGCCCTGCCGATGCGCGCATCGTTTCCACGGCGGTTGAGCCGGCCGATCCCTCTTTCCCGAAGGTCGGCCCGATCGTCGTCGTCGCAACTCTTGCCACCTTTCTCCTGACGGCCATCGTCGTCATGCTTTCGGAGCTGTTCAGCGGCCGCGCATTGCGACCTGTCGGTTCTGCCCGCAAAGAAGATGCCGCCGTGCTGGAGATAGCGAAGCGTGCTCAAACCGTCCCCGCGCCAGTTCCGGTTCGGCCAGTCACGCGAGCAAGCAGTGTCGAGGCGCCCACAAGCATGCTCTCGGTCCCAGCAGAAGAGATCCCGGTTCAGGTTGGGAACACCGCAGTTGCTCCGGAGGCGGCAATTACCTTGGGTACCGCAATCGCTCCGGATCACGAGCCGAAGCAGGCTGTCGAGGCTGCGGATGACGAGGAGGATTTCTCCATTCAATCCGTCGCCGACTATCTGATCGACAGCGGCTCGCGACTTGCCATCGCGATATCTCCGACCGGTGACAATGGCTCGACGGCAACCGTCATGCTGGCGCGGACCATCGCCGATGCGGGTTGCCGCATCGTGCTGGTCGACATGACCGGCACAGGATGCCCCTCGAAGCTGATGGCCGAGCACGACGAACTTCCCGGTGTAACCGATCTGCTATGCAGCGAAGCGGCCTTTGGCGATACGATCCATCCGGATCGCCTGTCGGACGCCCATATCGTGCCCCAGGGCATGAGCGATCTTGCGCGCGCCATGCGGGGTGCCGACCGTCTGTCGCTCATCCTCGACGCGCTGAACTCGGCCTATGACATCGTTCTGGTGGAGTGCGGGGCGGCCGAAGTCTCCGGCGTCGCGCGGCTGACGCGCAGCAAGGAGACGGAAATCGTCCTATCTATGCCGGAGCCGGATGAAAGCCAGTTCATCGCAGCCATGACGGAATTCCAAAAGGCCGGCTACGAACACATCATCCTGATGTCCGGCTGGCGCGAGGAGCACGATCCGGATACGCGCCGGGACGCCGCCTGATCAATCTGCGTCGCCGCGATCATCCGCTGGCGCGCCAGCTACGTGTCTCGCCCGCAGCCGCTGGATAAGGGAATAGAGCTTTCTATTGGACTTGATCGCCACTTTCGTACGCGTCATGCTCCGGCTCGCCATTGCCGCAAGGCGTCCCACGCCTGAGACCGGCAGGAAAAGATCATGCTGCACAGTTTCCATTGGGCACCAGGAACGCTTGTAGGTCTGGTCGCCGATGCCGAAGTCGAAGAGTGCCACGCCCTCGCGATGCAGCCGCTCGATCATCAACCAGAATAGCAATTCGCCGGGGCTTGCGTCAGCAACCACAGCCTCGTCGATGGAAGCAAACTGGCAGATGACATGGTCCCCCTTGCGGGAGAGGGCGGCGATGGCTGGAATATGGCCCTCATGCTCGCCTTTTAGCCGGAGCGCATGCATCTGAAGTGTCGCGCCGATGCTATCGTCTTGGTGTCGGTGTAACATGGCGTGCAGCGCAGCCTTGATCCGGGCATCCTTGAACGCGTCAGGCAAGCCGGCATCCTTGAAGCGGGTCGCCTTCTGTCGGAAGAAAAGATCGAGAAGCGCATCTTGCTGGTCGGGACCGGCAATCAGATATTCGTAACCGCCCTTGGCGTCGAGAAGCCGGCTCTGATGCTTGAACTTCTTGCGCCGGCGCTTGGCGTTCACCTGCTTCAGGCTTGCTTCGAAACTGCCGAGGAAGGGCAACTGAAAAGCACGGTTCTGGTTTTCGATCGTCGTCAGCGAGGCGAGCGGGCTTGGGCGCCCCCGCCATTCTAGCGGGATATTGCGCAGGATAGCGACGTCCACCTTACCCCCCAGAGCCGCGGAAATGGCGTTCACCTGAACGGGGGTCAGTGGACCGTTCACCAGGAACCTAGCCGAAAACAGGCCGGTATTGATATTGTTGTGGTGGCCGCCAATGAACTCGGCTCGTCTTATCCCGTGACTGCGGATGATCTCGAGCGGCAGGATGAAGGCGACGTGATTTCCGATGGAGCCCCTGACGATGGCGAGAGGGCGTTTGAGGTTCTCCGCCCATGCTGCACACCAGTCATAGCTCTGATGCAGCGAGTTGAGGTGGTCCTGTTCCAGCGCGCGCCATTCGGCTTCAAGCGGTGCCGTGCTGTCGAAGATGTCGACCTGCAGATGAACGCTAGGCGCAGGCTCCATCCCGATCGACACAATCCGCTCGTCCGCTGCTTCGGCGGTCATGTCGGCGATATCTCGCGTCTGGGTTTGCATCCGGTCTTCTCCGCTCCGGCGGTATTGGGACGCAGTTTGGCGGGCAACGGCTTATTTTTGGCTTAAGATGGGACAGTCACGCCGGATAAGGCGCGGATCAGGGTTAGCCTTGTGTAAATCGGGCCGGGAGATGCGTCATTGCGGGCGCGGCCCGGCCATCCACTTGATGATGCCCATTGCCGGCAGCACCCAGATGATGCCGCTGAGAAAGAAATACAGGAAATGTACCCAGCCGGGTTGATCTGCAAGCGTTCGCACTGCAACGATCATGGCGACGATCGCATAGATTGCAACCAGCAGCACGAGCAGGATCATGCCAATGAATTTGCGCAGGCGAAGGGGCACGGGGTTTTCTCCTCATTATGACAGCATGCCGCGACGGCATGCCGCAAACTCCCGGGACTTGTTTTGCACGCCCCTATCGGGCAAATCAACAGCCTGATCGAAGGGAGAAGCCATGGCTGCCACTAATTTCACGACCGAACAGGCAATTTTGAAGGAAGTGGCCCGTCAGGACCGCAATCGCCGCGCCATCCGCATCTGGCTCGCCTGCGTGCTTCTGGTTCTCTTCGCTCTCGTGCTGGTGGGTGGTGCGACGCGCCTCACCAATTCCGGCCTGTCGATCACGCAATGGCAGCCGATCCACGGTGTTATCCCGCCGCTGAATGCGCAGGAATGGCAGGAGGAATTCGATCTCTATAAGCGCATCCCGCAATTCCAGATCCTGAACAAGGATATGACGGTCGAGGAGTTCAAGAGCATCTTTTGGTGGGAGTGGGCGCATCGCCTGCTGGCGCGCACCATCGGCGTCATTTTCGGCCTGCCGCTGCTGTTCTTCGTCCTGACCGGCCGCGTTGAGCGCAAGCTCTGGCTGCCGCTTGCCGGCATTTTCGTGCTCGGTGGCCTTCAAGGTGCGATCGGCTGGTGGATGGTCTCCTCGGGGCTGGAAGCACGCACCGACGTCAGCCAGTACCGGCTTGCCACCCATCTCGTCACCGCCTGTCTGATCTTTGCCGCCTGCATGTGGTTCATGCGCGCCCTGTCGCCGCATTCGAACGAGCCGCCGCCAACTCGCCATTCGGCAAAGCTCGCCGGTTTGATCGCCTTCATGGCCTTGTTTCAGATCTATCTTGGCGCGCTCGTCGCCGGTCTCGATGCAGGCCTCAGCTACAATACCTGGCCGCTGATGGATGGAGCCGTCGTGCCCAGCGATCTCTTCATACAGTCGCCGGGCTGGATCAATTTCTTCGAGAACCCCAAGACCGTCCAGTTCGTCCATCGTCTCGGTGCCTATGCGCTCTTCGCCATCGTCGCCATCAATATGATCATCTCGCTGCGCGCCGCGGCGCAAACGACACATGCGCGCCGGTCCGTCGTTCTCTTCGTGCTTGTGCTGATCCAGGCGATCCTCGGCATTTCGACGCTGCTGCTGCATGTGCCGCTGGATTTGGCCCTGGCGCATCAGGCCGGCGCCCTGATCGTCTTCGGCTTCGCGATTGCCAATTGGCGCGGTTTCTATGGTGAATTGCCGCGCCAGACGTCGATCGTCGTGAGAGATTGAGGCGCTGTGCGCCTCAAATCCCTTTAGCGTGCGGAAGCGACACTTGCTGCCGAAGACATCCGCGAGACGACTTTCAGCCGCTTGATTTCCCCACGCCGGAAGGCGGCGAGGAAGCGATTGTAATCCTTGAAGACTACGCAGCCGTTCGATTCGGCACGGCCGCCTCTGAGCATGTATGTGTGAGCCAGCAGGCCGTCGCGGCCGTAAACGCGAGCGCCGCCTGAGGGTGTCAGGCGCAGCGCCTGCACGCCGTGAAACAGGCTTTCCCGGTAGGTCAGGTTATAAGTTTCCGGCGGCGTCGGGCCGGTGTTTTTGCGATCGACATAGCGGGGATTGTCACGCATGTGGCCGAGGCCGGAATGGGCTTCGAGACGCTCGCCGCTCGGCAGGTAAACTGTCTTCGCCTCGATATCGTAGATCGCCGTGCCTGGTCCGGGGCTGATGGCGGCAAACGGATTAATGAAGGGCTTCGTCTTGCGAACCGAGCTGTCATCCGGATCGGCATAGGCCATCATGCGCGATGGCGGTTGCGTGGTTGTTTCGTTGTCCGTTGCCCTGGCGATGGCGCTTGTGGCGCTGGCGCGTTGCACGGGCGTTTCGCGGGCAGGACGCGTCATGGGAATGACGTTCAGCACGGCTTCCGCCACCGCAATGTCGGCGTCTTTCGCAGGCACCGGCTTTGCTTCCGCTATGGCGGGCAGGCTGGCCTCAGGAGCCGCGGAAGCAACCGCCACCGGCTCCTCCGTGGTTTTCAGCGGGCCTGCGGCCGGCATCAGGGCGGCTGCATATTTTGCCTGACTCAGCGATTGCACTGCGGTTGCGAAATTGATCGCGATCACCTTGCGCAGATGGTCAATCGTCTCAGGCGAAGCCGCGGCTACTTCGAGACGGCCGCTCTTGATGCTTGCGGCCGCAATCTGAGCCTGCTTCATATCCGACGTCTGCTGTGCGAGTGCGTATGCGAGTTGCGCACGAACCGCATCCGTCCTGCCAGCTTTCGTTTGAACCTCTGCAGCCGCGACGTTGCCGAAGCGGCTTTGCCCGTGCAGCGAAGTGGTTTGGCTCGCGTAGCGGGCAGGGTGGGCCACGTGGCTCTGCGGAACGATGAAGGCCGATGCTCGCGGCGCCAGGAAGCTGTCGGTCGATGTCGCCGCGCCGGGAAGCGACAGCACCATCGATTGCGTCGTCATCAGCGTCGCAGTGACCCAGGCAAACGCCGCGACTGCGACGCCGGTGGCCAGAGTGCCGGGACGGATGCTGAGGGATTTTTTCGATCGCGAGGCGTAGCCGGAGCGCGAATTGAAGTTACCGAACGTTTCGGTCACGAACGCCATGATACTCGTTATCCAAACTACACAGACACTGAACCGGTTCAAGAACGCACACGTGCCCTAACGCGAAAATCGCGTTCGGTCGCCAACTTGCCGGCTGTCTGGAAGCATGCCGAATTATGGTAACCAATTCCTTTACGATGGCTCATTCTTGGATATTCATTGAAAAAAGGGAAAGTTTTTAACGTCCCGCCTATTCGGGCAAGCAAAGCCGTTAAAGAGCAAATCCGGCCGACAATTGGTCGCAAGCTCAACGGTTGTTCACTTTTCCGTGTAGGTTCCGCTAATTTAGGGCAACGGCAAAAATAAGGCCGAGTACGACAGCGGAGCTTAAATTGCGCAAAACTGCATTTGACGTGAAAAGGCCCGGCCTGAATAAACAGGCCGGGCCTATCGAATTTCAATCCGCGTTGGACTGAGCTACGCGCTCAGCATCAGATCCATGTTCTGTACGGCTGCACCCGATGCGCCCTTGCCGAGATTGTCGAGCAGGGCAACGAGATTGACCTGCGCTCCACCCGGCGTGCCGAAGACGAAGAGCTTCATCGTGTCCTTGCCGGCGAGCTCGACGGCGTTGATGCGGGGCAGGGCGCGGCTCTCATCGAGCGAAACGACCTGAACGATATCCTGACCGGCGTAATGCTCGACGAGTGCTGCATGAATGCTTTCCAGCGTCGCGCCTTCCGCAAGATCGCCGAGATGCAGCGGCACCTGCACGATCATGCCCTGAGGGAAGCGGCCGACGGAGGGCGAGAAGATCGGCGCTCGCTCCAGCAGGCCGTGGGTCGTCATCTCGGGCACATGCTTGTGGGTCAGCGGCAGGCCGTAGAGGAAATGCGGCGCGGTGATCGCATCGGGATGATCGGAATTTTCCATCTGGGCGATCATCTGCTTGCCTCCGCCGGTGTAGCCGGACACTGCATTCACCGTCACGGGATAGTCCGTCGGAAGGATGCCGGCGGCGCGCAGCGGTCGGATGACGCCGATCGCACCCGTCGGATAGCAGCCGGGATTGGCGACGAAACGCGCCGCCTTGATCTTGTTGCCCTGGTTGCCGTCCATCTCGGCAAAGCCATAGGCCCAGTCTGGATGGATGCGGAAGGCCGTCGAGGTGTCGATGACGCGGACATTGTTGTTGCCCGCCACCATATTCACCGCTTCCTTCGACGCATCGTCGGGCAGGCAGAGGATGGCAATATCGGCGCTATTCAGCATGTCCTCGCGCATGGCGGCATTGCGGCGTTCGGCTTCGGGAATGGACAGCAGCTCGACATCGCGGCGGTCGGCCATGCGCGTGCGGATCTGCAAGCCCGTGGTTCCGTGTTCGCCATCAATGAAGATCTTCGGTGCCATCTTATTCCTGCTCTTTCAATAGGTTGAGAGTGTTTCCGGACTCAGTTTTCTATACAGTTGATTCAATTTCATAACGGTCTTTGCCGAAGCGACAGGGTGATTTTCGAAAACCGTCACCCCTACCTGAAATCATGTCTCAGCGACCGCTCGCACGTCGTTCGGCGTGGAGACCGAGCATATACATCGCCACGGTCGCCCCCGCAATGGCGGTGATGTCGGCGTGGTCGTAGGCGGGGGAGACTTCCACGACGTCGGCACCCCGGATATCCAGCTGATGCAGCCGCTGCAGCACCGACAGGATCTTGGCGCTGGAAGGGCCTCCGGCGACCGGCGTTCCCGTGCCCGGAGCAAACGCCGGATCGAGGCAATCTATATCGAAGGTCAGGTAAGTCGGCGCGCCTTTGGTATGCGAGATGATCGTCGAAGCGATGTCGCCGGCGCTCATGTCCTCGACCTGATGGCCATAGAGGATCTGGATACCAAAATCGTCGGGCGCATGCGTGCGGATGCCGATCTGGATGGAGCGGTCGGGATCGATCAGCCCGTCGCGTACGGCGCGTGCGACGAAGGATCCGTGGTCGATACGCCTGCCGTCGTCGTACCAGGTATCCTGATGAGCATCGAACTGCACCAGTGCAAGCGGCCCGTGCTTGGCGGCATGCGCCTTCAACAGCGGCCATGTGACGAAATGATCGCCGCCGAGCGTCAGCAGGAAGGCACCGCTCTCGAGGATCGTCGCCGCCTGTCTTTCGATTGCCGCGGGCGTATCCTGATGATTGCCGTAATCGAGCAGACAGTCGCCATAATCGATGACGGCCATCTCGGCGAAGAGATCGCGGTTGAATGGATATTGCGGATCGTTGTCGAAGATCGCCGAGGCACGCCTGATCGCCTGCGGCCCGAAGCGCGTTCCCGGCCGGTTCGAGGTGGCGGCATCGAAGGGGATGCCCCAGACCACGGCGTCGGCGCCTTCGAGCGATTTGGTGAAGCGGCGGCGCATGAAGGAGAGCGCGCCGGCAAAGGTCGGATCGCTGGCAGCCGAGGTCAGACTTGCCGCGGTGAAGGCATGGTCAATCGATGTGCTCGGCAAGGGCCTCTCCTTTACTTGCATGAAAGTTGTAGGCCCGTTCTATCCTGCCTACGCGCACCTTGTATTCTTCGTACCAGCGCTCGCGGCCGAGTTTCTGCGCGGCCAGATGCGACACGACATTCTTCCACGCGAGGATGCTTTCCTCGTCACGCCAGAAGGAGTTGGTGATGCCGAAGCCGCCAGGCTCCCTGACACTCTCAATCCCAAGAAAGCCGTCCTGTGCCTTTGCCAGTTCTTCCATGCGGTCGCCCATAGAACCATAGCCGTTGTCGCCTTCGGTGCGGAGCGACGCGAATGTGACGATGTAATAGGGCGGCTCGGGAGTGGCGGCGAAACGCGATGAAGTACTCTTGCTCATGGTGTTTCTCCGGAGAGCGGTCAAATCTCGAAATTCGGGCTGGAATCGTAAACTAAGATCCGACGACTATTTGCCCGATCGAGCGGTGCATTGATACGCCTTTTTCACGCAGGCGATCTGCGGCGTCGAGCAATTTGCCTGTCCATCGGTCACGACACAATAGGAGCAGCTGTCGTTGAACTCGCGACAGTCCGCGTTTGCCTGGAGAAAATCCTTCATGCTTTGCATGTCCACGACCTTGTCGGCTGGGGGAGTTGGCTGGGCATCGTCGCATAGAGCCGGTGATGCTAGGCCGATCAAGAATGGAAGCGAAAAGATGAGGCTGCGCATTGAATTCCCCCGATGCCTGTAGGGGGACTTTGCCATAAAAAGCATTCCCTGCCTTGGCAAATCTGCACCATTTCAATGCAGCAAAAGTCATGACCTCCACCAGAGGTGGAGGTTTGAAACGCTGCGCTTGAACCGCTAGAAGCGGTATTGTTAGCGCTTAGTAGCTACGATTGAAGAGGTCGGCAAAGTCGGAAGCTTTGTCGGCCTTTTCCTGATGACGGATATATTGTCTGACGACCTGCTCATTGTAGCCCGTCGTCGATACGAAATACCCGCGCGCCCAAAAGTGATAACCTTTGTAGCGGCGCTTGCGCGCATATTTGTTCGCTACGTAAAGGGCCGTCTTACCCTTCAAGAAGCCGACAATATGCGAAACCGAGTATTTCGGCGGGATCGATATCAACATATGCACATGGTCGGGCATCAGATGACCCTCCTCGATCTGGCAGCCTTTCTGCTGTGCCAGCCGACGTAAGAGTTCTCCCAACTCACGCCGCACGTCCCCGTAGAGTCTCTTCGTGCGGTATTTGCTGCCAAAAACAACGTGATACTTGCAGTCCCACGTCGCATGCGAGAGCGTTTGCTCATCCATATAACCTCCTTGTTCGAAGTCTGGGCCACGCCAGCGGTTCAAGCAGGAGGTCTCTTAACTACCGTGTAGAACTCGTCCAGTCCTCCACCGTAGGTGGAGGTTTATTTATGGATATAAGAAAAAGGCCGGGGAAACCCCGGCCTTTCCGATAATCCGATCTCGGATAAGCGATTAACGCTTGGAGAACTGGAAGGAACGACGTGCCTTTGCACGGCCGTACTTCTTACGTTCGACAACGCGGCTGTCGCGGGTCAGGAAGCCACCCTTCTTCAGCACCGAGCGCAGGCCCGGCTCGAAGTAGGTGATTGCCTTGGAAAGACCGTGACGAACGGCACCGGCCTGGCCGGAAAGACCGCCGCCGGCGACGGTTGCGATGATGTCGAACTGGCCGTCACGGGCAGCAGCGACGATCGGCTGACGCAGGATCATCTGCAGCACCGGACGGGCGAAGTAAGCCGTGTAGTCCTTGCCGTTGACGATGATCTTGCCAGAGCCGGCCTTGACCCAAACGCGGGCGACGGCGTCCTTGCGCTTGCCGGTCGCGTAGGAGCGGCCGAGCGAGTCAACCTTGCGGACGTGAGCCGGAGCAGCAGCTGCTTCCGAAGTCGTGCCGAGGTCCTTCAGGGAGGAGAGGTCAGCCATTATCAGGCGCTCCTTACGTTCTTCTTGTTCAGCTTGGCGACGTCGAGGACGACTGGCTGCTGAGCTTCGTGGGGATGGTTGGAGCCGGCGTAGACGCGCAGGTTCTTCATCTGGCGACGGCCGAGCGGGCCGCGGGGAACCATGCGCTCGACGGCCTTCTCAACGACGCGCTCCGGGAAGCGACCTTCGATGATCTGGCGAGCCGTACGCTCCTTGATGCCGCCGGCATAACCGGTGTGCCAGTAGTAAACCTTGTCTTCGTACTTCTTGCCGGTGAAGACGACCTTGTCGGCATTGATGACGATGACGTTGTCGCCGTCGTCGACGTGCGGCGTGAAGGTAGCCTTATGCTTGCCGCGCAGACGCATTGCGATGATAGAAGCGAGACGGCCAACGACAAGCCCTTCGGCGTCGATGAGAACCCACTTCTTCTCCACCTCTGCAGGCTTCTGGGAGAAGGTTGCCATGTTGCATACTCTCTTTTAGGACCCTTGGCCCGAAGGCGTCTGGGCGTTTCTTGTTGCTTGATTTGGCACGCATGGATGCACGCCAAAAAGAAAGCAGCCCGGAAAGGCTGCGATCCGAGGAGGCTTATAGATCGATTAAGAGCCAGGGTCAATATCGCCCGATTGGCGGTCCGTAAAAATTATGAAGTAAAATCAATATGTTGCTTATGTGGTAAAGTGGAACCACATAATTTATCGTCAGCCCAGCCGCAAAACCAGCACTCCGCCAGCAATAATGGCGCCGGCAATATAGCGCCAGATGCTGGATCGTTCCTTCAAAATGACGACGGATATCACCAAAGCGAAGAGGATCGAGGTCTCGCGCAAGGCGGCGACCATGGCGACCGGCGCCTTCGTCATCGCCCACAATGCCAACCCGTAGGAAGCGATCGAGCCGCCTCCGCCAATAAGCCCGCGCCACCAATTATAGCGGACGTGGGCGACGACGGCATTGAGGCCGCGTTGCGATATAGCCCAGGCGAATAGGAGGATGGGCGGCAGGAGCGCCATCCATAGAGTATAGGATACCGAATTGCCCGACGCCCGCGCACCGATGCCGTCGACATAGGTGTAGGTCGCGATAACAACGGCATTGGCAAGGGCCAGGACGATCGCCCGGCGGCTGCCCTTTCGGGCCTCGAAGGCAAGCGTCAATATGCCGGCGCAGATGGTCATGGTTCCGATCAATGCGCCGCCCGAAAGAGTTTCCCTCAGGATGAAACTGCTTGTCGAGACGATGATGAGGGGTGCTACACCGCGCATCAGCGGATAGACAAGCCCGATATCGCCGGCACGATAGGCTGCCGCCACAAGCTGGAAATAGGCAAATTGCAGGATGGCCGAAGCGCCGATGAAAGGCCAGGCGGCGGAGGCCGGCAAAGGCAGAAATGGCAACAGGGGAAGGGCCGCAGCCGCGCCGCCTGCCGAGACCAGTGCCGCATCGAGCGATTTATCGGTTCCCGCCTTGATGATCGCGTTCCAGGTCGCATGCAGCAGGGCGCCGAAAAGGACGAGCGCGATAACGTCGAGAGACACGGGAAACCTCGCGATTTGGCAGGCGCATGGCAGCGCTTGGCATTTTGTGGGAATGCGGCCTCCATATGATCCGCAATACATCGAAAAGCAACGAAATATCGGCAACTTTGAAGGCTTCTTCCACCCGCGGTGATCGATAGCCGGCACCGAGAGTCGCGTTCTCGTTGTGTTCTTTATCGTTCGCGTTGATATTATAAATAACTAATTTATTAGAGTATGAAGCGCGAACAAATATCGCATGTCCTGTGAACGCGGGAGTAGCATTAGACACTTCTTACTTAAAAACGACAGCGCGCGTCGGGCGGTCGCGCCGCTACTTATCGTCAGCAACAAGGGCGTTCGCCATAAAATTGTTGTTTTGTTGTCAATACAACCAAAAATTTCCCTGGGGGAGAATGGATAATTCTACAGCAGTTGAAAAATATTACAGTTAACAGCTTCCGCCGCCAATCAGAGCCGATAAAAATCATCTATATCCAAGTATAGGATCGAGAAGCGGGCAATTTTCTACATATATCATTGCGCGAGTTCGAAAAATATTCTGTGGAGAACTTATGAAGCAGGGAGATGTTCCATGTTCTCAATTGGTTCTGATGTGAATTCATTATTCATGCGTATTTTCTAAATTACATGTGAATAAATAGAGAACAAAGATTGCATTTCCTGAGAACGCAACTTTCCGGGCGCACAAAAGTGACTAAAAGCGCTTTGAAGAATGACCTCCGGACAGCCTCACAGAAAATATGAGGGTGCCTATAGTGCCGAAAGCGCACAATGCTGATTGCAATCATGGATTGTGATCGATGCTCATCGCGACGAACGCATGAATCCGTCCACCACATCCCGTTCGGGCGTACTTCGATCAGCGCCGGAAGATCAAATCGTCGTCATCCAGATCGGTCGTCGGCCGGCATATATAAACCGGGCACGAGGCTCGATCTTTGGTGGGCAGATAGTCCTGATAGGCATAAAAGCCCTGGTCGCACGCTCCGCTGTCGGCGACATAGCGATCATAGAGCGTCATCTTCGGCGTTCTCTTGGCAGGATAGCGCATAATGACCGCGCGCTCCCGGTTGATGACAGCCCTCGCTTCGGCGCAGGTCATGGACATGGAATTGTAGCGCGAGATAGCCAGGGCTGGCGTTGCGACCGACGTAACGAGCAGGCCCAGCAAGATGATTTTTTTCATCTGAGTAATCCTCCCTGAAGTTGCTATAATATACTATACGCAGAGACCGCCATTGCGGTTTCCGTATTTATGGCAAAACGCAAGTGTGATCGGAGCGGGAGGCTTCGTGATGAACCACGACAGTTATGACGATTCCTATATAGCCGATATCCTTTTGTCGGTGAGGACCATCGCGCTCGTCGGCGCTTCGCCCAATCCCGCGCGCCCGAGCAACGGTGTGATGGCCTATCTTCTGAACAGGGGCTATCGGGTCATCCCCATCAATCCCGGACAGGCCGGCAAGGAAATTCTGGGGCAATGGGTCTATGCGCGTCTCGCCGATATCCCCGAGCCCGTGGATATGGTCGATGTTTTTCGGGCGCCCGAATATCTCCGATCGGTCGTAGAGGAGACGATCATGATCGAGCCGCGGCCGCCGGTCATCTGGGGGCAACTCGGCGTGCGTGACGACGCCGCCGCGGCACGAGCGGAGGCGGCGGGCGTAAGGGTCGTGATGGATCGTTGCCCGGCCATCGAATATCCGCGCCTGGTCGCCTGATCGAGATCACAGGGGATCGACGGCATCCGACCGTTTATCGCGCGATCTCACCGAAAGATGGCAAGTTTTTTCCGCGAGCCGAAAAGCACCGCAAAGTTCGCGGTTAACTTTCGTATGCCAGGCGTTATGCTTTTCCCGTTACGAACAAAATCCGGCGGGAGGAAAGATATGCCAGCAAGCAACCCAGGTTTCGACACGCTTGCAATCCATGCCGGCGCGCAGCCGGATCCGGCGACAGGCGCGCGCGCGACGCCGATCTACCAGACGACATCCTTCGTCTTTCAGGACGCGGATCATGCAGCCGCTCTGTTCGGATTGCAGCAGTTCGGCAATATCTATACCCGCATCATGAACCCGACCCAGGCCGTGCTGGAGGAGCGGGTGGCTGCCCTCGAAGGTGGCACTGCGGCTCTGGCCGTCGCCTCCGGTCATGCAGCGCAGCTCCTCATCTTCCATGCAATCATGCAGCCGGGTGACAATTTCGTCGCGGCCAAACGGCTTTATGGAGGCTCGGTCAATCAGTTCGGGCAATCCTTCAAGAGTTTCGATTGGCGGGTCCGCTGGGCCGATTCCGCGGATCCTGTGACCTTCGAAGCGCAAATCGACAGTCGCACCCGCGCCGTCTTTATCGAAAGCCTTGCCAATCCCGGCGGCACCTTTGTCGATATCGCCGCCATCGCCGCCATCGCGCACAAGCATGGCCTGCCGCTGATCGTCGACAATACCCTGGCGAGCCCCTATCTCATCCGACCGCTGGAGCATGGTGCCGATATCGTCGTGCATTCCCTAACGAAGTTCCTCGGCGGCCATGGCAATTCCATGGGCGGCATCATCGTCGATGGCGGCACTTTCGACTGGTCCGCCTCGGGTAATTATCCAATGCTGTCTTCACCGCGTCCGGAATATAACGGCATCGTGCTGCATGCGACCTTCGGCAATTTCGCTTTCGCCATTGCGTGCCGCGTGCTGGGCCTGCGCGATCTCGGACCGGCCATCTCGCCGTTCAATGCCTTTCTGATCCTGACGGGCATCGAAACGCTTCCGCTGCGGATGCAGCGCCATTCCGACAATGCGGCTGCCGTTGCGCGCTGGCTGAAGGGGCAGGAGAAGGTGGCATGGGTCAATTATGCCGGCCTTGAGGACGATCCCAACCACGCGCTGCAGCAGCGCTACTCGCCGAAGGGCGCAGGCTCCGTCTTCACCTTTGGTCTGAAGGGGGGATATGAAGCCGGCAAGGGGCTGGTCGAAGGCCTGCAGCTGTTCTCGCATCTTGCCAATATCGGCGACACGCGCTCGCTCGTCATCCATCCTGCTTCGACCACGCACAAGCAGCTGAGCGACGAACAGAAGGTCGCAGCCGGCGCCGGCCCGGATGTGGTGCGCCTCTCCGTCGGTATCGAGGACGTCAAGGATATCATCGCCGATCTGGAGCAGGCGCTGGCGAAAGTCTGAGGACGGCACCGGCAGGAAGCCGAAAAAGCCGCAGGGGTTCTTTGATCCCGGCGAATTTCATGTTTGTCTCGGTCCGCGCCCACCAGCATGGTGGCCACCGCGGACATTTTTTAATGTGGCGAAACGTGACCGACGGGGGATCTGAGTGGCAGGCTATGTGCAACTGAATGTCGATGACGTTGAGCCCGAGCTCGGAGCGCCCGCCGCCGATCGCCTCATTTCGGGAGCCCCGACCTTCCGAACCTGGAGCCTCGATGAGGCTGATGGCGGCCTCTATGCCGGTATCTGGGAAGCAACCCCAGGCAAATGGAGGATCGTCTATGACGAATGGGAATATTTCCATATCCTCTCCGGCTATTCTATCGTGACGAGTGAGGATGGCGAGACCTTCCATCTGCGCGCAGGCGACCGCCTTATCTTGAGGCCGGGCTTCAAGGGGACCTGGGAAGTTATTGAAACGACTCGCAAGGATTACGTGATCCGTCTCTGACGATGCTCTTGAATCAGGACATGAAGTTCACGTTCGTGCGCTCTTTGGCGCAGCTCGTTTGACGCCGTTCCGCAATGGCGGCGATGATTGCCGCAGGTTGTGTCACTACCGCTTCATTAAACTGTCATCAAACTGAAACAATGCGTCTTTAGAGCCAAGTCTGTCGCCGGGAGACTTCGGGCGGGGAGGTTCGTTTACCATGGGCAACCTCACGTCGATCTTCTGCTCGCCATCCTTTCATTCACTTGAGGAAGTGAGTCTACTATGCTTAACCTGAAACTCCGTTCGCTTTGCCTGACTGCAGGCCTCATCGCGGCTATGTCCGCTTCGGCCTCCGCTGCCGACATCACGGGCGCTGGCTCGAGCTTCATTGCACCGGTTCTGTCCAAGTGGGCCGAAGGCTACAAGGCTGCGACGAACAACGTCGTCAATTACCAGTCGGTCGGTTCGGGCGCCGGCATCAAGCAGCTCCTCGACAAGACCATCGTATTCGGCGCTTCGGACAAGCCGATGAGCGACGCCGACCTCGAGAAGAACGGCATTGCCCAGTTCCCGATGATCTCCGGCGGTATCGTCGTTTCCTATAACGTCGAAGGCGTAAAGCCGGGCGAACTCGTTCTTGACGGCAAGACGCTGGCCGACATCTTCCTCGGCAAGATCGCCAAGTGGGACGATGCAGCCATCAAGGCTCTCAATCCGGACGTGAAGCTGCCGTCCACGGCGATCTCGGTCGTTTACCGCGCCGACAGCTCGGGCACGACCTTCAACTTCACCGACTACCTGGCGAAGGTTTCGCCGGAGTGGAAGGAAAAGGTTGGCTCGAACACGGCTGTTGAATGGCCGGTCGGCTTCGGCGCCAAGGGCTCGGAAGGCGTTTCCACCACCGTCAACCAGACGGCTGGCTCGATCTCCTACGTTGAATATTCCTACGTCGTCGCCAACCACATCGGCTTTGCGAAGATGAAGAATGCTGCCGGCAAGGTTATCGAGCCGAGCCTGGAAACCTTCAAGGCTGCCGCCTCCAACGCCGATTGGGCCAAGGCCAAGAACTTCAACCTGATCATCACCAATCAGCCGGGCGAAAAGAGCTGGCCGATTGCAGCTTCCACCTGGGTTCTGCTCTACAAGAAGCCGGCTGATGCTGCTAAGAACGAAGAAGCACTGAAGTTCTTCAAGTGGTCCTATGAGCATGGCCAGAAGGACGCGACCGCGCTGTCTTATCTTGCGGTTCCGGACAATGTTGTCGAGATCGTCGAGAAGTCTTGGAAGACGGACTTCGGCACGAAGTAATTTGTGCTAGGCGAAAAAGTTGCGGCGGACAGGGTATTTCCCTGTCCGCCTTTCGTGACAGGACAAGGGGAAATCGATGGCTGACGCGACTCAGATGGCTGGCTTCCAGGCTGTGAATACCTCCGCCGCGACCAGAAAATTCCGGATACAGGATCGGATTTTCTATTTGATGACGCTTGGCTCGGCTATTCTTGTCGTGCTTCTGCTGCTGGCAATCCTCGTGGTTCTTGTCATCGATGCCTTACCCACATTTCAGACCTTTGGCTTGTCGTTCCTTTGGGGCACCAAGTGGAGCGCGCCGGCCGATATTTATGGCGCCGTCCCTGCGGTGGTCGGCACACTCGTAAGTTCGTTCATCGCCATGTTGATTGCCATTCCCCTGGGCATCGGCATCGCCATCTTCCTCACGGAACTTTGCCCCGGCAGCCTGCGCCGTCCGATCAGCACGGCCATCGAGCTTCTGGCGGGCGTTCCCTCCATCATCTATGGCATCGTCGGCCTGTTCATTCTCGTGCCGCTGATGCAGAACAATGTCCTGCCTTTCCTGATGGCGACTGTCGGCCAGGTGCCGGTGATCGGCCTGCTGTTCCAGCCGCCGGCGCCGGGCGTCGGCCTGCTGACGGCAAGCCTCGTGCTCGCCGTCATGATCCTGCCGTTCATCACCGCGATCTCCCGCGACGTGTTCAGCACAGTGCCGCCGATGCTGCGCGAATCCGCCTACGGCATGGGCATGACCACATGGGAAGTGGCTCGCCACATCCTGATTCCCTATACACGCCGCGGCCTCGTCGGCGGCATCATGCTCGGCCTCGGCCGCGCGCTCGGCGAAACCATGGCCGTCACCTTCGTTATTGGCTCGGTGAGCCGTCTGCAATCGTCGATCATCTCGCCGTCCACCACCATTTCCGCCCAGATCGCGAACAATTTCGGCGATGCCGACGGTCTGCAATTGTCGAGCCTGATTGCGCTCGGCCTGCTCCTGTTCGTCCTTTCCTTCTGCGTGCTTGCGCTGGCGAGGTGGATGATCGGCCGCGGCGACTCGCACTGAGGAAAAAACCATGGACAATGCAATTCGTCAGAACCTCGTGTCGAGGCGTTATGGGAAGAACCGGGTGATGATGGTCTTGTGCTTCATCGCGGCCGTCCTCGGCATCTTCTTTCTCAGCGTGATCCTTGCGACCCTGCTTTATCGCGGCATATCGGCGCTCAGCCTCGACGTGTTCACCATGTCGATCCCGGCCCAGGGCTCGCGCGGCGGTCTGATCAACGCGATCTACGGCACCGTGCTGGTCACGGGTCTCGCGATCGTGATCGCCGCGCCGATCGGTATTCTTGCCGCCACCTATCTTGTGGAATATGCCAACGGCAGCAAACTTGCCGAGGCTGCCAAGTTCCTCAACGACATCTTGCTGTCCGCACCCTCGATCATCATCGGCGTGTTCGTCTACGGCGCGGTGGTCGTGCCCATGCATGGCAACTCCGCTATCGCCGGCATCCTTGCGCTGGCGCTGATCGCGCTTCCGGTCGTCAACCGCACGACGCAGGACATGCTGTTGCTGGTGCCAAACGCGCTTCGTGAGGCGACCGCAGCGCTCGGCGCGCCACGCTGGAAATCCATGATGATGGTGGTTTACCGTTCCGCCTGGACCGGCATCCTCACCGGCATCCTGCTGGCCGTCGCCCGCATCAGCGGCGAAACCGCGCCCTTGCTCTTTACGGCCGGTTACAGCAAATTCATGAATACAGACCTGACTGGTCCGATCGCCACGCTGCCGGTTGCGATCAATACGCTCGCCGCCGATGCCGGTGAGGATCTCAAACAACTTGCCTGGGCCGGCGCGCTGATTATCACCGTTGCCATCCTTGCGCTTAACATCCTTGCCCGTGTCTTGAGTGGGCGCCGCCAGTGACGCAGCCGCCGAACGATAGGAATGAGACCATGAACATGAGCGACAGCAATTTCCAGAGCGTCAACGCACAACCGGGGAAGGATGCTGCTTCCCAGTCGGATCTCGGTCTGGCGAAACTTGAGGTGAAGAACCTCGATTTCACCTATCAGAACGGCCATCGCGTTCTGAAGAGCGTGAATATGAACATCCGCAAGAATGCGGTCACCGCCTTTATCGGCCCTTCGGGCTGCGGCAAGTCCACGTTGCTGCGCACCTTCAACCGCATGTATGACCTTTATCCGGGTCAGACGGTTGCGGGCGAGATTCTGCTGGATGGCCGCAATATCCTCACCAAGGACGTCGATCTGAACGATCTGCGCGCCAAGGTCGGCATGGTGTTCCAGAAGCCGACGCCGTTCCCCATGTCGATCTATGAGAACGTCGCTTTCGGCATCCGCCTCTATGAGAAGGTCTCCAAGTCGGAAATGGACGCCCGCGTCGAAGCGGCGCTGACGGAAACGGCGCTGTGGAGCGAAGTCAAGGACAAGCTGCACCAGAGCGGACTTGGCCTTTCCGGTGGGCAGCAGCAGCGCCTCTGCATCGCTCGCGCCATCGCCATTCGCCCTGAAGTCCTGCTGCTCGATGAACCGACCTCGGCTCTGGATCCGATCTCGACCGCCAAGGTCGAAGAACTCGTGTCGCAGCTGAAGGGCGACTTCACCATCGTTATCGTCACGCACAATATGCAGCAGGCGAGCCGTATCTCCGACAGCACTGCCTTCATGTATCTTGGTGAGTTGATCGAATACGGCCAGACCGAGCAGATCTTCCAGGCGCCGAAGGTCAAGCGCACGGAAGACTACATCACCGGTCGTTACGGCTGATACGGCTGGACATTGCTGTCAAATTTGCGAAAGCGCGCTATTCAGGCGCGCTTTTTGCGTTGGGGAATGGCCGTCGTGTTGGGCGGCTATGCAATTTGGTCAAACCAAAGCCGATAGAATGGGATGCGCCGAACAAGCCGATCACATCCTCGCGAGTGTACCCATGCGCCGCAAGGCGTGGATCTGGTCGTCGAGGGTCGGCACGAGTTCGCCTTCGTCCGCTGCAAATGCGGCATCGGGCTCCCTGGCAGTCTCAGTTTCGTTGAAGAGGATGGTGCAGTTGCGGCCTGCGCGCTTGGCAGCGTAAAGCGCATGGTCTGCGAAAGAGATAAGACGATCCCAGCTGACGGTATCGTGCGGCATGATCGAAACGCCGATGCTGACGGTTGCCGGCACTAGCGTGCGGCCGGCAAGCAGCGGTACCCGGCAGAAATCAGCGCGGATGGTTTCCGCCAGCGCCTCGGCCTGCGATTGCTCGTCTATCGGAACGAAGGCGACGAATTCCTCCCCGCCCATTCTGCCAAATGCGCCGGTGCGAGGCACGAACTGACGGGCAATGCGGGCAAATTCGACGAGCACCGCATCGCCCGCCTGATGGCCATGGCGATCGTTGATCTTCTTGAAATGATCGAGATCGAACAGCAGGGCGGCAAGCTTTTGCTGTTGTTGCTGCCCCTTGCCGACGAGAATTTCGTAGCTTTCCTGAAGCCCGCGCCGGTTCAGAACTCCCGTCAGAGTATCGGTGATGGATATTGCCCGCCAGCGGCGCTCGGCGCGCTCCATGAGAAGCTTGCCGTTGAGAACGATGGCGATGATGACGAGCAGTCCATAGCCAAGCGCCATGTAGCCGCGATAGATCATGGCCTCTTCCAGTGAAGGGGCAGCAAGCACCATCCACAGAGCAGAACCGAAGCAGAAGCAGGCGAGCGCCACGAAGACGATGCCGAGTTGCCCGCGCGCCGGCTCCCGTCGGCCGTCGCCCGGATGCACGGCAAAAGCCAGCAAGGTCGCGCCGACTGCGCCCGCGAGATCATAGACGATGACGCGATTGGCGAAATTGCCGGTGACCCAGGGAAGGCTGACGCCGATCAGCCAGATGGCCGGCGGCAGGAATGCGGACCATTCCAGTCTGCGCCTGTCCAAGACGCGGAATCCGACGATCCAGGCGCTTTCGCCGAGCAGGGCTACGGCATTGCCGATCTGGATCGACCATATATCGGGGATGAGACCTCGAGCAGCCACCAACGCGAATCCCACGGCGCTGACGGTGAAACCCAGTGCCCAGATCAAATAGGCTGGGGATTTGCGATCATGCCGCCAGGCGAGAAGGAGAACGGTCGCCAGCGTTATGGCTTCCGAGCACCAGATGGTCAGGCCTGTGGTCATATTCAGCACGATCGGACGTCTCCGCTGTTTTCGGCTACCGGCGCAAACTGCGCGACGATTTCCGTGTCCGTTTCATCCTTGCCCAATAAGATGGCAAGTTCCTTAAGTGCCTTGGTAAATTTTGCCTGTGCTGAAGATGTACGTCGGCCCGATCCGGGCCTTCACGCTTCCTTCACCTTGCGATCTGGAAATATGGTGAGTTGCAGCTTGCGTGTCGCTGCAGCACCTTGGCATTCGGAGAGCCGCGGTTAGAAATGCTTTGTGAACGCTTCGCAGGTCCTTAGAGCTTTTTGACGTTATGCTTTCGGGCGTCTTGAAGTGAAGGGCAGGGACACTCTATGTAGGAGTAAAGGATTTTTACTCCGATTCCCGGCGTTTCCGTCGCCGGGACAAGTTTGATAAAGGACGCACATGAGAAATCCAGTCGATACAGCTATGGCTCTGGTGCCGATGGTTGTCGAGCAGACCAACCGCGGGGAACGGTCTTATGACATTTATTCCCGCCTGCTGAAGGAACGCATCATTTTCCTAACCGGACCGGTCGAAGACCATATGGCGACGCTGGTGTGCGCACAGCTTCTCTTCCTTGAGGCCGAAAACCCGAAGAAAGAAATCGCTCTCTATATCAATTCGCCGGGCGGCGTTGTCACTGCCGGTATGGCAATCTACGATACGATGCAGTTCATCAAGCCGGCCGTTTCGACGCTCTGCATCGGCCAGGCTGCCTCGATGGGATCGCTGCTTCTGGCCGCCGGCGACAAGGACATGCGTTTCGCAACGCCGAATTCCCGGATCATGGTTCACCAGCCTTCGGGCGGTTTCCAGGGTCAGGCTTCGGACATCGAACGCCACGCACGCGACATCATCAAGATGAAGCGCCGTCTTAATGAGGTTTACGTCAAGCATTGCGGCCGGACCTATGAAGAGGTCGAGCAGACGCTCGATCGCGACCATTTCATGTCTTCCGACGAGGCCAAGGAATGGGGTCTGATCGACAAGGTGCTGACGTCGCGTACTGAAATAGAAGGTGAAACCGCCTCGTGATTATCCACTAGGCGGTGACTTCTACGCCACAGTTCTATCCCATTTGTGATCGAATAGGGGTTTAATGTGGAGCAGAACGCGGTAATAGTACGCATTAATGCTATGTAGCGTTTTTATGACATAGCATTCGGCATTCGAAGGGGGATCGTTGCCACGCAGTTCCGGTTTGGTTGCCTGGCCTGCGTTCAGTACCCTGAAGGGCGCCGCGATCTGCAAACGAGGGGCAGGTCCGGCGGGCGCATAGAGTGGACCGCGATTTCAAGTTGGAAATTTGCGGCGTGCTGGAAGGAAAGTGATATGAGCAAAGTCAGCGGCAGCAACGGCGGCGACTCAAAGAACACGCTTTATTGTTCGTTCTGCGGTAAGAGCCAGCATGAAGTCCGGAAGTTGATTGCCGGACCGACCGTATTCATCTGCGACGAGTGCGTCGAGCTATGCATGGACATCATCCGCGAGGAAAACAAATCCTCGATGGTGAAGTCTCGTGACGGTGTTCCGACCCCGCAGGACATCATCAAGGTTCTTGACGAATACGTCATCGGCCAGCGGCAGGCGAAGAAGATCCTCTCCGTAGCCGTTCACAACCATTACAAGCGGCTCGCTCACGCATCGAAGAACGGTGACGTCGAGCTGGCGAAGTCGAACATCATGCTTGTCGGCCCGACCGGCTGCGGCAAGACCTATCTTGCCCAGACGCTCGCCCGCATCATCGACGTGCCCTTCACCATGGCCGATGCGACGACGCTGACCGAAGCAGGCTATGTCGGCGAAGACGTCGAAAACATCATCCTCAAGCTGCTGCAGGCTGCCGACTACAACGTCGAACGCGCACAGCGTGGTATCGTCTACATCGACGAAGTCGACAAGATTTCCCGCAAGTCGGACAATCCGTCGATCACGCGCGACGTCTCGGGCGAGGGCGTGCAGCAGGCACTTCTGAAGATCATGGAAGGCACGGTGGCTTCGGTTCCCCCGCAGGGCGGCCGCAAGCATCCGCAGCAGGAATTCCTGCAGGTGGACACGACCAACATCCTCTTCATTTGCGGCGGTGCGTTTGCCGGCCTCGACAAGATCATCTCCGCCCGCGGCGAGAAGACCTCGATCGGCTTCGGCGCGACCGTCAAGGCACCGGATGACCGCCGTGTCGGCGAAGTGCTGCGCGAGTTGGAGCCGGAAGATCTGGTGAAGTTCGGTCTCATCCCGGAATTCATCGGCCGTCTGCCCGTTCTGGCGACGCTGGAAGATCTGGATGCCGATGCGCTTATCCAGATCCTGTCCGAGCCGAAGAACGCGCTGGTGAAGCAGTATCAGCGCCTGTTCGAGATGGAGGATGTCGAGCTCACCTTCCACGAGGATGCCCTGCGCGAAATCGCCCGCAGGGCGATCGTCCGCAAGACGGGTGCCCGTGGTCTACGTTCCATCATGGAGAAGATCCTCCTCGATACCATGTTCGAACTACCGGCGCTGGAAGGCGTGCGCGAAGTGGTCATTTCCGAGGAAGTGGTTCGCGGCTCGGCCCGCCCGCTCTACATCTATGCCGACCGGCAGGAGGAGAAGGCCAACGCAACAGCCTGATCCATCATCCGTGATCACGAATCGGGGGCTCGTCATCGACGGGCCCCTTTCTGTTTGAAAAATCGCCCGGTTTGCTGATAAAGTCTTGGATAAGCTTAAGGGAATGCCGTCGGAACCGGTTGTGAAGAGCCCCTGCTGCGGCCATGATGGCATGATTCTGGAGCACGAGGCGGACAGGGCGCAGGCCCGGCGTTTTTCTTCGGATATTAACGTCGCCGGCAGCGTTCGAGTTGTCGGGCTTTGGTGTTTTATTGTTGCGTTCCTCCTTGCGTATATGCGGGATCGTTGCCTTCTGGCGGGCGTTTCCTGTGACTTGAAATAGGCAGTGTGAAGCTCCACTTGTTTACCAAGTGAGAGAGCCGGCTAACTCCCCCAAGCCGGCAGAGAGCCCGGGAACGGGACGACGGAAAGGAAATGACATGAGTAAGAAAACGTCTGCGGCACACGACAGCATTGCCTATCCGGTATTGCCGTTGCGCGACATCGTGGTCTTCCCCCACATGATCGTGCCTCTGTTCGTCGGACGGGAGAAATCCATTCGCGCGCTGGAAGAGGTCATGGGTTCGGACAAGCAGATCATGCTCGTCACCCAGATCAATGCCAGCGATGACGATCCCGCGCCGGACGCCATCCACAAGGTCGGTACCGTTGCAAATGTCCTGCAGCTGCTGAAACTGCCCGACGGCACCGTCAAGGTGCTGGTGGAAGGCCGTGCGCGCGCAGAAATCGATGAATATACCGCCCGTGAAGACTTCTACGAAGCCCTTGGCCATGTCCTGCATGAGCCGGAAGAAGACCAGGTCGAGCTCGAAGCTTTGAGCCGCTCCGTCGTTTCCGAATTCGAGAGCTATGTGAAGCTCAACAAGAAGATTTCGCCGGAAGTGGTCGGTGCAGCCAGCCAGATCGATGATTATTCGAAGCTGGCGGACACCGTTGCATCGCATCTTTCGATCAAGATCACCGAAAAGCAGGAAATGCTGGAAACCACCAGCGTCAAGGCTCGCCTGGAAAAGGCACTCGGCTTCATGGAAGGCGAGATTTCGGTTCTGCAGGTCGAAAAGCGCATCCGCTCGCGCGTCAAGCGCCAGATGGAGAAGACGCAGCGCGAATACTATCTGAACGAGCAGATGAAGGCGATCCAGAAGGAGCTCGGCGACGGCGAGGAAGGCCGCGACGAGATGGCCGAACTGGAAGAGCGCATCTCCAAGACTAAGCTGTCGAAGGAAGCCAAGGAAAAGGCCGATGCCGAGCTGAAGAAGCTCAGGCAGATGAGCCCGATGTCGGCTGAGGCGACCGTGGTGCGCAACTATCTCGACTGGCTGCTGGGCATCCCCTGGCACAAGAAGTCGAAGATCAAGACCGATCTGAACAACGCCGAGAAGATCCTCGAAGCGGATCATTTCGGCCTGGAGAAGGTCAAGGAACGCATCGTCGAATATCTCGCCGTCCAGGCTCGCGCGACGAAGATCAAAGGCCCGATCCTGTGCCTCGTCGGCCCTCCGGGCGTCGGCAAGACCTCGCTCGCCCAGTCGATCGCCAAGGCGACCGGCCGTGAGTATGTCCGCATGGCGCTTGGCGGCGTTCGCGACGAAGCCGAGATCCGCGGTCACCGCCGCACCTATATCGGCTCGATGCCCGGCAAGGTCATCCAGTCGATGAAGAAGGCAAAGAAGTCCAACCCTCTGTTCCTGCTCGACGAAATCGACAAGCTCGGTCAGGACTATCGCGGCGATCCGTCTTCGGCTCTGCTTGAAGTCCTGGATCCGGCGCAGAACTCGACCTTTATGGATCACTACCTGGAAGTCGAATATGACCTGTCGGACGTGATGTTCATCACGACGGCGAATACGCTGAATATTCCTGCGCCCCTGATGGACCGCATGGAAGTCATCCGTATCGCCGGCTATACCGAAGACGAGAAGCGCGAGATCGCTAAGCGGCACCTGCTGCCGAAGGCCATCAAGGAACATGCGTTGCAGCCGGAGGAATTCTCGGTCACCGACGGCGCCCTGATGGCGATTAGCCAGCAGTACACCCGCGAAGCCGGTGTTCGTAACTTCGAGCGCGAATTGATGAAGCTCGCCCGCAAGGCGGTCACCGAGATCATCAAGGGCAAGGTAAAGTCGGTTGCCGTTACGGCGGAGAATATTTCCGACTATCTCGGCGTGCCGCGCTTCCGCCACGGCGAAGCCGAGCGCGACGATCAGGTCGGTGTTGTCACCGGTCTTGCCTGGACTGAAGTCGGCGGCGAGCTGTTGACGATCGAAGGCGTGATGATGCCGGGCAAGGGCCGCATGACGGTCACCGGCAACCTGAAGGAAGTCATGAAGGAATCGATCTCGGCGGCGGCCTCCTACGTCCGCTCGCGCGCCGTCGATTTCGGCATCGAGCCGCCTCGCTTCGACAAGAGCGACATCCACGTGCACGTGCCGGAAGGTGCGACGCCGAAGGATGGTCCGTCGGCCGGTGTCGCCATGGCAACGGCAATCGTCTCGATCATGACCGGCATCCCGGTTTCCAAGGATGTTGCCATGACGGGTGAAATCACGCTGCGCGGCCGTGTGCTGCCGATCGGCGGCCTGAAGGAAAAGCTGCTCGCGGCACTGCGCGGCGGCATCAAGAAGGTGCTGATCCCGGAAGAAAACGCCAAGGATCTGGCGGAGATTCCGGACAACGTGAAGAACAGCATGGAAATCATCCCCGTGTCGCGCATGGGCGAGGTGATCAAGCACGCGCTTGTTCGCCGTCCTGAGCCGATCGAGTGGGATGGCACCGTGGAAACGCCTGTGATCGCAACGGTCGAAGGCGTCGACGAAGTGGGTTCTACCATCGCTCATTGAGCCCCTTCGCCTCAATTCTGTCGAATTGACATAAATGGACGAAAAGACCGGCATTTTTGCCGGTCTTTTTTGTGAAAAGCGTATGCCAACGCTTGCTTTTCCTTGATTTGCAGGGCTTTTGGGGTTGCGGCGGGTAAGAGCATTCCCATTTGCACCCCGCTTACTGATAAGTCGTTTCATACCAGAGAAAGGGGTGGAAACATGAACAAGAATGAGCTCGTGTCCGCAGTGGCCGAGAAGGCCGGTATCACGAAGGCTGACGCTGCTTCCGCTGTCGACGCTGTTTTTGATACTGTCCAGGCCGAACTGAAGAAGGGCGGCGACATTCGCCTTGCTGGTTTCGGCAGCTTCACCGTTTCTCACCGTGCAGCCACCAAGGGCCGTAACCCGTCCACCGGCGCCGAGGTCGATATTCCTGCCCGCAACGTACCGAAGTTCACGCCCGGCAAGGGCCTGAAGGATTCGGTCAACAGCTAATTCGTTTCACCCGCTGTGAGGCTTTAGCCTTGCGGGGTGGACAAGATTGGGGCCCGCGAGAGCGGGCCCTTTTTTATGGGTGATTTCCGATCCGCAATCGCCATCCGCATCGGGCAGGATGAACGCCGATGTGTTCATGCGGTGCTCCAACGGGAGCTATCGGGCGCTGTCGATGATCTGGCCACCATCGGGCGTCAGACTTGAACCCGTGATGAATCTCGAATCGCTGCTGGCAAGGAACAGGACGACGGGTGCGACATCGTCTTCGGGTGAGCCGAAGCGGCCAAGGGCATTCGTTGGTGGAGGAGTGTCGGGCCCTGCGCCCCAAGTGTCGGCTACGGGCAGGAGGTTGTTGACGGTGATATTGTCCGGACCCCACTCGCGGGCAGCGGATCTCGTGAGAGCACGTATGGCCTCCTTGGCGAGGTTGTATGGACCGTAAGGGGACATGCCGAGAATGCCTGCCAGAGACGCAAAGTTGATCACACGGCCTTCTCCGCTGGCTTTCAGGTATGGATAGCAGGCCTGCATGGTTCGCAGATATGCAATCGGGCCCATATCGAAGTTGCGTTGCAATTGTTCTACGGAGAGATCGAGGATCGAGGAGTGAACGACGGTCGGGTCGAATGCGACATTCACCAGAATATCGATCCCTCCGAATGTCTGCACCACCTTTGCCACTGCCTCGGCGATCTGCTCGCCGTCGCTCAGATCGCAGACCACGCCGAGCGCGGTTCCTCCCTTGGATTGGATGTGAGCGACGACGGCATTCACGTTGGCTGGGGTGAGCGACAATACGGCGACCTTGGCGCCTTCCGCCGCAAAGAGTTCCGCCGTGGCACGTCCGATGCCCCTGCCGGCACCGGCGACGATAGCCACTTTTCCGGTTAGCTTTCCCATTCGATTTCCTTTCGGGTTTGGCAATTAGAGCGCCATCGCAAATGCGTATGGTGAGGGAATTTCGCGTCCCGCGTTCTGCATGGCGAAGGAGGTTACGAGCAATGCCAGTCCGACTATAGCCGGCAGAGCGCCTACGGGTTTTCGAACGCCAATGTGAGCAAGTCCGGAAAGCAGGAGGTGAAACAACATGCCCGCATAGGCCAGATCGCTGATAGCGACGTTGAACCGCGATAGAATAGCGGCAATGGCGGCGAGCTTCACGAAAGTCAAAAGGTTGACGAGATAGCTGGGGTAGCCAAAGCCGAGGATCGTTTGCCGTACCCATTCGGTTTTGGCGACGTAGGTCACGGCGGAGGCCAGGTACAGCAGGATTAGCAAGGCCGTTGCGGCCCAGTAAACATAGAATTCAGACATGGGATATCCGTTGCCGCCGAATGGCTCCGGCAGCTTGCTCCGTTTCAAGTTTTTCGATGTCCGGAATGGCGATCCGCCATTTCTCCGGTCTGCTGATTGAAAATGTGATATTAAATGAATCTATACAAGTAGGATGAATTTGGTGTGGTAAGTATGGAAAACCAGACTAATGAACCAGGCATCAATATGCATGAAGAGATGCGCCGTGCGTTCACACTACTCTCCGGAAAATGGAAGCTGGAAATCATGTGGCTTCTCAACCAGCGGATCTATCGCTTTAACGAGCTGCGCAAGGCCATTCCAGGCATCACGCAGCACATGTTGACCACGCAATTGCGGGAGCTGGAGGCTGATGGTCTAATCTCACGCACTGTCTTTGCCGAAGTTCCGCCTCGCGTGGAATATGAAATCACCGCGAAGGCAAGGGGGCTTGGACCTACCATGGAAGCCTTGACCGCATGGTGGAGCGAATATGGGCGCAGCATACCCGAAAGGACGACAACTCGCGGCCGAAAACAAACCTCGAAAAAATAGATGCCCGCTCCAAACCGCGGAGCCGGCGTCGGATGGCTGCTTGAGGTGCGAGGCGGCGCCACGACCACAGCTTCGGCTGATGAGCTTTGCTACCGAAGCGCAGAGTCAGAGCAGCGTCCGGCCGCCATTGACCGCGAGTTTCTGGCCGGTGATGAAATCTGCCTTGCTCGAGGCGAGGAAGACGACGGCATCGGCGATATCTTCCGGCCTGCCGAAATGGGCAAGGGGCGTCTGCGCGAGATAGCCGTCCTTCGCCTGCTGCGACGCATCGGCATGGCGTTCGACCGGTATCCAGCCCGGCGCGATGAGATTGACGGTGATGCCTTCCGGCGCGAGCTCTCTCGCCCAGGAGCGCGTCATCGCGAGCATGGCGCCCTTCGCCGCGGCGTAGTTTCCGACATAAGGATTGCCGAGTTCTGCGATCTCGGAACCGATGTTGATGATGCGGCCCGACTTGCGCGCCCGCCAGTCCGGCAATACGACTTGCAGCAATTCCAGCGGCGCCTTGACGAAGAATTCGAGCTGATCGAGGTAAGTCCGCCAGGATTGTTCCATGAGCGGCATGTCCGGCTGAGGGCCGGTCGCGTTGTTGACGATGAGATCGACCGGTCCGAGCGATGCCCTGATTTTTTCCAGACCGTCCACGAGCTGGTCTTTGTCGATCACGCTGAATTTTGCGGCATAAGCCTGGCCACCGCGCCGCCGAACGGTATCGACGATCTTCTCTGCCCCCTGAGTGTCGCTCGCATAGTTGACGGCGACGGCCCAGCCGGCCTCAGCGAGCTGCAAGGCGATTACGGCGCCAAGGCCGCGCGATGCCCCCGTTACCAGCGCTACTTTCATTCTCTTCCTCCTCTTCGGTTTCGAATTGATTTTCGAATAGCCGGAACGTGGTCCCGGCTATTCATGCCAAAATGGCCCTACCAGCGATGATGAACGTGCGGTGCAATCAGGCGCTCGTAGATTTCGCGCGTTGCTGCCATGACATCGGCCGAAAGCGGAGCGAGATCGGCCGCGGCGGCATTGGCCTTGGCCTGTTCGGCATTGCGCGCACCCGGAATGACGACGGTGACGGCGTCATTCATCAGGATCCAGCGGAGTGCAAAGGCTGCCATGCTGGCACCGGCCGGAACCAGCTTGCGCACTTCTTCCACGGCCTGCAGACCAACTTCGAACGGCACGCCCGCAAAGGTTTCGCCGACATCGAAGGCTTCGCCGTGGCGGTTGAAGTTGCGGTGGTCATCGCTGGCAAATTGCGTATCGCGGGTGATCTTGCCGGATAGCAGGCCGGAGGCGAGGGGAACGCGGGCGATGACGGCCACGTTCTTGCGCCTGGCCTCCTTGAAAAACAGATGATCGGGCCGCTGACGGAAGATATTGTAGATGATCTGAATGCTGACGACCCCCGGATATTCGATCGCCTTCAGCGCTTCCTCGACCTTCTCGACGCTGACACCGTACGCCTTGATCTTGCCGGCCTTCTGCAATCCGTCGAGACCGGCAAAAACCTCCGGTCGATAAAGAACTTCGGTTGGCGGGCAGTGAAGCTGCACGAGATCAAGGCTCTCGACACCGAGGTTCTTCAGGCTGCGGTCGATGAAGCCCTCCAGATTGGCCTTGGTATAGCCGTCGGCCACATGTGGACTCAGCCGGCGGCCGGCCTTCGTCGCCACCATCGGGCGCTCGCCGCCGCGTGCCTTCAGTACATCGGCAATGATCTTTTCCGAGCGGCCGTCGCCATAGACGTCGGCGGTGTCGATGAAGGTCATGCCGGCGTCAAGGGCTGCGTTCAAGGCTGCGCGGCCGTCGACCTCGCTGACATCGCCCCATGCGCCGCCGATCTGCCAGGCTCCGAAACCGACATCCGTCACGATAAAGGGCGTCCGTCCAAAGGCATGATGTCTCATGAAAAGTCTCCTCTCTTTTATTCGTAAGATGATAGCGCAGTAGCAGCCGTCCGACAGGGCCACAAGCGCACATTGGTGATCGAGGATCGCAATCGCGTGACTGAGAAACATGGCAGGCGCTGGCCGGCTTACGAAACCGTTGGATGAAGCCGCCGGCGCGGTATTCACAACGCCTTCGTTTCCTTAAAAGGGGAGATCGGATTTCTGACGACATCGGAGCTCATGCCCTCTTTCAGCTTCATTCACGCCGCCGATCTGCATCTTGGCAGCCCGTTCCAGGGCCTTGCCTTGAAGGATGCCGCCGTTGCGGCGGTCTTCGTCGAAGCGAGCCGCAAGGCGTTCTCGACCCTTGTGGGGCTGGCGATCGAAAAGCAGGTGGATTTCTTCGTCATCGCCGGCGATGTCTATGATGGCGACTGGAAGGACAACAAGATCGGCCTGTTCTTCAATCGCGAAATGGCGCGGCTGGAGAGGGCGGGCATTCTGGTCTATCTGCTGCGCGGCAATCACGATGCGGCGAGCGTCATCACCAAGACCATCACTCTGCCAGCAAACGTCCATGAATTTCCGACCGGCAAGCCGGGCAGTGTCAAGCTGGAGGCGCTGAAGGTGGCGCTGCACGGCCAGGGCTTTGCCGAACGCTCCGCCAACGACAATCTGGCGATCACCTATCCGGCACCCGTTTCCGGCTGGTTCAATATCGGCATTCTCCATACCTCGCTCACCGGCCGCGAGCCGCACGCACCCTACGCGCCGTGCTCCGTCGATGATCTGCGCTCGCGCGGTTATGATTATTGGGCGCTCGGCCATGTGCATGATTATGAAGTGGTCGCGCAGGACCCGCTCGTCATCTTTCCGGGCAATCTGCAGGGCCGCAACATCCGCGAGCGCGGCGCCAAGGGAGCGGTGCTGGTAACCGTCGAAGACGGGCGGATCGATCATCAGCGTCTGATCGTCGATGAGGCGCGCTTTGCGCAAGTCGATATCGTGGTTGGACCGGAGGACGATCAGGCGGCGATCCTGCGTCATGTGGAGCAGGCGGTACGGCCCTTGGCCGATGAGATGGCAGGGCGCATGACCGCGCTGCGCGTCCGGCTTTCCGGCGTAACGCCGCTGCAGGGTGCGATCGCTGCCAACCGTCAGCAATGGCGCGACGAGGTGGAAGCGGCCTGCCATCGCGTGCATGAGGATATCTGGCTGGAAAAGCTGGAGCTGCGGCTGGAACCGCCGCCGGAGAGAGCAGCGGACACGGACGGCGCGCTCGATCTGCGCCAGCTCCTCGCTGAACATGCCGGCGATGCTGATATAGCCGTGGAAGCAGGTCGGTTGATCGACGAGATCGCCGTGCGCCTGCCGGGTGGCCTTGGCGCAACGGAACTGCCGCTGGACGACAGCATGGACACTCTCATCGAAGAGGCGCGGCAACTGCTGCTGGCGCGCGGGCAGGGAGCAGGCTGATGCGCTTCGCCCGGCTCGATATTCTCCGCTACGGCGCGCTGACCGATCGATCGATCGATTTTCGCCCCGATGCACGGCTGCATGTGATCTATGGTCCGAACGAAGCGGGTAAATCCTCGGCTTTAAGCGCGATCTCAGATCTTCTCTTCGGTTTCCCGGCCGCTGCTGAGCAAAGCTTCCTGCATGAGCCGAATACCCTGCGGATCGGCGCCGATCTCAGCGCGCGCGATGGCGCATGCTTAAGTTTTCGCCGCCGCCGTGGCCGCAAGGGGACGCTTCTCGCGCCCGATGACAAGGAGACGGCGCTTGCCGACGATGCGCTTGCGCCCTTCCTCGGCAATCTGAGCCGCGATGTCTTCGAGCGCGCCTTCGGCCTCGATTCACAGCGGCTGCGGCAGGGTGCGACTGCCATGCTGCGCAGCGGCGGCGAGATCGGCAGCTTGCTGTTTTCTGCAGCGTCCGGGCTTACCGGTCTGTCGCGCCTGCGCCAGTCGCTGGAAGCGGAGGCTGAAAGCATCTATGCAGCCCGACGTTCGAAGGACCGCGGCTTCTACCAGGCTCTCGATCGCTATGAGAATGCCCGTAAGGCTGAGCGGGACAACGAGCTGAAATCCGGCGACTGGAAGAAGCTTCTTGCCGAGGCGTCCGAATTGGAAGCGGAGCTGGAGCGCCTGCAGGCGGAGCGCCGCGGCACGCGCGAGGCGCTGGATCGGCTCAAGCGGCTGAAGACCCTGCAGCCGTTGCTTGCCGAGATCGATGCGGAAAACCTTGCACTCGACGGCCTTTCCGATCTCGCCGCCATACCGAACGGTTTCGCCGACCGGCTTGAACAGAAGCTGCGCGATAAACAGACGAGCGAAGAGGAACTGCGCCGTGCTCAACAAGCCGTTGTGCGTGCCGAGGAAGACCTCGCGCGTGTTCACGTCGATGAAGCGCTGCTCCAAATGTCGGGCGATATCACCCAGCTCTTTGCAGATACCGGCAACTACCGTGCTCAACGGCAGGACCTGCCGCGCGTCGATCAGGAACTCGCTGGCTACGACACGACGCTTTCCCAACTTGCCCGCCGTCTCGGTCTTGCCGAGGCCGAGCTGGAGCGGCAGCAGCCGAGTGACCTCGACCGCGCGCGCCTGTCCGAATTGGTGGACGAAGGCCGGCAGCTCGCGCGGCAGCTGCAGTCGCTTGCCGAGCAGGCTGACAGCGAGCGCAGGCAGCTTACCACTCTGGAGAGGGACAGCCTTAACGGACGACTGATCGATCCGAGACCTTATATTGACCAGCTTGAGGCTTTGGGCAGCGATCTCTCCGCCTTGGCTCGCCTTGATGGGCTGGAAACCCAGATACGCCGCATCGAGGCCGATCTTCACGAGGCGGCCGGACGGCTGCAGCCACCGGTCAGTGACATCGATGTATTGTTTTCTGTGCCGCTTCCGGAAGCGACGGAGATTACGGGACATCGCGATGCGATCGACGCCGCTCGATCGAAGGTGCGCGATGCCACCGGCAAGCTGCAGACTTATGATGAGCAGCTGGCGGAAATAGCACGAATCCTCGCGGATGCCGAGCGCACCGGGCCGGTTGTTACGCGCGAACAGATCGTCGCCGAGCGCGAAAGCCGTGATGCGCAATGGTCCTCCATCCAGCAGAAATGGACCGAGGGCGCAGCTCCGGAAGCTAAGGCGCTTGCCGCATTGACTGTTGGGGTGGCTGAGGCCGATCGTCTGGCCGATGCCGCCCTGAGCGATGCGGATCGTGTCGCGCGCCACGCCGACTATCGTTTGCGGCAGGCGCGTCTGCTGCGGGAGCGGGAGGAGGCTTCTAGACGGCTGAAGAGCTACGAGAAAGCGCTGAAGGATGCACAGGCAGCCTTTGCGGCGCTTTTTGTACCCTGCGGCGTCGACGCGCTTGATCCATCGACGATGCTGGAATGGCGCCGCGGAGTGGAGCTGCTGCGACGCGAGCGCAAGGCTTTGCGGGATTTAGTCGATCAACGGGATGAGAATGCACTGGCGGAAGGTCGAGTTTTGCCGGCTCTGCAGGATATCGTCGAGGCGACCGGCTACAAGAGCGGCCGCCTTCCGCCGGCTGCGATTGCGGAAGGCTTGCGCAAGCATCTGCGCCTTCTGTCCGAGCGCTGGAGCGAAAGCCGCACGCGGGAAGGCGAGATCGGGGCCGCGCGTGATCGGCTGGCTCGCTTCGACGATCAGCAGCAGCTCTTGGAACGTCAGCAGGTCGCTTGGCGCGCCGCCTTCGCCAAGGCCGTCGAACTGCTCCGGCTGCCGTCCGACACGACCCTGGAGATGGCGAATGTTGCCCTGAAGGCATGGCAGGAACTGCCCGATGTCCTAGCGGAGCGGGAGAACCGTCTGCGCCGGGTTAGCGGCATGCGCCGCGACATGGCCGATTTCGAGCGGCGGTTGGCAACGCTTGCCGCCAACAGCGGCTATGAGCTGGATCATCTGCCGCCGGATGCCGCTGCCGAGGCGCTGCATACCCGGGTCAACGCCATGCGCGGAGAGCTGAAAAAGCGCGACGGTCTCGAAGAGGAGCGGCAGCGCTGGCAGGGCATGGTAACACGCCAGGAGGCAGCGCTCGCCGCCGTTGCCGTCGAACTCGACCAGCTAACCGCGGATCTTCGCGGTGTCGACGATCTTCCCGCACTGCTCTCGCGACTGCGCGAACGTGCGCGTCTCGCCGCACGGCTTGCCGAAAGCCGCGATCGATTCCGCCAGCAGGCTGACGGCAAGGCCGAAGACGAGCTTCGCGCCGAGCTTGCCGGCTTTGAGCGGGTTGCAGCCGATCTCGAAATCGAGCGGTTGACCGAGGAGGATCAGCGGCAGTTCGCCATGCATGGTGAGCTTTCGGCCCGGCTGGCTGAGAACCGCCGCCAACGACAGGCTCTGGAAACTGGGGTCAGCGCAGAATACGCAGTTTTCGAGAGGCTTGCGGCTGAGCAGGAGGCAAAGGACTTTGCCCGGCAATGGGTTGTCCTCAAGGTCGCAGCGCGAATGCTGGCTGGCTCGATGGAAGCCTATCGCGAAAAGCAGGCCGATCCCGTCATCAGTCGGGCGGGCGAGTTGTTCTCGCAGCTGACCGGCGGTCGTTTCTCCCGTCTTGTCGAAGCGCATGATGAAAGCGATACGCTGCAATTGCTGGCCGAGCGTGCGGCAGGCGAGCGTGTGCCGCTTGACGGCTTGAGCGAGGGAACGGGCGATCAGCTTTATCTCGCGCTGCGGCTGGCATTTCTCGAGGATTACTCCGCCCGCAACGAGCCTGCGCCGCTAATCGTCGACGATATTTTCCAAACGTTCGACGACGAGCGCGTCAGCGCCGGTCTGCAGGTGCTGGCTGCTACGGCCGATCGTTTCCAGACGATCCTGTTTACCCATGAAAAGAGCGTAGTCGAGATCGCCAAGAGCGAGATCGGCCGAGGTCTCGATCTCATTCAGCTTTGACGAGGAACGGTCGCGGATCGGGCTATGGCTGTTCCAGCAAAAGTGCGAAGCGGTTTAGCGTCCGGAACTGCGTAAAAACAGGAACATAGAGCATTTTCGCGATTCGAAGAAAAGCGGAAATGCTCTAGGCTATGGTGACGATTTAACTATTTGAGCCAGATTGCAATTGCAGCGATGATGACGAACCCTCTGAAGTTGACGAGGAGTTTGTCGTATCGGGTAGCCACGCGACGGAATTGCTTGAGCTTTGCAAAGAAGCGCTCCACGAGGTTGCGTTCCTTGTAGAGGCCCCAATTGCAGGCATGCGGGCGTCGTCGCCCGGGTCGTGGTGGAATGACCGGAACAGCGCCGGCGTCCAGAATGGTGTCGTGGAAGTGTTCGGCATCATAGGCTCGGTCGGCGATGACGTGGCTGGGATTGAGGCCATGGAGCAATTCCTTGCCATAAATCACATCGCCACGGTGTCCCGGTGCAAGTACGAAGCGCACCGGTAGCCCCAAAGCATCCACGACGGCGTGGATCTTGGTGCCTAGCCCGCCGCGTGAGCGGCCAAGGCCCTGGGCGTCCGCTCCCCCCTTTTTCGCCGGGCGCCAGCGGCTTGAGGCTGGGCACGGATGGAGGTGGAATCGATCGAGACCCAGTCAAGGTCCGCTTCTCGCGCTAACGCCTCGAACAAACTTTCGAGGACACCCATCTCGATCCAGCGGTAATAGCGCCGCTTGACGGTCTGGTAGTTGCCATAACCTTCGGGTAAATCACGCCAACGTCCACCAGAGCGGGCCATCCAGACCAGCGCCTCGACGAACCGCCTGTTATTGGAGCGCGGACCACGACGCCCCTTGCGTCCTCCCGGCACAAACGGCTCGATCCGAGACCACTGTTCCGCACTGAGCCTATCGATATCCATGACCGACCTCCAAAAATCAGTCTTGAATCTGATTTGCTCCTCACTGGGAACCCCAAATCCTTAAATCGTCACCACAGCCTAAGACATCGACGGGATATGCAGGCGCGTCGGCACCACGATCTTGGGGTCCGATTTATCGCGGCTGTAGGCCGGATTGAGCGCGCGATCGATGAAGCCCCGTGTCGCGTGCAGCCGGCGCAGGTTCTGCTTCTCCTGCTCGAAGCGCTTCTTTCGTTCGCCGGATTTGTCCGAGCCGCGCGACAGCGATTCATGGTGATAAAGGCAGGCGAAGGGTGTCCAAATGATGCGATAGCCTGCCTTGTGCGCCCGCAGACAATAATCCACGTCATTATAGGCGACCGCGAAATTCTCTTCGTCGAAGAGGCCGATGTTGCGAAGGCAGTCACCCGAGATCAGCATCACGGCGCCAGTTACGCAGGTCATCGTGTTGCGCACATGCAGCCGGTTCATCGGCCCACCGAACTCCTTCGGCTTGTTCAAGTACCAGTGACCGGCAAGCCCGCCGAACCCTACTACCACACCGGCATGCTGCATATTGTCGTTCGAGAAGAGCAGTTTGGCGCCGACGATGCCCGCTCCGTCATAGGCAAGACAGGAAACCATCTCCTTCAGCCAGCCTGGTTCGATGACTTCGACGTCATTGTTGAGGATGAGGCAGTGCTCGCCCGTGGCAGCGTTCAGGCCGCGATTGACCGAGCGTGAGAAATTGAAGGGTTCCCGATTGATGACGGCCGAAAAGCGAGGCTGGCTTTTGCGATAGTGCTCGTAGAGATCGAGAACGGCCTGGTCAGCGGAGCCGTTGTCGACGACCAGGACTTCAAGATTGGGGTAATCTGTCTTTTCGAAGAGATCGCCGAGAATGCGCGAGATCAGATCGAAATTGTCCTTGCTCGGAATGATAACAGAGATTTTCGGCCATTCGCGGGGCGCATCGAAGATAACGCGGTGCAAGGTCTTGGTGAGAGCGCCGTCAACAGAGACTGTCTGCCGCTGTCGTGCGAACCGTTCGGCCAGGGCCTTTCTGGCGTTGGCGGTTGCGGCATCCATGAATTGGCGTGAATAGGTCTTGCCGTTGCGGCGCCACCAGTAAGCGGGATAGGGCAGGTGGAGAATGCTTTCCTCGGGAACGCCCTCCACGTAGCGCAGCAGCAGATCGTAATCCTGCGAGCCGTCGTAGCCGGTACGGAGATAACCGATTTCCCGAAGGCGGCTGTGGCGATAGATGGAGAAGTGATTGATGTAGTTGACGCCCGTCAGCAGTACGGAATCATAGGCCGGCTTCAACATGACGCCGGTCGGCCTCAGGGTGTCGTCGACCACAAGTTCGTCCGTATAGAGAAAATTGGCATCCGGATTTTGCTCCAGCGTGTGCCGGATGAGCTTGAAGGCATGCGGCGCGATCACATCGTCATGATCCAGAAAGGCGATCCATTGCCCCTTTGCTTGGGACAGGCCGGCATTGGTTGCAGCCGCGATGCCGCCGTTGCGCTCCTTCAGCACGAGGCGGACATTGTCCTTTGATTGCTGGCTCTGATACCACTGCCGCGTTTCCGGAGATGTCGAGCCATCATCGCTCAGGATGAGCTCGGCTCCCATTTCCCCCTGTGCTTCGAAGGATCTGACGAGATCATCCAGATAGCGCGGCGGAGCATTATAGACTGGAACAACGACGCTCAGCCAGGTTCCCGCCGTCGCCGGCACCGATGTTGTCTCCAGTTCTGCGGCAAGCCTGTAGCTCGCCTCGGCATATTGTATCGTCAGACTAGGAGCGCGTTGCCGCAAGCGCAGTCTGGGCAATTTCAGCCAATACTGGGGCAGTCTGCCGAGATCGATACGTTTGGTTTGTTCCTCGCTTCGAAGAAGGGTTGCAATATATCTTTCGGCTGATTTTTCGGATGCAAAAGCCCTGGCGGCAAACTTGAACGATGTCGGAAAACTGGCTGGATCGGCACGCAGGGCGCAGATCGAGCCAACCGAGCCGATATCCGCGGTGATGACGAAGCGGTTTCCTTCCGGGAGGGAAACCGTATCCTTCTCGCGGAAACCATAACCGCGATTGATATAGAGTTTCGGATCTATGGGCTCGCTGGTCGCGGCCACATGGATGACGACCAGCTTCTTTCGCAAGGGCGAGAACCTGATCTCGAAAGCCGGATCATCCCCCAGGGATTTCCATAGGCCGAGATGGGCTTCAGCGGATATTTCCCGTTCAAGATCGGCGTTTGGTATGATTTTGAGTGTCATCGAAATATTGGTTTCATCCACATGCTGGAAGGAAATTCAAGCTCTAGTCGGCACCGCTGAGAGGCTCAAAACGAATGCCGGGAAATGTCGGGCTCGCGTGCTGCCGCATTTTCTCGATCGAGCAACGCGTAGCGTCGCGGGCAGAAAGCCGGCGGGCGTGGTCGCCAACGAGCAGATCGATGGCAGCCATCCACTCTTCGGCGGTGTTGCCAATGTGAAGCTCGCCAGGGACGGCACATCGTTCGAAGGTGGGGCACCGGGAAAAGATCGCTGCCGCCTGCAGGCGGCTGATATCGATCCGTTTGGTGTCGGAGCGGCTTGCATTGGTCTTTCCCGACAGGAGAGGCGCCAAAGCGATGTCGGCTTGGTGATGCATTGTCTTGGCGAGATAGGCTGGCCAGGGCAATGGCGGGATGATGGTCATTTTCGCCGGGTCGATCCCCTGTTGGCTCCAGCGCCGGGCGAGGGAGCCGGCGGCAAAAACCTCAAAATGAAGGTTGCCGTGTTTTTGCATCGCAGCCTTGATGATCGGCATCAGGAACTCGTGTTCCCGGCGATGCACGCCGGTGGCATGATAGACCATCTTCAGCGGCCGGACGCTTTCATTGCGGCTATTGATTGCGATTTCAGGCGCATCCGCCGGAAGGGGACGCAGAATATCGATCCTGTGGCTTTTCATCGCGAGTGCATTTGCCAGGGCATCGGTGGAGGTCCACACGTGAGTGAGCAGCCTGTTGATCCTTGGCAGCGGGCGGACCGCCAGTTTGATCAGCCTGAACTTATAGAGCCACCCTGCTTCGTTCCCGGTAACAACAGCCGGAATGTCGTCGTCGACGAAATAGGCCACCCCGGCGAGGGTGTCCCGCCTTTCCTCCAACCAGCGCAATTGCGGCCGCTTGATGTAGCGGCAGATGATGACGAAGAGCCCATCACTATCGATAGCATCCAATGGATCATCGAGGCCTTTCATGATGACTTCAATGTGGTCGAGTGTTTTGGCGCGCTCGTCGAGATAGTAGCTGAAGCTCGGATTGGGGTTGCGCGATAAGATGAGCAGGCGCCTTGCCACGCGCTCGCCATGCTGCGGCGGTGCCCCGAAGGGCCGCGGTCTTGGAAGCAGTTGGTAGAGGATGTCGCGTAAAACTTGCATGGGTTTCCGCGCGACACTAGGCCAGACGATTGCGAAGATTGGCGAGAATGCCGAAAACAGCACCCCAGGCAAGGATCGTCACGCCCAAAATTCCGCCAATCCAGAGCGCCCGCTGCGGATACTCCGCCTCGTCGGGCAGGCTGGGTGCCAGGAACGTATCGAGGTAGAGCAGCTGCTGCTTGCTCACGAACTTGACCTGTTCGAGCGTCTTCATGCTCGTGGCGAATTGCTGCTCGGCAAGGCTCTGCTCCAATTCGCGCTGTGACATATCCACGGAAACATCCGCGAGATTCTGTTCTGATTTGTTCTGCCCAGCGACTTGGCTGTTCAGCTGATCGATCTGCTTCTGCCTACTGTCGATCTCGCGTTTGAGCACGCGCATCTGCGGTGCATCGGCGGAGACCGTTCCAAGAAGCGCATCATATTTCTGCTGAAGATCTATTCTTTCCTTCTGAACGGACGAGATCAGGTTCGTGATAACGGTCGACGATCCCTCGACGCTGAGGACGCCGGTCTGGTTGCGCGCAATCAAAAGCTTGTCCCGCGCTTTCTGCAGCTGATCCTTTGCATTGTCCAGGTTCGCCTGAGCGGTCGCTATAACGTCCCGCCAGATGCGGGTGTTGACATCGTTGACCACGACTTCGGACGCCGCCACAACCTGATGTAGCACCTTCTGGGCGTCGGCTGCCGTGAAAGCGCGCGCCTTGACCGTCACGATGCCGCTATTCGCATCGATCTTGACCGAGACCATGTCTTCCCAATAATCGAGCAGCTTTTCCGAACTTGCATCTTTTTTCAGGCGCGCGATCCGGTCGATCGAGTCGTTCCCATAGATCTTTTGAAAATCGACCTTTTCCTCAAGAGCGGCAACCATGTCCTTGCTCTTGATGAAATTGGTGACGATCAGGGTATTTTGCACGATCTGTGCCGGCGGCAGACCGGTCACCTTGGTAATCTGATTACCCCCGAGTGCCGGCGTAGATGTGCGGACCGTAAAACGCGTCTCGGATTGATACTGATCGGATGCGACGCCGGTGAAGTAATAGACCGAAGCAATATTGGGGATGACAAGCAGCAGAATGGTCGATGCCAGGATGGCCTTGCTGATGACTTGCTGCATTGGGCGAGGCCGCAGGCCAACGGCCTTGAACAGCTGGCTTCGCCTCGATGTCGAGAAACGCAATTTCCGCGCTGCCACCGACAGATTCGCGGCCACATTGCGGCTATGCTCCGTCGCGCTGAGCTGAAGCGCTTTTGACGCGTTTTCGGTATCATGAGCCATATTTGGGCCTTGCCGTCGATCCCTGGTCTTCTAGCGGTTCAATCTATAATAGGATTCTATAGCCTGCTCTACCTTATCGAAGGCGATAAGTCTGCCGTCGACAAGTACCATACCTCTGTCGCAATGCGTATTGATCATGCTCATGCTGTGCGAGATCATGATGATGTCGGAATTCTTGCGCCTGTTCTCGAATGCGACGCGGCAGCGCTCCTGGAAGCGTGCATCGCCAACAGCAAGAACCTCGTCCACCAGATAGCACTCGAACTCGATCGCCATCGAGAGACCGAATGCCAATCGTGCGCCCATGCCCGAGGAATAGGTGCGCACGGGCGCGTCGATATAATCGCCAAGTTCGGCGAATTCTTCGACAAAGCGGGAGACACGCCTCACGTCCTCGCCATAGGCGCGCGCGACGAAATGAACATTGGCTCGCCCCGTCATGAGAGGATTGAAGCCGCTGCTCAAGCCCAGAGGCCAAGACACCCGGACATCCTTGCTGATCCTGCCGGAGTTCGGCAGCATGGTGCCGGCGATCATGCGCATCGTCGTCGATTTCCCGGCGCCGTTCACGCCGAGCAAGCCATAGGAATAGCCGGACTCGAACTCGCAGCTCACCCGATCGAGAATGACCTTCTTGCCGCTTTGCGTCTTGAAGAATTTCGAGACGTTCTTGAAGCTGATCATTCTGCTTCTCCCGTCATATCCGGTGATCCTCTACGGATGCCCAGATAAGGGAAAGCGTCGCCCAGGTGACAATAAGTGCAAGCAATATGATCAATGGCGTACTGACGCGACGCGGAAATATCGACTCATCCGGCAGTACGGGTTTGACGAAGACGGCAAGGTATAGTGTCTTTCGCAGAGCTTCGGCAAGCACGGCGTCATAATTCTTCTGCGAGCTTTCATAGAGTTTTTCCGCGATCATGCGATCGGTTTCCAGCCTAGAATACTCCAGCAAGGATTTTGCAAGGCTTGCATTCTCGGGGCCTGTCAGCGCCGATTTCATCTTCTCGATCTGCGCATCGAGGCTCTCTTTGGCGAGATTGAGCTGCTGATAAGTCGGAGAATTCTGGGCGTTGGATTGCCGCATGACGAAGAGGCGCGTTTCGAATTCAAGCTTCTGGGCCAGCAGACCCGTTAGAATCGTGCCGCTGTTCTTGGCCTGTGTCTGCGGGCTGAGAAGGCCGGATGCGTTTTGAAACTGATTGAGGGCGATCAACGTATCGCCATAGGCTTTGCCGCTCTTCTGGACATCGGCCTTCATGCTCTGCACGATGTCGTTGCGCGCCCTTTCCGAAAGCTCGTTGATGAGCTTTTCGCTCTCTTCGATAATGGCATCCGCAAGCTTGACGGAATCGTCCGGGGAGAAGGTTCTGACCTTCAGCGTTATGATGCCCGAAGTCACATCGATATAGGCGGTGACGTGATCGTTCCAGTATTTCAGAAACTCTTCGTCGGATCGGGATGAACCAAATCGCGACAGGAAATCCGCATTCTGCCGGATAAACATGGAGCGATAGTCGATCTTCTTTCCGATTCGATTGAGGATTTCGGTGGAGTGAATGAAGCTGGTGACGACATAGGCATCTTGTGACGCCGAGCGCATATTGAGAGCGCTGGTGGCTCCGCCGGGATCACTGGCATCGCTGGTATCGCCTGTTCCCGACACGGCCCGCACGGCGAAACGCGCTTCCGCTACATATTGATCCGAAGCAATGAAGGCATAATAGACCGAGCTTGCCAGGAAAGGCAGGATGACGAGCAGAATAAAGCCGATAAGCCTCAGGGGCGGCTTGCCCCCCGACTGCGTTTCGGGCTCGTTGCCATCATGCACCGGTATATATTCGATCTCCTCGAGATCTGTGCGCGCACGCTGGGCCGGCAGCTTGCGCCGAAACAGCGAAGGCAGGATTTGCCGGCTCGTTCTTACCCGCGGAGAGTCCTGAACTATCGCGTCTTCAATGATTGGCTTCGGCATGTCAGCTTGCAATCGTTTCTGGCAATTGAGGCGCGGTCGGTTTCATCGCCTGACGCACATAGTGATCGAAAATCAAATCTTCTTCGAGCATGAGCTCCGCAATATGCAATGAACGCAACCGTGCCGCAACGTCCTCGAGGGTGCTGTGTCTCGGTGGCAACGGAAAATCACCAACCGAAATCCCGATGAGCTCGCTGACCGCCTGCTGAAAATAAAGGCTGTCCGTATCGAAACCGACAACGGCAAAACGTGAGAGAAGGTCAATCGCAGTGGCGACATCGCTGCGCGTCACTGTCTGTTCCGGTATGGTCGTGGCCAATTGCCGGGTGACGGGGGATACCAGAACGTTTCTGACGCTCTGAGAAGCCTTCTTCAGAGCTGCCTTGAGAGAGGCTTCGTTTTCAAGGCTTACCTCGGCAAAATGCTCCGCAGCAGGCGCCAGGATGATCTTGTCGCGATCGCCGAAGAAGGAAATCTGAGTTTTCGCCATTCGCTTCAGAAGGAATATCCGCAGGGCAAGTTCGTAGTAGGGATCGGTCAGTAGAACGATGGCCTTGAATCCCTTGTCGAGGAATTCTTCATAATTGCGCATCAACAGCCGGCCGCTAAGATAGATCGACTGGATGGCGTTCAGATGAAAGGCCTGGAGGGTCGTTTCGTGACCGAAGCGCTCGACGGAGGAAAGCTCGTATTGAAAGTTGCGGCCACAATAGTAGTCGAATTTGACCATTGGCAGCAGCTGCGTCTCAAGCCTTACAATCTTTAACGGAATCGTGCTCGATACCTGCGGCCGGCGGTAGATCAGCAGCCCCGACTTGGCGTCATGGATCATCAGCGACGTGCGCTCAGCGAGATCGGGAATGGTCGTCGTATCGAGCTTGAACCCGACATGGCCATCTTCGTGCCGTCCGGAATCGATGACCGCCTGTTTGACTTGGTCACACGGCAGGATCATCAGATCGCCGTCGGCGTCCGAGACTCTGATTTGCGGTTTTTCGGAAAAGCCATCAGGGATCAGATAACCCTCAATAACATTGCCATGATCGTATTCGAGGTTAAAAAGCACGGATTTTCTCCGTCCCTTCTATCCGTTGGGGACACGACCGAAATTGGCGATGGAGCGGCGTCATTCTCTTCTGCATGGCTTCACATCTATCAAAATGCCTGTCGATATCGCAAATGTCAGGCCTTGGCATTCGGGCGTCGTCAGGCGCCGCTGGACGTCTTCCGGGCCAGCAGCGAGAAGCTCGGCCCCCCAGGATGACTGAGATATTCATCCCGGATGATAACATCATCAAAGCCGAACGCGTGCAGCAGCTTCAATATGTCGTCCCTATGCATCCAGAAGTGCCGATCCTTCATGCCGCCGCAGAAAGACGCGTTGGCATTGGCGTGGTGATAGCTGCGCTCATAATAGCGCACCTCGATGCCATCTATCAGCTTCGTCTCAATCTTGCCGCTGAAGGGCAGCCACCGCACGTCGCCCTCCGGCATGGCGTCCTCCAAAACGAAATGAGTCCATATGAAAACCGCGTTGACCCGCTTTGCCAGCAAGCGAAGAAATTCGCCTGGGTCGGCCATATGGTAAAGAACCCCCGATGCGAGTGCGAAGTCGTAGATCTCTTCGCCTTCCGTAAGCCACGCCTGGATGTCGCCGAGCATGAAAGAAGCGGCATCGATGTTGAGGATCTGCTTGGTAACCAGACATCTTAGAAAGCAGAGGCGGTTTGCCTCGATGGCGTCGATCCGCGCCGGCCGGTGGCAGTTCAGCATGTGGGTATGCATTCCCTCAAGCGGGCCAATCTCGAGAACTCGCCTGCCTTCGATCGATCCGAAAGTCTGCAATGCCCAATCGATGCGGTCATCCGCGTAGAGGGGCAGGGTGCCGGCATTGAGACCGAACTCCGGCGGAAATGCACAATTCCATCCCTGGAGGGCGCTGATAGCATTTTGATGAGCCGGTTTGCCCTGCTCGTACTGATCAAATATTTCGAGGGGACTTTTCGAGGCTTTCTTTTGTGAACGCTTTGAAAAACCAAGCATTAATACGCACCCTTTATTTTCATCGGCATCCAGCCGAGCTGGAGAGTTACGGGATCGTTCCGCTGTCGTACCACAGCTCCCAAGCCGTTTCTCGCCCTGAAGTATATTTTTGCGGCAATTTGCAAGCGCCGATAGACAATCGAAGATTGTCGGAATGTCTCGCTGATGGCAGAAAATTTAGCAAGCTCCGATTGTTGTGGTTTGTCGTCTTCTGCGTGAGTTGCGGGTCTGAACTCAGTTCTTTTAAAGGCAAGACCCGTCCTATGGAAAGCGGCATAAATGCGATTCAGCGAAACTTTAATGTTATCGATGGGGGACCCCTCTGCTAATGCCGTTGCTTAACGGGTCCTGTTTGCTTTTCAGAAAATTTTAATTTTAAATCTTCAAAAATACTCGCCAAAATTGCTTCAAGTCTCCTTGACCTCTATAAATCTGAACGGGTTGGCGATTCTTGAGGGCCATGTGTGTTCATATGAGCGCATCTGATTTTTTTGGTTGCATTTCCGCTATTTGGGCTTGTTGACGCGTGCCCGTTATGCTTTTCAAGGCGTCGATAGATTTGATGCATTCCATGTCGATGTATGCCATCAGGTAATCACGGCAGCTAATTGTTTGAGGTTTTCAATTGTTTCGTATTGGCGCCGTGATTTGTTGCGTGGTTCTTGCGGGGTGCAATTCCGTCTCCAGTGAAGGCCCTTTGGCTGGCGCCATTGTAAAGGACGCCGGGCAATCCAGCGTCGAGCTGGGTCGCAGAAATGCTGCGGTCTTCGATATCGTTGACATCGACAGCCGCAGTGCGCGTCTGGTTTCCGATTATGTTTCATCCACACTCAATCGCCGTTTTGGTATGGGTGGTGGTGTTGGCGCCGTCGTTATCGGTGTCGGCGATGCACTGAAGATCACGATTTTCGAAGCCGGCGCCGATGGCCTGTTTTCGACGGCGCAATCAAAGCAGGTATCGCTTGATGTCGTCGTGCAGCCGGATGGCACGGCTGCAATTCCTTATGCCGGCTCGGTTCGATTTGCGGGCAAGACGCTTGATCAGGCTCGCAAGGCAATCCTGGCGGCGCTGGCGACCAAGGCCGTCGAGCCGGATGTTATCGTAACGAGCATGGGCACGCCGTCGCGTACCGTCACGGTTTCGGGGGCCGTTGGCCGTCCTTCCATGGTTCCGCTCGATCTGACCAAGGAAAAGATTACCGAAGTCATCGCCAAGGCCGGTGGGCCTTCAACGCAACCTTATGAAACCTATGTAACGCTGGTTCGCGGCAGCCGAACGGGAACGGTTTTGCTGAAGTCCATCATTGAGCATCCGTCGGAAGATATCTATGTCCAGCCGGGCGATCAGATCTTCCTTGTCCGCGATCCGAGGACCTTCACTCTGCTTGGATCTGTTCGCGGAGACGGCCGCCTAGAGTTTGGAGCAAACGATCTGAACCTGCTCGAGGCTGTTGCGCTGGGTCACGGCGCGATCGACGATTCGAGCAATGCGAAAGGCTTCTTCCTGTTCCGCTACGAGGAGCCTGAAATCGCCAAAGCCCTGCTCGGTCCTGCTCGCTTCGAGGGTTTGCTGCGTAAGGGAATGGTTCCGGATGCCAAGGGACGCTATCCGATCGTCTATCGCTTCGACATGTCCAATCCCGACAGCCTGATCGTAGGTCAGACTTTCCCGGTAAAAAGCCGCGACGTCATCTATGTATCGCGTCATCCTTCCGTCGACATCAGGAAGTTCTTGAATCTTATCGGTACCCCGCTTGGTATTGCATCCCAGGGAGCGGCAACGGCGGCAAATCTGGGGCAATAGTCGGGAAAAACGGAACGACAGCGGCTTGACTTAGCCTATTCGCTGATCGATGCCGACATCTGTATGATTGTGACGGATCGTGCCTTGTCGATAACGGAAATTCATCGCGAACTGATTTGGTGAAAGAACTGCAACCACCGCAAGCAAGAATTGCGATTTCTGGCTTGAATTGAAAGCTTGACTGATCGCATATTGCATCGGTTGGTGCGCTGCCGCATAGATGCTGCGCGCGCAAATTGTTGTCGTTGAAAAACGCGGGCAATACTAGCGTGAGTAGTTAATATTGGTCAGTTTGGTGCATTTCTTCGAATATTGCTGAGAGATCATGACAGTTGAGATTATCGGACGCGCAAGCATTGCCCCTGGGGCGGGTTCTATCGATGAACTGCAGCTCGTACTAAAGGAGGGGCGTTGCACCGTAAGCCGTATACCTGAGGAGCGCTGGGATCTTGCGCGCTTTTGGCATCCGGCTGTGGGCATCCAGGGAAAAACTTACAGTTTTGCAGCCGGCGTCTTCGAGAATGTCTACGCCTTTGATCCTGCGGTTTTCGGCCTTTCCCAGCGTGAAGCGATGCAGATGGATCCGCAGCAGCGCATTCTTCTCAACGTTGTCTGGCGAGCTTTGGAAGATGCAAACCTGCCGATCGATGGGTTCGAAGGCCAGCGCGTGGGCGTCTATGTCGGGGCATCTTCCCTTGAATATGGCAATCTGACGCTCGAGGATCCCGCCTCGGGTAGCCCGTATTTTATGACTGGAAACACGCTTTCCATCGTTTCCAACCGCATCTCGCATATATTCGGCTTGCGCGGGCCAAGCATGACGATCGACACTGCCTGTTCGTCGTCGCTGGTAGCGCTCGACCAGGCGGTGAAAGCCCTCGAAAACGGAGAGATCGATACCGCGATCGTCGGCGGCATCAATATTCTGCTCAACCCCATGTCCTTCGTGGGCTTCGCGCAGGCGCGCATGCTATCGCCGGAGGGGCTCTGCCGCGCCTATGACGACAACGGTCGCGGTTACGTTCGCGCAGAAGGTGGTGCGGCGATCGTATTGCGCCGGACGGACGTTGCGCTGCGCGAGAAGGACCGCAGCTATGCCAGGATACATGCCGTAGGCGTCAATTCTTCGGGACGCACCAACGGCATCTCCATGCCGTCGCGTGAGGCGCAGGCCGCCTTGCTTCAGTCGATCTATGAAGGACGCAATATCGACGTCAATCGTATCGCCTTCATCGAAGGGCATGGAACGGGAACGAAGGTCGGCGACCCCGCCGAAATCTGGGCGATCGGCGAGGTCATAGGGCGCAATCGGCGGGCACCGGTACCGATCGGCTCGATCAAGACGAATATCGGCCATACCGAACCGGCATCCGGTCTTTTCGGGCTGTTGAAGGCTGTGATTGCGCTTGAAAATAATTTCTTACCGGCCTCATTGCATTTCGACCACCCGAATGAGTCCATCGATTTCGAGGGCCTGAACGTTCGGGTCAATACATCAACGATCGAGCTTCTTCCGGCCAAGCAGGCCCGCTTTGCCGGGATCAATTCCTTCGGCTTCGGCGGAACGAACGCTCACGTCGTCATCAGTGACCCCGATCCGATCGCACCGCCCGAACCGTCAATCCGAGGCGAGGGGGTCGTTTTCGCCGTCAGCGCTCACACGGCCTCGGCTCTTTCGACACTGCTCGAAGACTACAGAACCCGTCTTGAAACTGCCGAGCCCAAGGAAGCGCGTCAGATCGTTGCTTCCGCCGCTGCCAATCGCGAACCCATGCGTCATCGTTTCGCAGCCCGCGCAAAAGACAGTGCAGCCGTGCTTGCCGCGATCGATGCGCATCTTGCAGGGAGAAACTCCGCTGGCGAGGCTGGCGAAGCTCCGGCCCAGGCCACCAAGATCGCCTTCGTCTTTTCCGGCAACGGCGCGCAGTGGGCGGGAATGGGCATCGGCGCCTATCAGGAAAACCGCCATTTCCGGCAATGCTTTCAGTCTTTCAGCGCTCTCTTTGAATATTATCTTGGCGAGAAGCTGACCGATGTTCTGGTCGCCTCTGATCTTGCTGCCCGCCTGGCCGATACCAAGATCGCACAGCCGCTGCTGTTCGCGATCCAGGCCTCCCTTTCGGATTGTCTCTGGTCGATGGGCGTCAAGCCGGACGCGGTCTTCGGCCACTCGGTCGGCGAAATCGCAGCCGCGTACGCAGCCAAGGTGCTGACGGCTGCCGAGGCGGTTGCAATCGTCGCCAAGCGTTCGCTGCATCAGGATCTTCTTGCCGGTGAGGGCAAGATGGCCGCCGTTGTGCTTGGCGAGGATGCAGCGCTGGCTTTTGCGAAAGCCAGGGGCCTGGACAATATATGTATCGCGGCCGTCAACGCGCCGAATTCGGTAACGATCTCCGGTCCTGCCGATGAGATAGAGGCCTACAGGGACGCCGCGCGTAAATCTCAGATCGTCGCGCATGTTCTCGATATCAACTATCCATTCCACCATCCCATCATCGACCGTGCCAGGGAGGCGTTTTTCGCAGACCTGCCCGATCTCGCGCCGGATAGCGGCACTGGGACCTTCATCTCGACGGTAACAGGCGAACTGCGCGATGGGCGCCTGCTGGATACGCAATATTGGTGGCGCAATGTTCGCGATCCCGTGCTTTTCAAAGCTGGCTGTCAGGTCGCCCTGGCAATGGGCTGCAATCTCTTTATAGAAATTTCACCGCGCCCGATCCTGTCGAACTATGTCGCGGAGATCGCAAAACAGGCATCGGTTCAGGCAATCGCAATATCGACTTTGTTGCGCGAGGCCCCCGTTGATGGCCATGATCCGGTCTCACAGTCATTTGCACGGGCGGTTGCCAACGGTGCGCCTGCGCTACGCACGCGCAGTAGCGCCACGCGCAACGCCTTCGTCAAGCTGCCGCCCCTGCCTTTCGAGCCGGTGGAGCTTCGTGCTCATGCGACGACGGACGAGATCGATATTTTCGGTCGCGACCGCAAAAGCCCGTATACGCTGCTTGGCTGGCGCGCCGATCTCAATGGTGCGAATTGGAAGAACCACCTCGACGCCCGCCTCTTTCCAGACCTCGCCGAACATGTGGTGGATGGCAAGGCAATCCTGCCCGGCAGCGGCTTTATCGAAATCGCAGTAACGGCTGCGCAGCGTTATTACGGGACTGATGAAGTCGAAATCGCCAATCTCGAAATCTTCCGGCCGCTCGAATTGTCTCAGGACCGGATGGTCGAATTGTCCACCATTCTGTCACCCGAGACGGGAGATCTCGAGATCCGGTCGCGCGAGCGCCTCAGCCATGACGAATGGACAGTGCATGCGGTCGGACGTTGCCGCAAGCCGCTGGCGGCGGAGATAGATAGCAGGGCCGCCGCGCGATCGAGCGGGGACCGTAAATCCATGTTGACGTCCGAGGTGGCCTACGAAACCGCGGAACGTTTCGGATTGCATTACGGCCCGCATTTCCAACTTCTGTCGAAAGCCGTGGCGTCTGGTCATCATGCGATCGAAGTGGACCTGAAGCCGGCGGCCTCGCCGTCTCATCCCTTCGCCAGCTATAATCTCAACCCCATGTCTGTCGACGCGGCCTTTCACGGTCTCGTCGCATTGTTCGATCAATTTTCCGGCGATGAAACCGGCGCTCCCTATATTCCCGTTCACTTTGGCACCGTGAGAGCTTTCGGCAAGGAAAGATCGATCGTCAAAGCCTTCATCGAGATCGAGCGTTTCAGCGCGAATTCGATCAAGGCGCGTTTCACCTTGTTCGATGCGAAGGGCAGCGCGGTTGCCGTTCTTGACGATTGTCGTTTCCGCCGCACGCAGCTGCGCCGCAGGGCAACGCTCGATTCCGTTGCATTTCATTATGAGAGCGTACCTTCGGCTCTTTTCGCTGGCGTACACAAATCGGGCGCTAACGGACGGCAGATTCCGTCGTACGGCAGTTCCGGCGAGAGCCATGCGCTCAACAATGCAAGCCTTCTTCTCGAAGCCGCAGTCTATCGCGCCTGCTACGATATCGCGCTAAAGGTTGCGGACCGCAACGGCGCCGTCGCATTTTCCGGCCTTCCCGGCGATGCCGAATTCCGGTCTTTCCTGGTCAATTGCCTCTACATTCTGGAGGATGCCGGCATCGCTGAGACTGGAGACGGCAAGTGGCACGTTCCCCTGGAGCCGACACTGCCGCCTGTGGCCGAGCTGTTGCAGGAAATCTATCGTGAGGACGCTGGGCGCGTGGCCGAAAGTGTTCTCGTTGGCGATGCCTATCGCGAGACGCTCGAACATCTGGCGACGATACGGCCGCACGTGTTGGAACGCGAGCCTGCTGCCCAAGGGGCAAACATTCCGGGTGGGGCAACTCTGGAGCATGTGCTTGTTCATTCGCCCTTGAGCGAACGGCGGCTTTCGATGCTCGCGGAAGCATTGACATCCGCCATCGAGGCCGATGCCGGCGTGATCGCATACGTTTTGGAAGTCGGCTCGGTTTCGGCCGCTTTCAGCCGAAAACTGGCGACGATCACCGCAGCAGCGGGCGCATGTCTCGTGATTGCCGAACCGCGTGAACAGGTGCGCCGAGCACTGGAGATCGCATTCGAACGCGATGCGCATGTCGTCGTCACCGATCCGGCCAAACTGACGGATCGCTATGTCGCGGACCTCGTGGTCGCCTCCGGCGATCAGAGCCAGCACCTGATGCTTCACAATGACGATATCAAGCGAGCTGTCCGGACGATTGCCGCCGGCGATGCGCGGTTGTTGCTGGTCGATCGTGCGCCGAGCGCTTTCAATGATTTCGTCTTCGGCCTTTCCGAAGGCTGGTTTGCCGATAGCCCGTCGCCGGAATTCCCCGTTGGGCGGCTCGGCACACCGCAGCAGATCGCAGAGCTCCTGGGGAGCTTGGGCTTCGCCAAGCCGCTGATCCGTGAGCAGGTATTCCCCGAGGGAGCGTTGATAGCGGTATCGGCTGTATCCGAACGGCAACCGGAAGCAGCTGCCATCGTAGAGACCGCCGAGCCAATCCTGATCTTGTCGGAGCAGGGCAAGAAGGGTCTTGGCAAGCTGGGTGAGAATGCAAAGGTCATCGATCTCAGTGCGTTGTCGACAGATATTGCCGGCGCTCTCGATCCGGTCAACCGGAAAACCAGCCGGATCGTGTATCTTGCCGGCATGAAGCGCGGCGATGCGGCGGAATTCTCACTATCGCGTCTCTCGATCTTCACCGAACTGGCGAACCTGCTGTCGCAGCACGGCGATGGAGCACGGATTCGACTGGTGATCTTGGCGCCGGGCGGCTCTCCGCTGTCGGCTCGCCCCGTCGACGACGTGAATGCCGGTTTGTGGGCTTTGGGCCGCGTTCTTCAAAACGAATATGATGCCTTTGACGTCCATCTGCTGGATGCCGATGCGGATGACGGGCGAGTGTTTTCCGCAGTTGATACCCTCATGACGGCGGACACGGACAACCGCGAATGGTTCATGGATCGCGCGACCGGAAAGGTCCGGGAGATCAGAGTTGCCGCAGGTCCCTTTGATGCCGTCGAAGCAAGCCGCCGGGATTTTGCCGCGGCGATGATCCGGCAACATGTAGGCGGTCGTCTGGATAGCGTCGTCTGGGAGGAAGTAGGCCTTACTGTGCCTGACGAGAGGGAGATTGTCGTCTCCGTCGAAGCGACCGGCCTCAATTTCCGCGACGTCATGTGGGCTATGGGGCTCTTGCCAGAGGAGGCGCTGGAAGACGGCTTTGCCGGTGCCACCATTGGTATGGAATTCGCTGGGCGAATTCTTGCCGTTGGCGATGCCGTCGACGATCTCAAGCCGGGTGACAAGGTGATGGGGATCGGGCCTGCTGCGTTCTCGACCCATGTCCGTGTTCACCGCGATGGAGTGACGAAGCTCCCCGAACGGATGGACACCGTTGCGGCTGCAACCGTGCCTGTCGCTTTTCTGACCGCCTATTATGCAATGATCGAGCTTGGGCGCATTCAGCCGGGTGAAACCATCCTGATTCATGGAGCTGCCGGCGGCGTCGGTCTGGCGGCGCTCCAGATTGCCAAGCATAGGGGTGCCAGGGTGATCGCCACCGCCGGCACGGTCGAGAAGCGTGGCTTCCTCGAAATGCTCGGCGCTGATCATGTGCTTGATTCCCGCTCTCTGGATTTCGTTTCCGGCGTGCGGCGACTTACGGATGGCGAGGGTGTCGATCTTGTCCTCAATTCGCTCTTTTCCGAAGCGATGGAGCGGAGCATCGAGCTGGTCAAGCCATTTGGCCGCTTCCTGGAGCTCGGCAAGCGCGACTATTATTCCGACCGTAAGATCGGCCTGCGCCCGTTCCGGCGCAATGTCAGCTATTTCGGTATCGATGCGGATCAGCTTCTGGTCAACGTACCCGATCTCACTCGGCGTATCTTCAGGGAGATCGGTCAGCTTTTCGCCGAGGAAAAGCTGACACCGCTGCCATATCGCGCCTTCGCTTATGACGAGATCGGCAATGCCTTCCGTCTGATGCAGAATGCCGGCCATATCGGCAAAATCGTGGTGCGGCCGCCCGTTGCGGGTGTTGACAGCGTCTTGCGCGCACCCGCGAAATCCCTGCGTGTCGATGGCAAGGGTGTTTTCCTGGTCGCGGGCGGCATTGGCGGCTTCGGGTTGTCTGCCGCCGATTGGCTCGTTTCGAAGGGCGCGCGTCGCATAGCGCTATGCTCACGCCGCGGCATTGCCGATGCTGAAACGAAGCAGGCGATAGCAGATTGGGCAAAGCGGGGTGCCGTTACGACGCTGCATGCCTGCGATATCACCGATGCCGCCGCGGTCGAGACGCTGCTCGCCTCGCTCCGCACCGAAGGGGCGTTGAAGGGTGTCATTCACGCCGCTATGGTCCTGGACGATGCGCTCCTTGCCAACTTGACGCCGGAACGCAACCGCCCCGTTCTCGAGGTCAAGATTCGTGGCGCAGAAAATCTGGATCGTCTGACACGAGATGACAGGCTGGAACTCTTCCTCCTATTCTCTTCGGCAACGACCATGCTCGGCAATCCCGGTCAGGCCAACTATGTGATGGCAAATGGCTATCTGGAGGGCCTGGCGCGCTCACGTCGGGCCGCAGATAGGCCCGCGCTCGCTGTCGGCTTCGGCGCGATCGCCGACAAGGGCTTCCTTGCCCGCAACATCGAGGTCAATGATCTCCTCTCCAAGCGTATCGGAAAGGCGGCGTTGAAGGCACGCGACGCGCTGGAACAGGTCGAGCGTTATCTGCTCGCGGACAGAGGGGATGTCGATGCGGCGGCGGTCATGATCGCCGAGATCGATTGGAATGCAGCTCGTTTGCTGCCGATTGCCGGACGTTCTCTGTTCGAGCCGTTGATGCGCCATGCAGGCAGCCATCAGGCCCTCAACGAGGGAGACAGCATCGATCTCAGGGAACTGATCAGAGGCAAATCGGAAGAGGAGGCTCAGGCCGCTCTGCATGCGCTTGTCGCGGCAGAGATTGCAGCCATCCTGCGCGTGACCGAAGACACGGTGACGCCCGACAAGGTTTTGAAGGATATCGGCCTCGATAGCCTGATGGCTATGGAGCTCGGCATGAGCTTCCAGCAGAAAACCGGCTTCGATATTCCTCTGAGCGGCGTAGGCGAGGGGACGACGGTGGGCGATGTCGTCGGCCGTTTGCGTGATCGGGTCATGAATCGCAACGGCGATAATGCTGCTAGTGA